>DUFB01000087.1 GCA_011192005.1 Dehalococcoidia bacterium
GTGAAATTTACGTGCGGTAAATTTCCGGTACAGGAGATAGGAATAGTATTATATTTAACCTTTCGTATACGGATATCTTCGGCTCTATAATAATATTGATAACTCCGGCGTTTGTCAAAAAAATCAGTTAACAATACCTACCTATTTTGCAGGCATCACGGGCTTTTATCTGTAAGCCGGGTAAAAAAGAATGTCCGTATCAGTGACATACTGATGGAAGATACATTGGCTGGAAAACTGGTCTGCGGAATTTTGACTGTCCGAGGTATCTGCTACCCGGATATTGGGTCGGGTCTATTGCTGGTTATTGTTGAGAAATTTGGCGATTTCTTCGGGCTTGAATTTACGGTCGCGGCGGTAGCCGAAACGGCATACTTTAATCAGTCCGCTATCGCTCCAGTGTCTTACCGTATTGGGATGCACGTTCAGTAGTTGGGCAACCTCTGATACTGTCAGTAATCTGTTTGTTACCTTTAAATCTATTCCATTCCCCTTTGGCATCGCCGTCATCCGCCTGAATTATATGGTAACCTGCTATATTTTTACTTTTATTAATATTACTTAACAACATAGTGAATATGTAAAAGGTGTGGGGGTAATCCCCCATTTCCTGCGGGTGCTCCGTAAATTTTTCGTCCGTTTCCCGGCACGCCGTTTCTTTGAAATCTTGACCCCCGTTACCCCCAGTCCTTATAATGACGACAAGGGAGCAAGGTGCAGCGATGAAGATAGCCGTAATTCTGGGAACACGACCCGAAATCATAAAAATGTCACCGGTCATCCGGGAGCTGGGAAAAAGGCAGATCGAGTTCTTCATTCTTCATACCGGCCAGCACTACTCCTATAACCTGGACAGGGTATTTATAGAGCAGCTTAATTTACCACCGGCCCGGCATAATCTTGAGGTGGGGTCCGCGTCCCACGCTGAACAGACCGGTAAAATCCTGGCGGGGGTGGAAAAGGTGCTGCAGCAGGAGTGTCCCGATATTGTACTGGTTGAAGGTGATACCAATTCGACTCTCGCCGCGGCTCTGGCGTCGGTCAAGCTGAATATCAGGGTAGGGCATATCGAGGCCGGACTCAGAAGTTATGACAGGACTATGCCCGAAGAGATAAACCGCGTCCTGGTTGACCACTGTGCCGACTTCCTGTTCATTCCCACCGAGAAGTCCAAAGCCATCCTGCGGAAAGAGGGCATAGACGAGGATAAGTTGTACGTCACCGGTAATACCGTGGTTGATGCCGTCAAGCAGAATCTTAAAATATCAAAGAGCAAGGTCTCCGTTATTGATAAGCTGGGGGTGCAGTACAAGAAATACCTGCTGATGACGATACACCGCCAGGAGAATGTGGACTATCGCGCCAGGTTTGCGTCGATTCTTGAAGGCGTTATTAAAACCAGCACGACGCTTGATTTACCGGTGATATACCCCGTTCATCCCCGCGCCAGGAAAATGATGACGGAGTTCCGGCTCAGGCCCCGGTCGCGGCAGATTATCCTCACCGAGCCGGTGGATTTCCTCGAGTTTTTACAGCTTGAGAGTAATGCCCGGATGATACTTACCGATTCCGGCGGTGTCCAGGAGGAAGCCTGCATCCTCGGCGTTCCCTGCGTCACTCTGAGAGATAACACGGAAAGACCGGAGACTATTGATGTCGGTGCCAATACTCTGGCCGGTACCGTCCCCGATAAGATAGTAGAATGTAGTAAAATTATGATGGAGAGAGAAACGGGCTGGAATAATCCCTTCGGCGATGGTAAAGCCGCGGTAAGAATTATTGACATTGTGGAGGGGAAAGCATGAAAATCCTGGTTACCGGTGGCCTGGGGGCGGTAGGCAAGCCTCTGGCGGCTGAACTGGAAAAACGGGGCAATGAAGTCTGGACTGCCGATAGAGCGCACTCCGACGAACCCTATTACGTCAGATGTGATATCGGTGAATTCCGCCAAGTCGAGAACCTGCTCGGGAATATGGATTTCGACTTCGTTTATCATCTTGCCGCCGAGTTCGGACGCCGTAACGGCGAGGACCACTATGAAAACCTCTGGAGAACGAATGTCATCGGCACCAAGCACATCATTCGCCTGCAGGAGCGCCTCAAGTTCAGGATGGTTATTACCAGCAGTTCCGAGGTCTATGGTGATTACCGCCAGGTTATGGCTGAAGAGGTGATGGATAAAGTACCTGTCCGGCAGATGAACGATTACGCCATGACCAAGTGGGTCAACGAGATGCAGGTTCTTAACTCCGCCGACCAGTTCGGCACGGAAACAGTACGGGTCAGGCTCTTCAATACCTACGGTCCCGGTGAGTATTTTTCACAGTACCGCAGCGCTATCTGCGTGTTCGTCTACCGCGCTCTTCATAACCTGCCCTACACCGTTTATACCAGGCACAAGCGCACCTCGTCCTATATTGATGATACTGTCAGGACGCTGGCTAACATCTATCAGAAGTTCAAACCCGGCACGGTATACAACATTGCCGGCAGCGAACTGCATGATATGAAGGAGTGTTCGGATATCATCCTGCATTATCTGGGTAAAAATGACAGCATGGTGGAATACAGGGACGAACAGCCGGGTACCACCATGTTCAAGAGGGTGGATGTTTCCCGGGCAATTAATGACCTGGGGCATAAGAGCATGGTAAGTCTGGAGGATGGAATCCCCAGGACTATCGAGTGGCAGAGAGGCGTATACCTCGGTGACTAAAAAAATCGTTGTCATGGGCACCGGGTATGTCGGCTTGCCGCTGGCTGTCATGCTGGCACGTGTCGGTTACGAGGTTATCGGCGTTGATATCGAGGAAAACATCGTCAATGCCATCAACGAGGGCGTCCTGCACCTCGCCGAAGAGGACATTAAAGAAATATTCAAAGAACCGGAGGTAAGGAAAAACCTCCGTGCCCGGAAGACTCCCTGTGAAGCGGATGTCTTTATCATCTCCGTCCCCACCCCCCTCGATGAGGAAAAACGGGTGGCTGACCTCTCCCAGGTTATCAACGCGGTAGAGTCTATCGTCCCTTACCTTCGACCCGGCAATCTGGTGATTGTCGAAAGTACCGTCCCCATGCTTACCTGCCGCAATATCATCGCTCCGCTGCTGGAAAAGGGCGGCATGAAAGTTGGTAAGGACATCTACCTCTGCCATTGCCCCGAGAGAATTCTCCCCGGGGAGGTCTTCGAGGAAATCGTCAATAACGACCGCGTTATCGGGGGACTCGATGAAAAAACGGCCGAGATGACCCGGGAAATCTACGCTTCCTTTGTTAAGGGCAATTTATATCTGACCGATGACGTTACTGCGGAGATGGTAAAGCTCATGGAAAATACCAGCCGTGATGTTAGTATCGCCTTGGCTAACGAGTTCGCCGCCGTGGCTGAAAAACTCGGCGTGGATATTATGGAGGCCATCGAGCTGGCAAACAAGCATCCACGGGTGAATATCCTCAAGCCCGGCATCGGCGCCGGCGGACATTGTATTCCCGTCGACCCCTGGTTTATCAAGGAAGTCGACTCCGTAAATTCGCGCTTGATACACATCGCCCGTCAGATTAACGATGAAGTTCCGCTGAAAATCGCCGCCAAAATCGAGGATGCCCTGAATGATATTAAAAACCCCAGGGTAATCGCTCTGGGCATCACCTATAAACCGGACACTTACGATATCAGGAACAGCCCGGCTTTGAAGATTATCGATATTCTCAAGAACCGCGGTTATGATGTGACCCCTTATGACCCGCTAGTGGAAGGTTATGAGTATAGCTCGATAACTGAGGTGGCTAAAGATGCTGATTGCCTCGTGGTGCTTGTGGAACACCGCACCATTAAAGAAGAACTCGCTCAAAAAGAAAATGAAATCAAACAGACCATGCGTCATCCCCTGATAATCAGGTTCTATCCTGAAACACGGAAGCACAGGAAAAATATCCGGTAAAAAAACAGCGACATGAAGATAACTCTGCTCAATCCGCGGCTCAGGACCTGGAGTCCCAATGTCTATGTCCCCCTCGGACTAGGCTATATCGCTGCATCTCTGGAACAGGCGGGACACGAAGTTGAAATTATCGACCTCAATGTCCGCCGTATCGGGGATAACAAGCTGCGAAAAAAAGTTGCCGCTGCCGATATCATCGGCATCACCGGCATGATTACCGAGTACGAGACGCTGCTCGGACTGGTCGATTCTGTCAAGAAAGCCAATCCCGGAGCGAGGGTGGTCCTCGGAGGACCCCTCGTGACGGCGCTTCCCCGCAAGCTGCTCCAGGAATCCGCGGCCGACTTTGCCGTACTCGGCGAGGGTGAAAAAACGATAGTAGCACTGGTATCGGCTCTGGAAAACGGGGAAGACGTTGGCGGTATCAGGGGTATCGTTTTCCGGGCTGACGACCGGATTACCGTCACCGAGCCCGCGGAGCCCATCGCCGATATGGATACCATCCCGTTCCCGGCCAGGCACCTGCTGGATATGGAACGCTACATCAAGGACCATTTCCAGAGTTTCGGTATAAAAATCAGGGGATTTGGCAGGATAAGGAGCACCAACCTGTTGTCGAGTCGGGGCTGCCCTTACAGTTGCACCTTCTGCTTCAAGGACATGTGGGGTCGCAAATGGCGGGGCAGGAGCCCTCAGAACATCATCCGGGAAATGGAATCGCTGTATGACACCTATCGCGTCAACGGTTTCTTCTTCAACGATGATACCTTCGTTCTTGACCGGGAGAGGGTTATGGAGTTCTGCCGGCAGCTTATCGAGAAGAAATTCAGGATAGTCTGGTACTGCAACGGACGAGTCAATCTGATGACCGAGGAGATGCTGAGAGCGATGTACGAAGCTGGCTGCCGCTGTATCGCCTACGGCATCGAGTCGGGAAACCAACGGATACTCGATTCCATGAAGAAGAACGAGACGCTTGATCAGGTGCGGGAGGTCATCGCCTGGACGAAGAAAGCGGGCATACATGTCACCGGTTATTTCATGCTCGGCATGCTCGGCGAGACCAGAGACACAATCCGTGAAACGATGGCTTTCGCCCGGGAACTCAGGCTCGATTTTCACGGTTTCTCGCTGACGACACCCATCCCCGGCACGGAACTGTACGATTCCGCTCTGGCGGCGGGCTTGATATCCGGGGATAAAACCGATATCGGCGAATGGAGCCTCCACACCAATGCTAATCTCACCCGGGACTGCACCGATGATGAGCTCGTGGACTTTTCCAACGAGGCTTTCCGGGAGTTTTACCTCAGAAAGAGGTTCGGGAAATACTATTTCTTAAATCCGGCGTTGCTTAAAGAACAGGTAAAGGTCATTGCCGCCCTGAGAAACTCCGAGCAGGCACGCGAACTGTTCAGTAAAGCCAGGGGGATTCTCAGGTCGTATCGGAAGAAGGTATAATTAAGGGTTAGCACCCTTGTTACCGCTTAGTATCTATGACATAATTTACCGAACCTGAAGAAACGGGAGGCAGCTTTCCGGGCAGCGTTAAAAACTGCTATGAACAGACTCTCACCGAATATTTTCACCAGTATATTCATCACGCTCTTTTGCGCTCTGTCTTTTCTTATCCGGACCCTTCTCCCTTTTGATAAAGTATTCACCGGTGACTGGATTAAATTCTCCAGCATTGATGCCTATTATCACATGTACCTCGTTGATAATCTGGCACGCAATTTCCCCCAGCTTACCGGCTTCAGCCCGTTTTTCATCTACCCGGATGGCGTAGCAGTCTCCGGTGCCCATTTTTACAACTGGCTGCTTGGTGGTATCGCCTGGATGGTCGGTCTGGGTTCTCCTTCCCAGTATGCTGTCGATATTGTCGGCGTCTATTTCCCGGCTATCCTGGGAGCACTTGTAGTAATCCCGGTATTCTTCATCGGCAGGGCTTTATTCAATAAGTGGGTGGGTATCATCGCGGCTGCCCTTATTGCCATTATGCCCGGGGAGTTTCTGGGGAGGTCCATCCTCGGTTTCACTGACCAGCATATTGCCGAGGTATTGTTCAGCGTCGTCGCCGTCCTCTTTTTCGTTTTAGCGATAAAGCAGGCTCGTAAAAACGAGCTTACCCTTGGTAGCGTTCTCCAGCGCGACTGGCAGGTTATCCGCAGGCCGCTGATTTACGCCCTGCTATCCGGGCTGTTCCTGGGAATTTACCTTCTTACCTGGCAGGGTGGTCTTCTCTTTGTTTTCATTATCGCTTTGTATCTCGTGATCCAGTTCATCATCGACCACCTCAAACGCAAGTCCACCGAATATCTCGGAATTATCGGCTTTATCGTCTTTCTTTTTGCTGCCGTTATCTTCTTACCGTATTCACCCTCCCGCGATATTTCTCTGGCTATCATCGCGGCGTTGCTGGTTCCGCCCGTTCTCGCGATTATTTCCTGGTTTATCAGCCGCCGCAAGTTCAGGCCAGCATATTTCCCCGCTACGCTGGTAGTAATCGGTGTTGTGATTCTTGTAATTTTCGCTCTGGCTTCCCCCGGTCTTTTCGATACGATGACGGAGAGGTTTACCATTTTCAATCCCGGAGGGGCTGAAGCTGAGACAACCATAGAGATGCAGTCCTTCTTTACTTACGAAGGAGAATTCACCATCGCCAAGGCCTGGGGCAACTTCACCACTGGATTTTTCCTTACCAGAGATTTTGCCATACCCGGTTTTGGGATCATCGCCTTTGTAATATTACTGTGGCTGTATATCCGCCGTCGTGGTGATGATAATCACTGGCTGCTGTTCATCATCTGGACCCTGGTGGTGCTGGTGGCTACTATCGGACAGCAGCGTTTTGCCTATTACCTGGCGGTTAATATCGCCCTGCTTACCGCCTTTATTTCCTGGCAGATTATCTGGGTTGCCGGACTGAAAAAACTCATCAAAAGCCCTGAATCCGATGATGATACGCCGGCCGATAGGAATGGTAAAAACAAACCGGCCAGAAAGGGAAGCCAGGCCTATGAACGTGGTTATCGAGTTGCTGGTGTATTTGTGGTTGCGGTAATGGTATTATTTTTAACGTTTTTCTGGAATGTTGAGAAAGCGGTATCCCAGGCTAAGCCTGCCCCGTACGCCCCTTCCGACGGCTGGCAGGAATCTCTCCTCTGGATGAGAGACAACACCCCCGAGCCCTTTGGCGACCCCGATGCCTATTATGCTCTTTACGAAAGACCTCCCGAGGGAAAATCGTTTGTCTATCCTGAGTCGGCGTACGGTGTAACGTCGTGGTGGGATTACGGGTACTGGATTACTCGTACAGCACAGCGTATCCCTAATACTAATCCATCAAAGGTCGGAAACACTACTGAAATGGTGGCTGCCTACCTGCTGTCCACCGATGTGCCCCACAATCAGGAAACCCTGGATATAATGCATGAGTTCGATACCCGCTATGTCATGATTGATTTTGCCATGACGGTATCCAAATTCCACGCCATTGCTAACTGGGCGGACGAGCCGCTGGAGCAGTATTACGAGGTTTATCTGGTCCCGTACGAAGGGAAATTAACCTCTAAAGTAATCTACTATCCGGAGTATTACCGGACCACCTGTGTCCGGCTGTTCCATTTTGGCGGTGAAGCTGTTACCGATGAAAAACCCGTGGTGATAGATTTTGATGAGGTACGCGGCGATGATGGGAGCATCTACAAGCGGATAACTAAAATTGCTACGTTTACCAGTTATGAGGAAGCCCTGGAATACCTCGAGTCCGAGGATGTGGAAAACCGCCGGCTTGTCGGTCTCTATCCGTTCATCAGCCCCATACCGCTGGAAGCGATGGAAGACTACCGGTTGCTCTATACGTCGATAGGTGAGGTAGCTCACTACGACATGGATTTAATACCGGAAGTTGAACCTATCCGATTGCTGCTCCCTGAAGTAAGGATATTCGAATATATCGGTAACTAGATATTTGACGTTATGTTTCCAGGATTCCACTCGCGTTTCAGCCTGAGTCCCTCTGATATAATATGTGTTGGGGCTACCTTCTGGTATAATGGTGAAAATGAATATCTTGCAGGTCTTCGACTTTTTTTCGCTGTCTCACGGCGGCGGGACAGTCGATATTCTTTATCACCTGTCACGTAGCCTGAGCAGTCGCGGCCATAACGTTGTTTTATACACCAGCGATTTCAAACTGGATAAGGATTACATTCAGTCTCTGGAGGGAGTAAAGGTATATCCCTTTCACAGCCGGATAAACATGGCGGGACTGCACGTCATGCCGGGTATTATTGCCGCGTCGAGGAAAAGCATCAAAGACTTCGACGTGATTCATATGCACTGCTTCCGCAGCTTCCAGAATATTGTTTTGCATCATTATGCCACTAAGTTCAATATTCCTTATATCGTGGACGCCCACGGTTCCGCTCCCCGGATAACCGTCGGCAGGAAAGGTCCCATGTTTTATTTCAAGTGGCTCTACGATGTCCTCTTCGGCTACATAATTCTGAGGGACGCCGCCGGGCTGGTCGCCGAGACACAGGTTGGCGCTGCTGAATACGTCGAGCTGGGTGCCCGACCGGAAGCTATCACGGTTATCCATCCGCCCATTAATTCCGGTGAATTTGCCCATTTGCCCTCCCCGGGTAAGTTCCGGCAGAAATACAGCATAGCTGAGAAAAAAGTAGTTATGTTCCTGGGAAGAATCAACTGGATCAAGGGTATGGATTTTCTCGTCGACTCCTTTGCCCTGCTGGCAAGCCAGCGGGAGGATATTATACTGGTTATAGTCGGGACTGACGATGGCTATAAGCGGGTTCTGGATAAACGCATTGATGATCTGGGAATACGGGATAAGGTGATATATACAGGTTTTCTGGGCGGGAAGGATAAGCTCTCGGCTCTCGTTGATGCTGATGTTCTCGTGCAGCCTTCGATTTACGAGCAGGCCGCCCGGCCCTCACTCGAAGCTATCCTCTGCGACACTCCGGTAATCGTCAGTAAAAATACCGGCGCCGGCGAGGATATCCGCGAGATGGACGCCGGCTATCTGGTCGACCACGGTGATGTCAACGGAATGAAAGATGCTATCCTGCATATCTTCGCTAACCTGGATGAGGTCCGCGCCAAGACGCAGAGAGGTAGGGAGTATATCAAGAAGAATCTGTCATTAGATGCCCAGATGGATAGGTACGAGCAACTTTACCGGGAGGTTATCGAAAAGAATAAGGCAGGCCAGAGTTAAAGTGGGGGTAATCCATCAGTTGAAATAAGGGTTAACCACCAAAAATTCGCTTGGAAAAACGGGGTTGGCGGTGTATCATTTTCACGGGTATTGCCCGCAGGAATATTAAATAATCAAATTAGATAATCTGTCATGACAGGAAGAAATCTGGTATGAATATCCTGGTTACCGGCGCTACCGGTTTTATCGGCTCTTACCTATGTCGGGAAATGGTGCGGCGGGGCAATAATGTGTTTGCCCTGTCTCACTCCGGTAAAACTCAAAAAGTGCAGCAGCTTCTTCAGCATAAAAAATTCCACCTCCTCAACGGCGATATAGTCGATGCTGACATGATGACTGCTGTCATCAGGGATAATCATATCACGGATGTTTTCCATCTGGCGGCAAAGCTGCCCGATGGTAGCAGTCTCGCCGATTTACAGGCATACTTCGATACCAATACCAGGGGTACGTTTAACACGCTGGAGGCAGCCTGTCAAAATGACGTAACCAGATTCGTTTATGCCTCCACCATGAGCGTCTATTCGGAACCTCCGCAGTATTTGCCCGTCGATGAGAGCCACCTCGCGTCCCCCCTGACGCCCTACGGCATTACCAAGCTGGCCGGGGAGCATATATGCAACATGTTCTCCGAACGCTTATCTCTCGTTATTTTGCGCTTCGGTGGGGTCTATGGCATGTATCAAAATGAGAGAGATGTCATGCCTGTTTTTATCAAGCAGGCTTTACATAGTCAGCTGATAACGGTGTATGGTAACGGTGAGCAGTCCACTGACTTTGTCCATGTTGATGACGTAATCAGCGGCACGCTTTTAGCCTGGGAGAAGGGTGAACCGGGAGTTTATAATCTCGCTTCCGGAGAGGAGACTCGCATCATTGATTTGGCGGAGAAAATCAGGAGTATAGCAGGCTCAAAATCTGAAATAACTCTGAGTAATAACAATACTGACAGGCCGTTCCGGTTTGTCCTGGATATCAGTAAAGCGCGCCAGGCTCTGGGGTGGTCGCCCCGACCCCTGGCTGAAGGCCTGACTGAATATATCAAGGAATATAAAGCTGAGGTATAAATGATAAAAGATAAAAGAGTTCTGATAACCGGTGGCGGTGGATTTCTCGGGGTTTCTCTGGCGGAGAGGCTGGTGAAGGATAACTATGTGGTCCTTCTGGATACGAATTTCGATAGAAACACCTTCGCCTATTCCGATCTTAAAGGAAATAAAAACATCGAGCTGGCTGAGGTTGATATTCTGGACGCGCCGGAGGTCTCCAGAGTCACTAAAGATGCTCAAATCGTCGTGCATATGGCGGCGATGGTGGGCGTTCAGGAGGTTCTCAGTAACGCCCTCTACACCCTCGATGTCAACTACATAGGCACCTCCAATTTGCTCAAGGCTGTCTCTCAAAATCCCGGTTGCCAGCGCGTCGTCTGCTTTTCCACCAGCGAGGTCTTCGGCGCCGGTGCTTTCGGTATCGCCGAGGACGGCAATACCGTCCTTTCCTCGGTGCAGGATGTCCGCTGGTGCTACTGCATCAGCAAGCTGGCATCGGAGCACCTCGCCCTCAGCTACTACCGGCAGCAGAACGTCCCCAGTGTGGTTATCCGTCCCTTTAATATCTTCGGTCCCAAGCGGGTTGGCGACCACGTTGTGCTCAGGTTTGTTCTCAAAGCTCTGAAAAATGAGGACCTGGAGGTCTACGGCGACGGTACGCAAATCAGGGCCTGGTGCTACGTTGACGATTTTATCGATGCTTTGCTCCGCTGCCTGGAAGTTAAAGAGGCCATCGGGCAGGCTTTTAATATCGGTAATGCCCGCAATACCCTGACGATTTACGAGCTGGCTAAAAAGGTAATCTCTTTATGCAACTCGAAGTCGAAGATTATTTTCAAGGCGCTCGATTTCACCGATGTCGATATCCGTGTGCCCAATATCGCTAAAGCCAGGGATATCCTGGGATATGAACCTAAAGTCGACCTGGAAGAAGGTCTTGCCAGGACGATTGATTGGGTCAGGCCCAACGCCGCTGAGCTCGAATCGCGTGTTACCACCGAGCGTCGTACCTATATCCCCGGAAAAGGTGAATAATGCCGGAAAATACAATCGACTATAAAGCGTTTTCCACTCGCATCCGTGCTCAGGTTTTAAGGATGGTGCACCGGGCTCAGAGTGGCCATCTCGGCAGCTCACTCTCCATCGCCGATATCCTGGCGGTGCTTTATGGCCGCATCCTCAATGTCGACCCCGCCCAGCCTGACTGGCCCGAGCGCGACCGCTTTATTTTAAGCAAGGGACACGCCGTCTCGGCTGTCTATGTCGCCCTCGCCGAGCGCGGCTTTTTCCCCCGGGATTGGTTGCTTAATTACTACCTGAACGGCTCGCATCTTCCCGGCCACATAACCTACGGCGTACCCGGTGTTGAGGCCTCCGCCGGCGCCCTGGGGCACGGACTCCCCATCGGCTGCGGTATGGCGCTGGCGGCGAAGTGCGACGATAAGAAATACCGTGTTTACGTCATTCTCAGCGACGGTGACTGTGACGAAGGCTCCACCTGGGAAGCGTTGCTGTTCGCCCACCAGCATAAGCTGGACAATATCGTGGCTATCGTGGACTACAACAAGATACAGGGCTTCGGCAGGACGAAAGAGGTCCTCGACCTCGACCCGCTGGCGGAGAAATGGCACTCTTTCGGATGGTCGGCGCGTGAAATCGACGGTCATGACCACCGGCAGATTGAGCAGGCTTTACTGGGAATACCCTTTGAGTCGGAAAGGCCGAGCTGCATCGTCGCCCATACTGTCAAGGGCAAGGGAGTCAGTTTCATGGAAGATGACGTCGCCTGGCATTACCGTTCGCCGGACGATAAACAGTTGCGGGAAGCTCTCGACGAACTGGGGGTGTCCGAGTGAGAAAGGCATTCGTTCAGGCCCTGATGGACATGGCTGGTGATGACGAGCGCATTCACCTTTTCGCCGGCGACCTAGGTTTTTCCATTTTTGAGCCTTTCATGGAGAAATTCCCGTCCCGCTATATCAATATGGGTGTCGCCGAGCAGAATATGATTGGCGTGGCCACTGGCATGGCTCTGAGCGGCAAGATTGTCTTCGTCTATTCCATCGCCAATTTCCCCACCTTCCGCTGCCTCGAGCAAATCCGCAACGATGTCTGTTACCACAACGTTAATGTGAATATCGTCATGGGTGGCGGGGGGTTGTCCTACGGGTCTCTGGGTGTCACCCACCATGCCACCGAGGACATGGCGTTGATGCGTGCCCTGCCCAACATGACGGTTATCGCTCCCGGCGACCCCTTGGAAGCTGAGCAGGCGACGCTGGCCTGCGCCTCCTGGCCCGGACCGTGCTATCTCCGACTCGGCAAAACCACCGAGCCCGGGGTCCACGAGTCGTTGCCGTCCTTCAGCATCGGCAGGGCTATCATGGTAAGGGATGGCAAGGACGCAACCCTAATTTCAACCGGATGCATGCTGTATAGCAATGTCCAGGCGGCTGAGATATTAGCCGGACGGGGTATTTCCGCCCGCGTGCTCAGTATGCCCACGGTGAAGCCGCTGGACAGAGACGCCGTGCTGGCGGCTGCTGGCGAGACCGGCGTTATCGTGACTGTTGAAGAACACAGTATCATCGGTGGACTGGGCAGTGCCGTCGCCGAGGTGCTTGCCGAAGCGTCCGGTATCGACTGTAAATTCCGTCGGATGGGTGTCAGGGACACTTTCACCCATGATGTCGGTAACCAGGAGTATCTGCTCAAAGCCCACGGTTTATCGGTGGGTGATATTGTTAATACTGTAATCGACTTGAAAAAAGAAGGTCGCTGATGCCCCTGACCGGAGCGCAATCGATACTGAAGAAACTGCTGCCGGGTAAGATTTTCCGGTTCGTCTATAACCTGGCTTCGGGCTGCTACGTGCTGTGGGTAAAGACCCTGGACGAGCTGTATTACTTCTTCGCTCATATCTACTACCTGTTGGCGAACGACCGCGAGAGACTTGCCAAGATAAAAAGGATTAAGAAGATAAGAAAATATTCGATGGTCGGCCGGACCGGCCTCTTCAGGACTCACGATATCGCCGCCGCGATGGAAAAAGAGAAGGTTGACGGTTGTTTCGTCGAGTGCGGTGTTGCCCGCGGCGGGTGTTCGGCTCTCATGGCGATGGTTGCCGTTGACCATGACAGTAATAGAAAGCTCTGGCTTTTCGATTCTTTCGAAGGCCTGAGCGAGCCCACCGCAGAGGACGAGTATCAGGAGTCTCTCCGGTATAAACCCGGCAACCGGTCGTCCGACCTCGTTGCGCCGGGATATTGCCTGGGTACGTATGAGGAGGTGGAAAGCCTTCTTTTCTCGAACCTTGGGTTGAGTCGCGATAATATTGCCCTGGTTAAGGGCTGGTTCCAGGATACCCTGCCGGAGTTTCGCCGTAAGACCGGGCCCATCGCCGTCCTGCGCATAGATGGCGACTGGTATGAATCGACCAGGTGCTGTCTGGAAAATCTTTACGATAACGTCGTATCCGGAGGCAGCGTTATTATTGATGACTACGAATCGTATGTCGGGGCTAAAAAAGCCACCGATGAATTTATTGAAAGTCGGAGTATTAAAACTGAGTTGAGCTTTGACGGTCGTGGCGGCTGCTATTTTACCAAGCCCTGACTGTCGTTTGTCAGCACGGAAAAAGGGAGACTGTTCGGTTGAAAAAAGTCCTCATCATAGCACGCTATTTCGGTACCCGCATCCCGGCTCTGGTAAAGTACCTGCCCGGGTTCGGGTGGCAGCCCGTTCTCCTCACGACCGCTCTGCCGCCGGATAGCGATATGCCGCCTGAAATAGCCGTTATCGAGACGGGTAGCCGGACGGAAAGTCATTTTGCCCCTGCTGCCGGCCGGTCTATCCTCGACCGTTTTCTCGCTGTAGGCGGTGAAATCGTCAATTACCCCGATTCTTACAAAGGCTGGAAAGACTCTGCTATCAGGGCGGGAGATGATTTATTGAGGAAAGATAATTTCGATGCCGTCATCAGCAGTTCTTCGCCGATAACTGCCCATCTCATCGCCGGTGAGTTAAAAAGCAGGCACGGACTTCCCTGGCTCGCCGACCTCCGCGACCTCTGGTCACAGAACCATAACTACTACTATAGCCCTTTAAGAAGGGCATTTGATAGAAGGCTGGAACACAAGACACTCTCGGCAGCTGACGCTCTCGTTACCGTGTCTCGTCCCTGGGCGGACAGACTCGCCAAGCTTCATCCGGGAAAGAAAATATATGCCATCACCAACGGCTACGACGCGGACATGACGAGTGTAACTCCGTCCGCGTTGACTTCTAAATTCACCGTCAGCTACACAGGCAATATTTACCGCGGTAAGCAAAGCCCCGCCAGACTCTTTACTCCTCTACGAAGTCTTATCTCTGAAGGTGCCATCACCCCGGATGATGTCGAGGTGAGGTTTTACGGCCCCGCGCTGGCATGGCTGGATAAAGAGATAAATAAAGCTGAACTGTCGGGTATCGTCAGGCAGTACGGCACGGTATCCCGGCAGGTTGCCGTCGAGAAACAGAGGGAGTCGCAAGTATTATGGCTCATGGACTGGGACGACCCCACCGAGGACGGCTGGTATCCGCTCAAAATCTTTGAATATCTCGGGACGGGAAGGCCCGTCCTGGCTACGGGAGGCGCGGCGGGTAGCGCTGTCGACAGGTTGCTTGCAGCAACTAAAGGCGGCGTGCATGCCATTACGGTAGAGGATATAAAAAATACTCTCAGGGATTTATATAATGAATATAAGTTAAAAGGAGAAGTATCCTGTTACGGTCTCCGGGAGGAAATCGGCAAGTACACCCACCGGGAAATGACCGGTAGATTTGTTACTGTCCTCGAAGGACTCCTGGAACGTTAGACCTGGTGAAAAAGGATGGCAATAAAAGGTAGTTTCCATATTATACGTTATCTGCTGCGGCATGACAGGCTGCGGTTCGCCCGGGTTCTCTTACTCTCGCTGGTAACCGGCATCCTCGAGGCGGTCAATATCGCCGCTATCTATCCCATTCTTACCGCGGCGTTCGTCGATGGCGCCGGCGATTCTGGTATCATCAGTTCCATGTTCGCCAGGCTGGCTGACCTCCTGCCTTTTGAGAATCAATTTATCAGCTATTGTGTCGTCTTCCTTATTATCACTGTATTGACCTTTATCTCCAGGATTATCTTTATCAATTACCGGGTCAAGTTCGCTACCCGGCTGGTCCAGAGAAACCAGGAAGAAATATTTGATAAATATATGAAGGCGGATTACCAACACTTTATTGACCACCAGCAGGGCGAGCTTATCTACAACGTCGTCACCGGCCCTAATCAGATCGCTCTCCTGGTCAGTTCAGTCACCGAGCTATTGCAGCAGGCTATTATCTCCATAACTGTCCTGATTTTCCTGTTTTCGCTGTCCTGGGTAGGGGCGCTCGTGGTTATCGTCATCGCCATCGGGTATCATTTTCTCACTCGGTTTATCGGCAGAAGAGTAGCCTATTATTCCGCGGCCGGCGAGCGCGAAGCGAACCGTGAGACTAACATTATCCTCAACGAGGTTATTACCGGCATCAAGCAGGTCAAGGTATATAACACCACTCTCGACTGGATAAGAAGGTTCAATAATGTCATCAGGAGACGCTGGGCGTACTACATCCGGAGGAATTTCTGGCAGAATGTGCCCGTTCCTTTCCTATTCCTGGTGCTGTATCTGGCTATCGGCGTCATTGCCCTTCTCATCAGTATTATGGCGCCCCTGACCTTTACGGAGTTAATCCCGATTTACGGCACCTTCGGCTTTGCCATCTTCCGACTCTTTACCATGGTGGGCACGATGGGCACCTATTTCGTGCAGTTTATGAGCACCCTCCCCGATTGCGAAGCTATATATTCCATCCAGCACGAGAAAATAAGTACCATCGAGGATGGCAGCAGGGAGTTCAGCTCGTTTAACTCGGGTATCCGGTTCGAGGACGTTAACTTCTCATACCAGGGCCGCACCAAGACCCTCAGGGATATCTCGGTAAGCTTTGAGAAGGGTAAAACGGTGGCTATCGTCGGGCGTTCCGGTTCGGGCAAGACGACTATCGTCAGCCTCATACTGCGCCTGTTTCAGCCTGATGCTGGCGCTGTATTGATTGATGGCGTCGAATTAAAAGAGTACCGCCTATCTTCGTTGCTGGACAGGATAGGCTATGTTGACCAGGATACGTTTATCTTTAATGACACGGTACGGAACAATATCACCCTGCGCTCTGAAAAATACTCGGACGAGGAAGTCTTCAGGGCGGCTGGTTATGCCGACGCCCACGATTTCATCACCGATTTGCCGCAGGGTTACGATACCCAGGTGGGTGACAAGGGCGTCAGGCTCTCGGGTGGGCAGAAACAGCGTATTGCCGTCGCCCGGGCGATGATAAGGCAGCCGGATATTTTAATCTTTGACGAGGCCACCAACGCCCTCGATAGCGTCTCCGAGGCCGCCGTTCAGAAGGCTATCGACGAGATATCGAGAGACCACACCGTTATCATCATCGCCCACCGTCTTTCGACCGTTGTTAACGCCGATAAGATAATCGTCATGGTGGGGGGCAGAATCGCCGAAGAGGGCACGCACCGCGAGCTGTTGAACAACAGGAAAGAGTACTGGCAGCTTTACCAGGGACAGGTACGTTCGGACGAATCAGTATGATTTCCCACGCGCCTGTTAGCGCGGTATTTGCTACCAGCATACCCCTTCGTATATCCGGGCTTCTCTGGCTTTCTCGATTCTCCTGCCGTCGATGACGATTTTACCACGGTAATCGAGTTCCATGAATTCTTCCCACTCGGTCAGGATAATCACCGCGTCGCTGTCTAGGACCTCCTCTTTACTGGCGGGCAATACCTGGGGACATGTCTTTATAAAATTAGCTACTGCCAGCGGGTCGTAAACTTTTACCATGGCTCCCTCGGCCAGCAGTGCCTCCGCTACTTTTATCGCTCGGGAATCCCTGATGTCGTCGGTACCCGGCTTGAATGCCAGACCAAGAATCCCCACCGTGGCACCCTGCAGCTTGATGTGTTTTTTCAGCAGTTCCACCGGCTTTAACGCCTGGTTTTCGTTCAGGTTGGATACCTCCCGCAGCAGCTCGGGCTGGTATCCTGTTTCTCTGGCGCCCGATATCAGTATTCTCAGGTCCTTGGGCAGGCAGGAGCCGCCGAAGCCGATGCCAGCGTTAAGAAATTTATTGCCGATGCGCTCGTCGAGTCCCATGCCGCGGGCGACTTCGTAGGTGTCTATCCCCAGCTTCTTGCAGATGTTGCCTATCTCGTTGATAAACGAAATCTTCGTCGCCAGGAAGGCGTTTGATGCCAGCTTTATCATCTCCGCCGTGCGCAGGCTGGCGCGCATTACCGGTGCTTTCAGGCTCTGGTGCAGTCGTTCCAGCACGTCTCCCGACCGACCATCGTATTCCCCGATGATAATCCGCGATGGATTCATGAAGTGATAGATACCCCGCCCCTCCTGGAGAAATTCGGGGGACATGCAAATGCCGAAGTCTTTCCCCGCTTTCCTGCCCGATTTCTCCAGCAGGGGTATGACCAGACTTTCCGTCATACCGGGCCCCACGGTACTCTTGACGGCCACGACGCAGTATTTTTGCTGCTTTTTCAATACTCCGGCAATATCGTTAGCGGCGTTTATGAGGTGTTCCGAGAATATGTTTCCGTTTTCGTCGGCGGTCGTGCCGACACAGACAAAAATCACATCCGAATCCACAGTCTTGCCGTAGTCAGTGCTGGTATCTATATGTACTTCTTCCAGGAGCTCCTGGAGTCCTTCCTCGTGGATGGGAAGGTCTTCTTTTTTGGCGATGGTCGCCAGTTTATCTGCGTCGATATCAATCAGGACGACGTCGTGCCCCAGTTTGGCGAAGCAAGCGCCACTGATAAGACCGACGTATCCGGCACCGATTATGGAGATTTTCATCGTACCCTCCCTGTCATCCTGGATATTTTTCTGGTGTTTATTCCTGCCGCCCGAATGACCACATTGCCAGGATGCTCATGACCAGTCCGAAAGCCGCCATCACGCCAATATTCTCCCAGATGCCCATGGCGTGCCCGAAGAGCGTGATGGTGAACGGCGAGTCCGGTGGATTCCCCAGCACTACCTGCCGAATGGCGGCGACCCCGTAGGAAGCCGGGTTTATCTTCACAATAACGCTCATCCAAGAGGGCAGGTTCTGCATCGGGAAAAACACCCCGGAGAGGAACATCATCGGGAACATCAGCATCTGCATTATCGCCTGGAAAGCCTCGGTCGACTTTACTCGGGAGGCCAGCAGGATTCCCAGCGAGCCCATCGAGGCCGCCAGTAGGAAGGAAAGCGGTATTAATGCCACCACCATCCAGACGGTGAGCGAAACGTCCACGATAGGCGCCAGCACCAGAATCATTATTCCTTGGATGGTGGCTACCGTCGCCGAGCCCAGCGTTCTCCCCACCGCCACGGATATACGGCTGATGGGTGCTACCAGTACCTCTTTGAGGAAACCGTATTCGCGGTCCCAGACGATGGATACGCCCGACATGAATGCCCCCATCAGGACGGACATGGCGATGATGCCGGGGTACATGAACTGGATAAAGTCGACACCTTCCGCCATCATGCCGATGCTCTGTGTCAGTCCCGCCCCGAAGATAACTAGAAAGAAAACCGGGAACAGCAGCGCGCTGAACATGCGTGCCTTGTCGTACCAGAAACGCAACACGTCGCGGTACCAGATGGTATATACGCCGATGAGGTTGTTCATATGTATTCCCTAATGTCTCATGGGACCGCCCCGCCTCAGGGCTTCCTTCAGGGTATCGCCCACTTCCTCGTCGCGGATTTCGTGTCCCGTTATTTTCAGGAAAACATCTTCCAGTGTCGGGTGGCGCAGGCTGATGCTGGTCACCTTGATGCCAGACTCGCTGATAAAGTCGGGGAGGAATTCTTCCCCGTTATCCACGTCGAAGACGAGGGTGTCTCCGTCCTTCCGTACGTCTGTGCGGTAGCGTTCCCTGATATTTTCCGCCGCTTTTTCGTTATCTCTGGTTTTCACCGTGATTATATCCCGTGCTACCATTCGCTTCAGTTTTGCCGGTGTGTCCATCGCCACCAGCTTGCCGTGGTCGATGATGGCGATACGGTTGGCTTTTTCGGCTTCGTCCATGTAATGGGTGGTGAGAAATATGGTGGTCCCCTCGCGCTTACGCAGGTCAAGGATGTAGTCCCAGATGTAGTTCCGCGTTTGAGGGTCCAGTCCCAAAGTGGGTTCGTCCAGGAAGAGTACCTTGGGATAATGCAGCAGCCCCCTGGCCAGCTCCAGGCGACGTTTCATCCCTCCGGAATACGTCCGCACGAAATTCTTGCGTTTGTCCCAGAGGTCTACCATCCTGAGCACCTGCTCGATGCGTTCATCGCGTACGGATTTCGGTACGTTATAGACCATGGCGTGGAAGCGCAGGTTATGCAGTCCCGTGAGTCTATCATCGAGACTGGAGTCCTGGAATACCAGCCCGATGGACTGGCGTACCTGGTTTTGCTGCTTGACCACGTCGTAGCCGTCAAGAGTGGCTTTCCCCGAGGTTGGTCTGGCGAGGGTGCACAGTATGTTTATCGTTGTCGTCTTGCCGGCGCCGTTGGGCCCCAGAAAACCGAAAATCTCTCCCGATTCAACTCCGAAGCTTATATCGTTAACGGCTGCCAGCTGGCCGTACTTCTTTACGAGGTTTTCTACCTGGATGATGTACTCGGACACTTCTTCGTGATTATATCATTAACCCGAATGCATCATCAAAAGAAAGCGGGGTTCTTTGACATGCCCGACCGCGTGACTTACAATGATAAAGAAGGGAAACCGCCATCAAAGTATCCAAAATTCGCTCCATTTTTAAGGGATTTCTTCCCGTTTTCATGCTGGCACACTTCGTTCATCATGTTATTACGGCGTTGCCGGTGCCGCTGTCCCCGTTTATTCGCGACGAGTTCAGCCTGAGCAACGCCCGTACGCTGCTCATTCAGTCGGTCTTCTCGTGGTCATACGCCGTAGCGCAGATACCCGCGGGATGGCTCGCCGACCGCATCGGCACCCGCATCCTCCTGATCGTTGGTATCTCCGGTCTCGCGGTGGCGGGCATTTTAATCGGCATTTCCCAGACCTATGTTATGCTGCTGGCTTTCATGGTCCTCATGGGGATACTGGGAGGTGGCTATCACCCCTCGGCGGCGCCGATGGTTTCCGCGGCGGTCTCGCCGGCAGACCGGGGACGGGCTCTGGGCTTTCACGAGATTGGTGCCAGCGCCAGCTTCCTGGTAGCCCCGATGGTGGCGGCGGGTATCGCCACGGCGTGGAACTGGCGGGTCTCCTATATCAGCATTTCCATACCGATACTGGTGTTCGGTATCGTCATCGCCGGTTATCTGAACCGGGGGACAAAGGCATCGGGCACAGGCACGGATCTCTCTGGTGCTTACGGCGATGCTGCCCGACCTAAAAGCAATTACCTCCGACTCGTCATGTTCCTGCTTCTGAGTATCTTTACCGGCGGAGTTGTCGGTTCGATCACGGCTCTGGTGCCGCTGTATGTCGTTGATGCATTCCAGAGCAGCGAGTTTGCCGGATCGGTCTACTTCACCGTCTTCGCCTCTACGGGACTCTGGGCGAGTCCCCTGGGGGGTTATATTTCCGACCGGCTTGGCCGTGTTCCGTTGATAATCACGTTGTGCGTGATGTCCGGAGCTGGCGTCTTTCTGATGAGAATTGCACCTTCCGGCGTGGGCATCGGGGCGGTAATGCTGTTGCTGGGCATAACAACGTTCATGCGTATGCCGGTGTCCGAGGCGTATATCATCGGCGAGACCACCGAGCGCAACCGCTCCTTCGTCTACGGTTTTTACTATTCAACGATGACCGGTACCGGTGCCGTCTTCGCCCCGATAATGGGCTATATCAGCGAACGTTACACTTATGCTAGCGCCTTTACCTGGGCGAGTATCGCCATTATCGCCATGATACTGTTCTGCGCGTTCTTCCTGCGGGGTAGTCGTAATTAGTCGTCTCCGGGGGAACGGCTAGGTTTGATCAGGCACACGTAATGTTACCGACGATGAAACGCGGTCAGGAGCCGGTAATTATATTGAATGACAGGGTATAAGCACCCCCAATAAGAGACATATCTCTTACCATGATAATGTATTTTCCAGTCTCGGGAAGGACCTGGTCTGTTTGGACTGATTTGTTCCAGTGAAAATCATAATCCTCGAAGATTAAGCTGCCGTCAGGGGCTACCAGAGTCAGCCAGGGATTTAAAAGACCGTCTTCGCTATCGACCAGACCCAGGTACACTGTATCCCCGGCTTTGCCGTCGAATTCGAACCAGTGGACTGCTCCGCGGAAATCAAGGTTCCCCTGGATTGAGCCAGGTGTTATCGGTTGCACGGTTTGTGATAGCAGTGAAAAAGATAGTACATAGGGACCTGTTCCCAGGGCCTCATCTCTTATTCTTATAGAATAGCTTCCGTCCTGTTCCAGCCACCTGAATACTTGGACCGAGCGTCCCCAGCTGAAATCGTAATCCTCCCAGACCATACTCCCGTCAGGGGCGAGCAGTCCCATCCACGGCACGAACGGGCCGTTTTCTGTATCATCGATTAGAACGATGTATATCGCGTCACCGGCCTGGGCATCGAAAGTATACCAATGTACCTCTCCGGAGAAAGTTATCTCTCCCTGTATCGAGGTCCCGGACTGAAGTGTGCTTCCGATGAGTGATTTCCCGGATGACGTTGTCGTCGGGCCTGCTGTCGTTGTTACTCCTGCCGTTGTTGTTCCTGGTGTGACTGGTGGTGTTGTTGTCGATGTTGATGTTTCTCCTTGCGTCGTCGGTGTGGTTGCTGGCGTTGTCGTCGGACCGGACGCCAGCCCGTTGGTATCTTCGCCATCCCCGGAACCTCCCACCGTCAGGATTATCACCACTACTATCACGGCTACCACAACAATTCCTGCCGTCACCCACAGTCTCGTTCGTTTTTTCTCTGTTGTGGTTCTGGTTTCTGGCTTGGAAGCTTCTTTCTTCTCCTCATCTCCCTCCTCATGTGGTTTCTCGAGTTCCGCCAGCAGGGTCTGTACTGTGTCGGCGAGTTTACGCAGGTGCTTTTCGAGGGGTGGGGTAATGGCGTCGAGCCAGTGAAGAGCGCTGAGGTAGTATTTTATGGCTTTGGAAGGTAGCACATTTTCGATACGGAATGGGATGATGGGGATGCCCGTATCTACGGCTCTCTCGACTTCCCTCATTACCTGCGGTGAATCATTGGAGTTGGAGGAAAACACCAGCACCATGATTCTGCTCTCGTTTATAGCGTTGATAAGGGCTTCAGCGTAGGGAATACCGGATAGAACGTCCCGGGGGGCAATCCAGCAGCGGATCTTACGGTGTTCGAGTGTGGCGCATACGGCGTCGGCTACTTTTTTGTCCTTTGATGAATAGCTGATAAAAACGTCGTGCGCCATTTATCACCCTTAATAGCCTTGGGGATTATTGCTGGCAACAGCATACAATCCTCTGCTGGTTATTGTCAAATCAGGCTCGCCGGTTGTTGCTGTCGCGATAAATATACCGGTCGCTTCGTCAAATTGTAATTATAAGCCGTTCGTTATATAATTACCTTGAATCCTGTCCCACCTTCTTCGTAATCCGATTATTAATCGGTTTTGGTTAGAAATCCATGTATGCCGCATCCAGATGCGGCTGGAGATATTGAAAGGCTGATTTGACGACACAACCAGCAACCAAAAAGCATTCGTTCTTATTTTCCGCACTCCCATTTTTTATCTTCGCGCATGCTGCTCATCATTTCTTAATGGCTCTCCAGCAGCCATTGTTCCCGGCGATTCGTGATTATTTTAAAATCGGGACTTATTTCGAGGCTTCTGCTGTTCCGGCTGCTTTCGCTTTCGCCAGCGCTACCGGACAGCTGCCGGCCGGATGGTTCGCCGACCGCTTCGGGCCCACGCCTTTGATTATCATCGGCACGCTCGGCGTGGCTGTAGCCGGTGTACTCGTCGGGATTTCTCCCAACTTCATTATGCTGCTTGTTTTTCTTATCCTTATGGGTCTCCTTTCCGGGGGTTATCATCCTGCCGCCACCCCGCTTATTTCTGCTTCGGTCGACCCGCAAATACGCGGTCGGGCGCTTGGACTTCACCTTATAGGTGGTAACGCTGCCTTCTTCGTGTCACCGATTATCGCCGGGGCTATACTAGGCGCTTTTGGAGAGGAATCCGGTTGGCGTTATTCGTACCTTATCCTGGCAATACCGACGGTCGTGTTCGGTTTGATTTTCCTGGTTTATTTATCTAGGCGTGGCGGTAGTGCCCATGTAAAGGCGGTAAAGCAGCAGATTATCGTGGAAAAACCCCCGCAGCCCGGCTACAAGCGGCGTCTCATTGCCTTCCTCACCATGATGGTAATCGGTGGCGGTATCGGTATGTCGGTGCTGCCTTTCCTTACCCTGTATATGACGGATATACTGAAAGCATCCAACGCAACGGCCGGGGGGCTGATGTCCATTGTGTTTTCCTCTGGTCTCTGGGCGGGACCCCTCGGCGGTTATATCTCCGATAAAATCGGTAGTGTCAAGGTGATAATAGTAACCGGTATCTTGGGCGGGGTATTGATTTATATCTTTAAGCTGGTCACTTTAGGCCCCACGCTCTATATCTTGTTGTTTTTCCACGGTCTGGTCATGGCGATTCGCATGCCCGTGACCGAGGTTTTCATCATGACCCAGGCGCCTGCCAAGCACCGCTCCAAAATTTTCGGGGTATATTATTCCACGATGCAGTACACCGGAGCTATCTTCGCCATACCGGGTGGGTATTTCGTGGAGAGGTTCGGATTTGACACTATGTTCACCTGGGCGGCGGTCGGTGTAACCGCCGTGGCGATAATTACGGCATTCTTTATCTTCGATGCCAATGACCACTACCACGCCGAAGCAGACAGTGCTGGCGGCGGTTAACCTTCCTGAAGCTCCTCTATCAGCTTCTTGCCGTATTCCAGCAATATCCTCTGTCTCTCTGCCGGAACTTTTTTAGATTCAAGGTAGGCTTTAAGGGCGTCGGTGGGCTTTATCTCCTCGGCGGTACGGTTACCCATTCTGAGTCGTGTTTCCCGCTGCACGTCCTGCGCGACCGTATAGTAATGGGCTTCCTTCAATGCTTCGCGGATGGCGGTGTCACTCACCTGACTGGCTATCTGCGACGGCACACTGATATTCAAGCGCACGATGGCGTCTTTAACTTTCTCCCGCTGTCCAACTATTGCGTTCTGTAGCGTAACCGACGGATTAATATCGTCCTCCTCAAGCATAACGTTGACGGTAAGAAAACGCCGTGCGTTAACCGGATGAAATTCGTAGGTTGTTTTCCTGCCACCAGTGGGAGTCTCTATCTCGACCACGTAAAAACCCTTCTCGTCGTTCTCTTCCCCGAAGTCGACCCGTTCCAGACTGCCCGAGTAGACCACCGGGGGGCTCTCGCTGAGCACCTGACGCTTGTGGATATGCCCCAGCGCCACGTAATCGTAGGCCGGCAGGGCGACGTTGCTGAGCAGCAGCGTATGCTCCTGCCCGATGGACATCATGCTCTCCGAACCTACCTTGGCACCGGTTACCCAGACATGTGCCGCCAGTACCGCCGGCAGCGTTGGGTCGAGCTTATTGGTAAGATTATCGACGATATTCGTCAGGGTCTCCTGGAGTTTCCGGTTTATCTGCTCCAGGCTCAGGTTCCTGGTATCGTCACGACTGAGCAAAGCACTCCGCCTCAGCCAGGGCAGGGCTGCTATTTGTATCGTACCGTCGGCCGTCTTGATGGTGTGGATATCCGGTCTGTTGGCTACGCAGACATTCTTTACTGCCAGCGTATCGAATATCTCGGTGGCGGTAGCTCGCCCGACGGCATTGGGCATGTCGTGATTGCCAGTGAGCAGGAAAACAGGTACGCCGTTGCTCGCCAACCGGTTGATGCGCCTGGCAAACTCCCGCTGCTGGGTCTGGGTCGGCTCCCGTGTTTTATAGGCGTCGCCGCAGAACAGGACGAGGTCGACCTTGTTCTCCAGCGCGTAATCCACGAGCTGGTCCAGAGCCGAAAGAAAATCATTGAGCCGCGAGGAAAGCCCGGTGGCTGGGTCAATCCGGCCGTAATTTTCCACGCCGAGGTGCAGGTCAGCAAAATGTATTATTTTCACTCCGCTTTCACTTTCTTATGATTTATGACCGCTTCTAGGTAAGCCGCGATCAGCGGGTGGGGATTACTTTCCTCGGAGCTTAGCTGCGGCTGGTAAGCGGTGGCTATATAGAAGGTACGGTCGGGCAGCTCTATGATGCTGGTAATCCTGTTTTCGGTTGTCCCGCTTATCTTTACGCCGCGTTTTTCCAGTATCTCTTTATACCCTGGGTTCATCTCGAAGTTGCATGAGTATGGCTCAACGATTTCGTCCTGACGGTAAATCCTGTATGCCAGTGAACCGGGCTTTACATTTATTTTAATATTGCCCCAGAGCCGGGGCGTTCCTTCCGGTCTGCTCGCTACGGGACATGAAGCCAGTATGAACAGCGGATTTGATATATTCGGATCGTATTCCTGGTGTCCGATGTCCTCATCGCCGATGACGTTCATCATATACTCTAACAGAGCGTGCTGGTAGCCCCCTCAGGTGCCGATGAGGGGAAGGTTCGCCTCCCTGACACTGCGGATTCCCCTGATGGCACCCGCCATGCTCCTGTAAGGACTGCCCGGGCTTATCAGGAAGCCATCGTGCTTTCTGATTCGCTCCTCGCTGGCGTCGATGAGGAAAGACGGCGTCGGCAGCCAGGTTATATTAGTAACGACACCAAGTCTCTTCGCGGCATGGTTCAGTGCCCGGTTCGTCGCCTGGTGCGAGGGCTTGCTTTTGTCATAATCCCCGATAATGCCGATGTTTAATTCCTGGCTCATACCGCCCCTTAAGGGTTATTTTACCAGATTCAGCACTTCCCGCAAGCGGGTAATCCTGGGACCGTCCCAGTCGTCCTCCCGTTCCATGACCACTTCATCGACCGTTTCGTCGGTGTGCCGGATCAGTACCGCTTGCATCCCCACTGCTCTCGCCCCGGTGAGTTCATGGCTGCTCCCATCGCCGACGTACAGGCAGTCCTCGGGTTTTATTCCCATCCGGTCGGTAGCCATTTTATAGATACGCGGGTCGGGCTTTTTCATGTTGACCTCGCAGGAGAAAATAGTTACATCAAAATATGGGGTGAAAGCAGTGCCCGGCCAGGCTTTTGGGGTCTCCGGGGAACAATCGCTGATAAGCCCCAGCTTTAAGCCCTGCTTCCGCAGTCTGGTCAATACCTGGACTGCTTCCGGCTTGGGTTTGAGGGAAAGTACCGTGTACTCCAGCCGTATATCTGCGGCGTGCTGAGACTGCTCTTCGGTGACCGCCACGTCCAGGTCCTGGCAGATGATGCGGATGCTGTCTTCGTGAGTGAGGTGGGTGCCGTTAACGCGTTGGGTAAAATAGCCGCGCCAGAGTCTGGCAAAACCCTCCGCAGGTGCGTTGAGGACAGCGGCCATGTTCTCCAGTATTTTGGAGTATTCGGACATGGTGAAGTTATCCACCAGTGTCCCGAAAAGGTCGAACAACACTGCTTTGTATCTCATTTTTCAGTCCAGTGAATTAATTAATTCCGGGAGACTGTTTATCGTTACCACATCATTTCGAGTGTATTCTCTTTTGAGAATATCCGGCGGTTTGGCGGTTGTTTCCCGTTGTATCAGTACGGGTTGAATCCCGGCGGCTCGCGCTCCTATGATGTCTTCTTCGGCATCGCCGAGGTAGACGGCATCTTCCGGCTTTAGTCCTAGTTCCTCCAGTGCCAGGTGAAAAATCCTCGGGTCGGGTTTCTTAAATTCATAATCTCCGGAAATAACTATCGTGTTGAAGTATTTTTTCAGGTCCAGGTCGTTCAGCACGCGGTGTATGTAGGGTGGATGGTCGTAATTTGATATTACTCCCAGCCTATACTGCTGACTTAGTTCCTGTAGCAGTGGGTGACAATCGGGGTCGATAACAGCGTAATCGTTCCAGACTTCCAGTAACATCGCGGATGTCTGCCTGATATCGGCAGTGCTTACTCGCAGTCCGGCACCGGAGAAGGCGGTCTGTATCCGGCGCTCGAAAATGGTTAGGTCATCGTTACCCGGGGGAGGCGGTTCCTGACCTATATGATGCAGGCAAAACTCATTAAAGGAATTCCGGGAGATATCAAGTCCGTGTGGTTTCATGCAGTCGTAGAAACATCCCAGCCAGGTATCCAACTCGGCTTCCATGTCCTCGATAACAACCAGCGTCCCGAAAATATCGAACAATACCGCTTTGTATTTCATCTTTCAGTCCAGCCATTCGTCACAGAGAGTGTCCAGTATTATCCGGCTCAGCACCGATTTTCTGGTGGTACGGTATATCCACCTGTCAGCTTCCGTCCGACCTGAAAACAGGGATTTGTTGGTGGCTATTACGTCCGATACTATCAGCAGAGCGGTCGACGCAATGCCAACCAGTCGGGAGCAGTTGAATACCGCCGATGTCTCCATCTCGATGCCGCTGCAGCCGTATTTATCCCTCATTTCGTCCAGGTGGAAGAACTGCGAGACGATGGTATCGGAGGAGAAAATCCGCCCTTGATGGAGGGGGACGTTGCTCTCGGCGGCCAGCGCTGTCGCGTGCTCTTCGAGTAGCCCGTTGAGTTTGGCATCAGGCCCGGCGGGCTTCAGGAAAGCATGAGGAGCCAGATCTCCTTCTTTCAAATAACTGGAATAGCCGTCGCCGCCGATGGACTCGGTAATCATCAGCAGGTCGCCGATGGACAGATCCGCCGTCAGGCCGCCGAACGAGCCGGTGAATATCAGGTAACGGCATGGCGTGCACCCCAGGGTCAGGACGACGTCTCCCGCCAACGGCGCGCCCATACCCGAGCGTATCAGCGTCATCTTCTGGTTTTTATAGGTAATCGTATAAACGCACGGCGAGAGATTTCGTTCGCAGAGAGCATCGACGCTATCAACCGACTCCGCCAGAAAATCGTCCTTGCTCCAGATGGGGGTTAGTATTACTTTTTCGCTGATGTCCTCCGGTTCGCAGCCCAGCATTAACCTGGTGACGTCTTCGGGTGAGATATTGTATTTCTTATGAGCGAAATATTCCGGTATGCCTCTACTCATTGCCTACCCGCCGCTATCCTGCTTCCATATCTGACCGCCCTCTGGCAGCACGAAAAGGTCCTCACCGGCCAGCTTGGCTTGCAGGGTATCTTTCAGCGAGGGGATGGGGATCCGTATCTGGTTCAGCGTATCACGCTCGCGGATGGTTGCCATGTTGTCCTCCAGCGACTGAAAGTCGATGGTAACCGAGAAGGGCGTGCCCAGTTCATCCTGCCGGCGGTATCGCCGCCCGATAGCCTGGGTGTCATCGTACTGGGTCATGAAACAGGGACGCAGGTCGGCATGGACGTTTTTTGCCAGTGCCACCAGGTTTTCCTTACGACTCAGCGGCAGTACGGCTACCTTAATGGGGGCGATATCGGGATGAAAATGGAAGAGCACCCGCAAATCGTCATTGACTACTTCCTCGTCGTAGGCATCGCAGAGAAAGGTCAGTATCACCCGGTCCACCCCCGCCGAGGGCTCAATGATATAGGGTACGTAGTGCTCGTTGGTCTCGTTGTCGTAGTACTCTAGAGCTTTGCCGGTGGCGACGCCGTGCTGCTTGAGGTCGAAGTCGGTACGGTTAGCGATTCCCTCCAGCTCCGCCTGGCCGTGGGGGAAAAGATATGTGATATCGGTGGTGTTCCGGGAGTAATGCGCCAGCTTCTCCTTGGGGTGCTCGTACAGCCCCAGGTTATCCTTCTTGATTCCCAGCTTAATATACCAGTTGAACCGTTCTTCCACCCAATAGTCGAACCACTCCTTGTCCGTCCCCGGCTTGACGTAGTATTCGAACTCCATTATCTCGAACTCGCGACTGCGGAAGATGAAATTGCCGGTGGTTATCTCGTTGCGGAAGGCTTTACCTTGCTGGGCAACACCGAAGGGCAGGCGCTTGCGACTGGTGTTCAGCGCATTCTGGAAGTTGACGAACATACCCTGGGCTGTTTCCGGGCGTAGATAAACAATGGCGGCTTCTTCTTCCACCGGCCCGATGAAGGTCTTGAACATGGTATTGAATATCCGTTCCTCGGTAAGCTCGCCGCCGCAGGAGGGGCACTTTCTCTCGGCCAGTTCATCGGCTTTCCACCTCAAATGGCAGACCCTGCATTCCACCAGGGGGTCGGAAAAGCTGGTAAGGTGGCCGCTGGCTTGCCAGACGCTGGAATTCATCAATATGCTAGTATCCAGTCCCACTATATCGTTGCGTTCCTGGACAATAGACCGCCACCAGGCTTCCTTGATATTCCGCTTGAGTTCCACGCCCACCGGTCCGTAGTCCCAGCAACCGGAAAGACCCCCGTAAATGTCACTGCTGGGGAAGATAAAGCCCCGTCGCTGGCAGAGTGAAACGAGCTTGTCCATGGTGAGTTTACCGGGGACCGGGTTTGCCATTTTTCATAACTCCTGATTCTGTTTAACGTTTGACGCGTGAAATTGCCTGATGATTCGGAAGAAAAATATACCCAGAACTATGGTGCCCAATAACAAGACGACGATGATAACAATCCATAGAGGTATGAGGCGTATATCGTATGCATTGTATAGGAAAATATCAAGCATTGCAAAGATAAGAATTATCTGGGGAAGAGCTACCATATTACCCATTGCCATCAGCAGCTTTTTTATGTGGTTGCTGTCGGTGAGTTCGTATCTCCGGCTGATAATGGAACCGATACCGCTGATGGCCACCCCGATAAACATCAGAAAGAACTGGGGAATTAGCAGCCACACCATGATGGCAGTGCGGCTGATTTCTCTATCGGGTACGTCACCGGAAAAATGATAGTACACCTCGGAGGGTAGCTTACTATAAAAAACCGCAGCCAGGATTACGGAAAGCAGAAAAAGCGCTACCGGCAATATTATATACAACCAGCGAAAGTATTTACCGCTTTGAATACTGGCTATCTTTGTATCTTCACTCTCGTTGATGGCAACCCCCGGTAAAACCAGAAATAGTTATTCCAGATTACCAGCTTTCAGGCAGGGGTGTCAAAATAGTAGAGTTGATTGCGGTCATACTTCTACGGGCATGTATCAGTGGTCGTGGTGCCGGAAGTTTGTCGGTATCTCTTAGTCGAAGAAGCTCTTATTAAGGTTGCCTTCGTTGGAGTAGCCGCGACTCTCCCAGTAGCCTTCGTAGTCAGCGTTATCGGAAAGCTCTATCTGGGTTATCCATTTAATCCACTTATAACCCCATTTGCTCTCGGCGACGAGCTGGAAGGGAAAGCCCCGTTCCGGAGGCAGGGCAACATCATTCATCTTGTGGGCTATGATGATATCGTTATTCAGGACATAATCGAGAGAAAAAGAAGTCGTATAGCCATCATAGGCGTGAAATATAATAGTATTGGCCTCGGGCATAGGTGTAACTTTCTCCAGGATGTCCCTGACCAGGATGCCTTCCCAGAGTATATTCACTGCCCAGCCTTCGACGCAGTTTAACCTGACGACCTTTTTATAGTTATCAAAGTCATCGATAACTTCATCGTAAGTAAAGTTCGCCGGTTTTTCTGCCAGACCGGTTACCTGCAGTTGATAGTCTTCTATATCCACGTACTGGGGCCCTTTAATGGAATTCTCCCTGAAATCGTTAATAGAGGAAAGATTCTGGCCTTCGTATTCCCTCACCTCGACACCCTCCAATTCTTCGACATTGTTACTTTCAGGACCGAAGACGAATATACCTATCAGGAATGCCGCGACGATAAGAGCGATAATTATCAGTCCCGGAATTGACATTTTTCTCACGACACCACCTCCGCTATAATACTGGAGTAAATACCAAGTCCTGTATTTACCTCTGATTTAAGAGTAAAACGGAGAACGTGGAGTGTCTGCGACTTTTATCGCATCCACGGGCGGTTGAGCCTCTGGAAGGCCTGCTATTATCACTGGCGGCTATTACTGTCTATGTTTCAATCAACCTTTTTAAATTCTGAACCAGCTTTGCATCCATTTTTTCCCAGTAACGTTTCATGAAAAGCATATCAAGTAGCGGGCCGACCAATGGCCACGGTTTATATTCCAGAGTAAACATAACACGGGTAGAGCCGTTCTCGGGAGTAAAACGCCAGTGTTTTTTAGCGCGTACTCCCATAAGTGGCGTAATTAATGTTAGGGTTTCATTTGGCACGTATTCCGCCATTTCCCATAAAGAGGATAGTGTCAGTCCCATGAATTTAACCCTAGTGGCAAAGAGTGCTCCCTCGCCGGTGGTTTTATTACTGGCCGGTTTTAATTCCTTAATATAGCCGAAATACTGCACGAAGTTCTGCCAGTTTGAAGTGAAATCGAATACCCGGTCCGGAGGTGACTGAATAATAATATTGTGCTCGATTTTTGTCATTCCGGTCACCTACTTTTATATAGTGCTAAAAAAAACTCAAAATGAAGATACTGAATTTGTTAGGATACATTAAATGGATAAATTGTATCACTTCCATGAGTTACTGTAAAGCAATAATGTCAATCGGGCGGGGTTGGATTATCTCTGGTTTTCCAAACGCAGGCGGTTGAGTCTCTGGAAAGCTTTCTGTTTATCGCTCAAGCCTATTTTGGTGCGGTTTATTGCCCTGGAGAGCAGTTCGATACTTTTATCGTAGGTCTGTCTGTCCACTGGGTAGGGGATACCGTCTTTACCGCCGTGGGCGAAGCTGTAGCGGGCCGGGTCGCGGTAGCTTGGCTCGACGCCGTGGACCAGCTCGGCGATCAGGCTCAGGGCGCGTATCGTCTTGGCTCCAACCCCCGATAAGCCCAGCAGTCTTTCGAAGTCTTCCGGTTGGCGTTCGTAGGTGCTCAGGATAATCCGGCTCAAGCTATCGGGATGCAGGTCGCGGAGATATATCTGATGGCGGGCCGGCAGGTCCAGCGTTTTCAGCCTTTTAAGTTCGCCTATGACCTTTTCAGGCTGTTCTTCGGTAATAATATCGGTGATAGTCGTCCGCGCCGGCAGGCTTTCACCTGCGGTCAGGTCGAGGGTCCGCCCTCTGGTTTCGGATAAAATTGCCGCGTGAGGTTCGTTGACGAAATCACTGACCGTTTCACCCAGCCAGTGGTAACGGCGGGCGTAACGGTTGGACTCATTCATACCCTGCTGGATAACCGTCCACGAGCCCCTGGCGGTAAATATGAAGCTGTGGTGATAAAGCTCGTAACCGTCCTGGACGGCGGCACTGTCCACCTTGGCGGACATACGGCTGGCGTAAACGAGAGGAGCGGGCTCTATGGCGATCTTTTCTCCCCAGCTTTCAATCTCGGAGGGCGTCTTGCGAGAGGTTTTACCCTTGCCACCGGCCGCGAAAAGGCCCAGGTCGCGCTCGATTCCCCTGATGCCCTCTTTCAACGCCCCGCAAAGCGTGGTCGTTACGCCGCTGGAATGCCAGTCGAAACCCAGGACGCATCCGAAAGCCTGGAACCAGTAGGGATGGGAAAGTCGACGCAGCATCTCGTCGGGTCCGTAATCTGAGACGATAGCGATGGTAATCTCGCGGGCCAGGGGCACCATGCGGTCGAATAACCACCGCGGCGCTTTACCGCCGTGCAGCGGCAGGTTGGCAATACCTGTCCTCGAAGCAGGCAAATTATACTCCCGGACTTCTAACAGGTTTACGATGCGCAGGTGCTGCAATTACCGGAGCTGCAGCTGGAGCAGGAACTCCCCCCGGTGCCGGCTATGGTCTTGGGGATGCCGCTGGCGCTGACGCTGAAAGCGGCGAAAGTGCTCATTTTGGGCCTGGATGGCTTCTTACATTTGGGGCAATTAGCCGTATTATTGGCCTGACTTAAAGGACGCAGCTGCTCGAACTTGCAGCCGCATTCTGTACATATATATTCATATATCGGCATAACCAATCTCCTGATTATAGTCTAGTAGGTTTAAGTCTGGCGGTCAAGTATCATAATGCCAGCCTTGCCCGCGGGACGGTTCGGGTGTAGGATAGGGGATATAAAGGGGGATTCGTTGATTTACAAAGTTGACATAAAGACTATATCGAGGGTGGATTTTAAGGATATTACCCGGAGAGTGAATGAAATCGTGGCCAAGAGCGGCGTTATCAACGGTATCTGCTACATATATGTTCCTCATACCACGGCCGGCGTGATGATCAATGAGCACGCCGACCCCGATGTCGTGAGGGATATAGAGGCTCAGCTCGATGCCATGGTGCCGCAACACAGTGGGTACCGCCACCGTGAAGGTAACTCTCCGGCTCACATCAAGGCAACGCTTATCGGCGATTCTGAAACGCTGTTTGTCGAAGAAGGCAGGCTGGTACTGGGGACATGGCAGGGGATATTCTTCGCCGAGTTCGACGGACCCAGGAGTCGGCATATATTCATTAAAATTACGTCTGACTGATAACTACGCATAACTCCAGCGTGGATATGTGCCTTTCATCAATGGTATAATTGATGGAACATGACAATCGTGGTTACCGGCGCGTGCGGGCACATCGGCGCCAACCTGGTACGCGCCTTAATTGATAGTGGTCGTCCGGTACGTTCTCTGGTGCACGTGCATGACCGGGGGATTGCCGGACTCGACACTGAACTGGTCAAGGGCGATGTTTGCGACCCCGAATCGCTATACCGGGCGTTTCGTGATGCTGAGGTTGTCTATCACCTCGCTGGTTGCATTTCTCTATCGATGAAAGATTGGTCGAAGCTGGAAGCAATAAATGTTATCGGCACGAGAAATGTAGTCGAAGCCTGCCTGAAGACCGGTGTCAGGCGTCTTGTTCATTTCAGTTCCATCCATGCTTTACAGGAGGAACCGTTCTCGGTACCTGTCGATGAATCACGTCCGCTAAAGGAATCGCCGGGTTTTCCTCCGTATGACCGCTCTAAAGCCCTCGGCGAGATAGAGGTACGACGGGCGATAGAAAACGGCCTTGATGCCGTGATACTTAATCCTACGGCAGTAGTCGGACCTCATGATTACGAGCCTTCCTATTTGGGCAGGGCGATACTGGATATGG
>DUFB01000088.1 GCA_011192005.1 Dehalococcoidia bacterium
CACAAAGCACAAAATTGTTTCAGGTGGAGTTCGACTCTCAGGGAAGACTTAAGTGGAGGCTTTGTGTAACATTTTCTCCAACGCGAAGCGGGGAATAATTTTATTCACTTTTTCTCCAGGCTCGTCCATTAGATTGATTATTTATAGTAAAAACAATAAAATCAGGGAGTCGATTAAACAATACACGCAATCACGAAATTCAATTCTTGGTACATATAAATTAAGTAGACGTTGAAAAACCCTACTTTTGCTTTTCTTATTTTCAAAGAATATCCAAATGATGATGGGTAATCAATATTAAGTAGTAATGATAAGTGTAACGAGATAATTAGAGAAGAAATGGCTAAACTTGCTATTCGCACAGATCAACTAACACGAGAATTTGGATCATTAAGGGCAGTGGATGATCTCACGATAGAAGTGCCAGAGGGAATCATCTTTGGATTCTTGGGTCCCAATGGCGCTGGAAAAACAACAACCATCAATATTCTACTCGGATTAATTGAACCCACCAAAGGAGGTGCTGAACTTCTAGGTTTCGACGTTAGGGAGCATAGCCAAGATATTCGTGCCCTTTCAGGAGCGCTTTTGGAATATCCAGGACTATACGAACAGTTGAGTGCTGCAGATAACTTGGAGTTCTACGGGCGTATATGGCGGTTGACAAGATCGGAAATTCAAGTGCGAATTAAGGATCTATTAACTCAAATAGGATTGTGGGAACGACGAGGTGAACGTCTAGCGAAATGGAGTAGGGGCATGAAGCAGAAGCTGGCTTTAGCTAGAACACTGATTCATCACCCAAGGCTAATATTTCTCGATGAACCTACTGCTGGTCTGGACGTCATGGCAGCTGCGACAATACGTGATGATATAACAAATATGGCGCGTGAAGAAGGAGTGACATTCTTCATAACCACTCACAATATGACAGAGGTAGAGAAACTTTGCCATGAAGTTGCAGTTATCCGACAAGGAAGGCTTGTAGCTGTGGGACAGCCAGAAGAACTGCGCAGACATGCCGGTTCTCCCCGGTTGGAGATAATTGGAAAAGGTTTTAATGGAGATGTTATTAATCTCCTAGAGGGCTTACCGGATGTTTCCTCAGTAGAACTGAAGGAAGATCAATTGACTATTAACTTTGCAAGAGATATTGACACAGCTCCACTGGTTAACCGGATGGTTGCTTCTGGAGTACAAATAGATGAGGTTCGAAAAGGTAAAGCTAGCCTTGAGGAGGTATTTATTACACTGATGGAAGAGGAAAAGTGATTGCAGACATTCTAACCGTGATTTGGAAGGAAAGAAGAAGTCTTTTCAGACACCATGGCAGCAGACTAAGAGCTATCTTCTCTCTAGTAGTACCTATTGCTGTATTTGGTATTCTGCTTCCATGGCAAGAGGGGTCAGGTTGGATAGAAGGATTCTGGTCGATTATTACGTGTGTCTTTATACCTCTTTTACTAGTAGGGACTATAATTCCAGAATCGTTTGCAGGGGAAAGAGAACGACATACATTAGAGACTCTGCTATCAAGTCGTCTACCAGATCAGGCAATACTATTTGGCAAGATAATTGTAGCTATAATCTATGGTTGGGGGATGACACTTATCGTATTGTTATTAGGTTTGATAATTGCCAATGCTACTGGCTGGGAGGGTCAGATAATACTTTTTCCTCCGATAATAGCACTAGCTGATGTTGTGGTGAGTCTTCTTCTTGCTGCAATTATGGCAAGTCTAGGTGTGTTTATCTCGCTAAAATCCGCAACAGTGCAAGGAGCTACACAAATGCTTATGGCGACTACGTTGTTTCCGATATTGATTCTGGGTATCTCATTCACTTTCATTTTTAGCATGAAGGGAGATTTATCTCAACGTATAAAAAATGCATTAGAATCACTCGATCAGACTCAAGCTGTATTAATCACAATCGCCGTATTATTCGTAATATGTTCATGTTTATTCTGGGCGGCAGCGGTTCGTTTCAAGAGACAAAAATTGATTGGTAGTTAATCCTAATATAAACCAGCGACCAAGGGCTTATGAGCCTATCAAAAGTGCAGGATAATATTCAAAACTTCTTAAGGTAATTTATCTTTGTCTAATCTCGTTTTAAACCCATATATTCATCCCCGAAAATATTCATCGGACTCGTGATAATAGCATGATTAGCAGCAGAAATCACCCCCTTTCTATTTATCATCCTCCTTTTTCTAATACATCAAATTAGGATTTTTCGAAAATAACACATGCGAAGCTCTTTTCACCTAACGATAATAGACCATCCTGTTGTATATCAAAAACTCGCACGTTTATTACCCACTACCGGGTTAGGGGAAGAGAAGGAGATATGGGAAAATTTCCTAGAATATAAGGTTCAAGAAATAGAAGGATGCGTAACGAAACGCAACTGATAATAAATTTAATTAATAGATCGTGTTATTACTTCTCTCATACAATCCACTTTCGTTTAATATTACGCAGGCTTAACAGGAACAAAACGATGCAGAATGCTGCGAGGATGACGAAATCAAGTGTGAAGGATATGATATGCTCACCATTTATTGCCCCATGCAGAATGTCAACACCATAGGTTACAGGTAGTATGTAAGAAAGCCAACGGATAAATATGGGGAGCGATATAATGGGAAAGAAGAGTCCACATAAGAATATCATTGGGAAGCGAAAGAAATTGGAAAATGTCTGGGCTTCAAAGACTTCACTTACCGATACCGCGATGAAAAGACCGAGAAAGGTAGATACAATACCGATAAGTATAATGGCCGGTACAACAAGCGGCCAGGCTATCCCTGAAAGGTCAACCAAGAACGCGGCGATAATAATTGGGATGAAGGCATTAGCAATCCCGAAGAAGATAGCACCAGAAGTCTTGGCCAGCATCAGTTGCTCCAAAGAGATGGGTGCGAGAAGAAGCCTTTCAAACGACCGGCTTCGTCTTTCGAAAGTAATCGTTACCGACAGCATAGACGTCGTCCCGAAAAGTATTGATATGGTCATTACTCCTGGCAAGAGTTCCAGTACGCTTTCCAGTCCACTGCCGGATCTGATAAAGAACATACCTGTCCATGCCAATGGAAAGATAATCCCCCAGCTGATGTTGGGGGGCTTGAGGTAATAGGCATGCATATCCTTGACGAGGATATTCCAAAAAGCAATCCAGCGTTTCATTGATTTCCGCCACCCCCGGCTTTTTCCTTCTCTTTCATCATAAGTCCTGCTTCAATACCTGTAACCTGAACAAAAACATCCTCCAGTGACGGGAGATGCTGTCGGGCTTCAGTTACTTGAATACCTCTTTCTTCGAGAAACCGTATCAGTGGGCCAATGCTGACCGGTTCTGCCGATTCGATTCGTACCTGTCCTGAAGTTGTAGATTGAAACTGATACCCGGGAAAAGCCGAGTTCATTTCTCCCATTAATTCAGTTGCGGAATTAGAAATAGAGAGAACCAATACATTTTTACCCTTTATAGGTTTTAGTAAATCTACTGTGCGGTTGGTTCGGACAATCCGTCCGTTCACGATGAAGGCAATCCGTTCACAGAGCCGCTCGGCCTCCTCAATATAGTGAGTAGTGAGAAAAACGGTCGTCCTCTGGCGGTGGAGTTCAGCGATTATCTGCCTTACCTGACGGGCGCTGGCAACATCTATCCCGGTTGTCGGTTCATCAAGAAACAATATGGGTGGCTGATGGATGATGCCGGCGGCGAAGGTGAGTTTACGCTTCATCCCTTTGGAATAGCCGGCAAATTTCCGGTTGGCAGCATCGGCAAGGCCGAATGTATCCAGAAGTTCCCGCGCCCGTTTCTGGCGCTCATTCTTTCGCATCCCGTAGAGTGCCGCACAGAAACAGAGATTCTCGAAGCCAGTCAGCTCAGGATAAAGGTTGCTCTCATCAGGAACAGTTCCTACCAAATGTTGGGCTGCCTTGGGATTTTTGGTACAATCGATACCGCAAATATTTATCGTGCCTGCATCCAGTTGGGCCAGACCTGTAAGTAAGTTAATGGTGGTGGTCTTACCGGCACCATTCGGGCCAAGAAATCCAAACAGTTCACCGTCATTAACCTGGAAACTGATATCATTTACAGCAACGACTTCGCTATAGCGCTTTATAAGGTTATTTACTTCAATGGCCGGTGTACCGCTTAATTTCACTGTCTGATGTATCTCCGTTTATATTAAGTTACCCTTCACCTAGTCGGAGGGCTGCGGATATCACTTCTTGAGCCGTATCCAAGGCTTCCCGTTCAACAAAGTAGTGGACGCGGTAACCTCGTTTCTTTCCTCTTACCAGACCAACTTTTTTCAATAACTTGAGGTGCTGAGAGACGGCTGGCTGCGTTACTCCCAGACGATGAGCCAGCGCATTCACACATAGAGCATTTGGCTCTCTCTGTTGTGAGAGAAGTCTAAGCAACTTCAGCCTTGTTGGGTCAGCCAGTATGCTGAACAGTGCGGCTTGCTCTTCAATATCTGCCTTTTTCTTCTCTTTCATTTAACTCTATAAGTAATCACTAATAGAGTTATATTAGCATTTTCATTACCAGCTGGTCAATGATAGCCAGTTTACTAAGTTGGATTAGCTTCTGCTGCGCTGTATTAGGTTTGACAGGTGATATTTTCGGTGATAATATACGCATATATGCAAGTTTATGCATATATTTGGAGGACGAGATGAGAGAGTTGGTAAAGGTCTATAAGGTACTATCTGATGAGTCGAGGCTCAGAGTCCTTAATCTTCTCCTGGAGAGAGAGTGCTGCGTTTGTGAGGTTATGCAGGCGCTAGATATATCACAATCTAAAGCTTCACGTATATTGAGTGCGCTGTACGACGCCGGTATTCTTACACTGCGTAGAGATGGCTTATGGGCACTTTATTCCATTGACCGGGACGGAATGGATGCATATTTAAAGGATATAGTAGAAGCAACTACCCGGGCATTCAAGGGTAACAAGGTCATGATTGCTGACCGTGAACGGTTGATGAGAGCTGAACGAGTTGGTCCAAGTTGCGTGAAGAAAATGCGTAATGCGGATACCATTCGGCAACCGCAAACACAGTCATAGTCACGAAGGGAAAATATCGGCATGTCTGTTTTCATGGATCTTTTAGAGGGTGGATGGAATGCGTTACTCGAATATCTATCCGCACACGTGCTAACCTGTTTGGTACCGGCTTTTTTCATTGCGGGTGCTATTGCTGTTTTCATATCGCAGGCTGCGGTTTTGAAGTATTTCGGCCCTAAAGCAAATAAGCTACTATCATACAGTGTCGCCTCAGTGTCCGGTACCATCCTCGCAGTCTGTTCCTGTACAGTTTTACCATTGTTTGGAGGTATCTACAAGAGAGGTGCGGGTATCGGTCCCGCCGTGGCTTTCCTCTATTCAGGCCCGGCGATTAATGTTCTCGCCATTGTCTATACGGCTCGTATACTCGGGTATGACCTGGGTCTGGCCAGAGCTATCGGCGCTATCGCCTTTGCTGCTGGTATAGGTCTGATAATGGCGCTTATTTACCGCAAAGAAGAATTAGCTAAAAGTTCAGCAGCCTTCGACGCCCTAACAGCAGACCCCGATGCCAAAAAGTGGTGGCAGCAAATTGTATTCTTCGCTATCCTGGTGGGAATACTGGTTTCTGCAGCCTCTAAGAACTGGATTGCGACCGGTGTCCTGCTGGCAGTGCTGTTGATAATCTTATGGCGATGGTTCAGGAAAGACGAACTTGTTATATGGATGAAGGAAACGCTGCGCTTTGTCCGCCTTATTGTACCATGGCTACTCGGTGGAGTCTTTCTTGCCGGTATTATCACTACTTTTGTTCCTCAGGATATCGTGACAAATTGGGTTGGCGAAAACAGCCTGTTTGCTAACTTCATCGCTTCTTTTCTTGGCGCTTTGATGTACTTCGCCACCCTGACAGAAGTACCCATCATCAATGCTTTCATGGATCTGGGGATGAATAGTGGTCCGACACTCGCCCTGTTGCTGGCCGGCCCGGCATTATCACTACCTAATATGCTCGTTATCCGTAGTATTATGGGCATAAAGAAGACTTTAACCTATGTCGGACTTGTGGTGGTTTTTGCGACTTTTACAGGCTATATCTTCGGTTTGATAGTTCAGTAATATTCAGGGGAGGGTAAAATGAAAATCAAAGGTGGAAGTTATGATCTTCCTTAATGATATTGTTAAAAATACTGATGCAATAACGGAGAAAGTGAGGACCTATTGAAATGGCTGAAGAATGCTCCTGTACACCTGAGGAAGTCACAATTTTTCCCTGTTCTGGAGGATTAAATTGCGGCCAGATAGCCAATCATGCCGCGGTAAGTCTGTATACGCTTGGTGTAGGAAAGATTTACTGCCTGGCAGGTATCGGCGCTCATATCGACGGTATGATTGAATCAGCCAGACGCGCTAAGAGATTGGTAGCCATAGATGGATGCCAGGTGGCTTGTGCCAAAAAGACCATCGAGCATGCTGGTCTTGCAGTGACCGACTGGATTTGTGTCACCGAAGAAGGTATCACCAAGAGCCATAATCTTCTCTTGGAAGAGGGGGAAATCGAGTATATAACCCGGAGAATAAAGAGGTTATTATCCAAGCCTTTGAATACTACAAAATAAATGATGCGACGTCACCGGCTGGAAACTCAAAATGGTAGCTGTCAAAGTGATAGAGAAAGCCGAGTATGTTAATTTTAACTAGCAAATTAGGTAGTCGTATTATGAATATTTACAGGAGGTGAAAATGGAAATCGTCGTAATCGGAACCGAGCCGCCATGCATCCGCTGTCACACCACTTTCAAGCGAGCGAAAGAAGTAGCTCAGCAATTCTCTGAGGATATCGAGGTCAAGAAAGCCGCCATACATACCAAAGAAGCTGATAAATATGGAAAGGTTGAAGCGGGTCATGGTATCGGTGAGGCTGGCAAGATAAAACCGGATGTTGAAAAGATGGGTAAATTGATACGTGAACTCGAAGAGTTAAAAGCCGAAGAAGAAAAGAACGAGAGATTAATCGATGCCAAGTTGAAAGAGCTAGAAGTAGTCCTTCAGCCTGTCAAGAAAAAGGCCAAAGAATTAGGGTATCTGATGACACCCGTTCTTATCGTTAACAACCAAGTAAAATCCGCAGATTATGTGCCCTCGAAAGAAGAGATCCGGGCCTGGATTGAAATAGAATCAAAAAAATAGAATACCGATTACATTTAGGGAGGCAAATATGATTGAGGTAAAAGTCTTCGGTACCACCCCACCATGTGCCAAGTGCAAGGAAGTAACCAAGCGGGCGACCAAAATCGCCGAGAAGTATCCGGGTAAAATAGACGTGACTCATCTCGATGCTTTATCCGATGAAGGAGATAAGTATGGCATTATGTTGACACCGACTATCGTCGTTAACGATAAGGTTGTTTCCATCGGTAAAGTGCCTTCGGAGAACGATATCGAGGAGATGATTAAGAAAGAAATGGAGTGACTACCATGCCAGTTATAATGGAAGTGTTCAGTGGCGACCCTCCCTGCATAGCTTGTCAGGATGTCCTTACGCTGGCTGATGAGTATGCGATTAAACACAAAGGCAAGCTGGAAGTGGTTAAGTTAATCGGCCAAAAGGCTATGACCAAATTCGAGGAGTATCGATTGGGCTGTACCCCGGCTATCGTTATCAATGAAAAAATCAGAATAGAGGGGATATGCCCCAGCCGCGCGACTCTGGACAACGCCCTCAAGGAGGGCGGATTATGAGCACAGTTAAGCTAGAGGCATTCTACTCGACATCAAGTAACTCTAATGATATTTGCCTCTCCAGGCTGATTGAGGATGTCATGCGGGAGTTCGGTGATAAGGTTGAGATAGTAACTTACCAAGGACAAAATGAACTATTTAACGAATACTGCCTGACAGTAACTCCGGCCTTGGTCATCGAAGAAATGATTAAGATTATGGGATTCTGCCCCAGCAAAGAGACTATAGTTACTGCTTTGAGGGAATCTGGGCTTGAATAAATCAAAAGGAGGGTTAATATGAGACCCCTTCAGACCGATTTATCCGTCTATAAAAAATTCAATTTCGAGAGGCCTCCTTTAGCTATCAAGTACATGCTCCAGAAGCCGGAAGACATGGAGCCCGTGGGAAAAAGCTTGCCCTTCTGCGAGATGTTTAAAGAAGCACATCAGACAGGTAGAGCTTTCTACTTCACCAAAGAGGATGAGGATTGCTTCGGGAAAGGGGCTCTGGGCATGGCAAGCGACCCTACACCATTCGGTGAAAGCGGTCTTATCGGCTATAAAATGGGTATCTTCCAGGAGCCGCGTGTTAACAGCAAGCTTAACCGTAATAATTATCAACTGCCCGAGGGCACCGTCAACTATGTAGTTATATCCCCGCTGGACAAGTTGACACTAGAGCCAGACCTTATCCTAATTACCGCTGATCCAATCCGAGCAGAAGTTTTAATGAGGGCTATGACCTACTCATCCGGGGAGATTTACGAGAGCAAGACAACGCCGGTACTAGCCTGTTCCTGGATTTGCGTCTACCCGTTTATGACTGGCAAGATAAATTACGTCGTAAGTCACATGATCTACTGCTTAAGGGTGAGGCATGTATTCCCTGAGTCCCAGGTCCTAATATCCATTCCCTATAACTGGATACAGTCCGTTACGCAGAACCTGAATGAGCTGACGTGGGAGCCTCCGGAATTTACCATGGACAGAGACAAGTTTATACAGAGGCGGAAGAAGGTGATGGGTGAAGTAGCCAAAGAACTTCAGAATCCCTGAATTTGGGGAGGTGAAAGATGTCCGTACCAAAATATCCTTCGCTGGAAGAATATTACAACGACATGGCCTGCCAGGCCGTTGAAGAGTGCACCCTTTGTGGGGAATGTGTCAGGAATTGCCCGGTACTCCCTCTGACTCCTATAAAGGACCAAGCCCCTGAGAAGATAATGGAGAAAGTGATAAATTTCTTAAAAGATGGCGTGTTCTCGGAGGAAGTTTTTTATAAGGCTTATAGCTGTGCAAGCTGTAGAACTTGTACTGATTCCTGCCCACAGGGAATCGATATATTGCTGGCATTTGAGTCGGCAAGAATCCGGCTGGCTAATCAGGGAAAATTACCGGAAGCCGTCCATTCTATGGGGGAAATCGCCAGTTTCGGGATGACTCTTTCATCCCTTCAGATGAAACCTTCCGAAGCAAGATGGTTAAAAAGAGCGCCTTCACAACCGGAGAGAACTGAAAACGTGGTATTTATAGGATGTAATTTGCCACAGTTCCCCCATACAGTGTTTGCCTTTCTGGATATCCTTGAGAGAATGGGAATAGATTATGTTGCCTTATCCGGAGGGGAACTCTGCTGCGGTTTCCCTCTTTTTCCTGCTTACGGCAAGGTTAGAGAATCGGAAGATAAAGCTCGTGAGTTGGTCGCCAACCTGAAAGCCTTTTCTCCAGAAAGGGTCATCATTCTCTGTGCCGGGTGTTATCATCAGATAAATGAGTTATATCCAAAATTTATTGATCTGGATTTTAAGGTTCAATTCTATTCTCAATTCCTGATTGAGCACTTGGATAGAATTAAGCTATCCAGACCTTTAGAAAAGACAGTCGTCTTTCATGATTCTTGCATGAGCCGACGTGCTGGCGTTAATGAATCGGTAAGATCACTCTTGGAGAGTATTCCCAGTTTAAAGGTTGTTAAAAGTCCGACAATTTGCTGCGGAGGAACACCCCAATTGACAGCTCCTGAAATAACCCGAAAGCTGGCGCCTCCGTTCGTAGAGAACCTCGCTGAGCAGACTTTTAAAAACAAAGCTGATTATCTAGTAAATTTATGCCAGGTCTGCCGGATGACCTTCTATCCATACATCAAGAAATATCCGTTTGGTTTGAAAGATGTTCCTAGCTTAGTTAATGAATCCATTGGAGGAATTGAACACGAAGATAGATGGGAGAAATATGGGAGATGCGAAAGCGTCGATGAGATAATAGAAAAATCAAGAAATAACTTTGAGGCAAATGGTCTTATAGAGGGAGAGGTAAGAAAGGCTGTTAGTCATTTTTATATGATGTCTCACTGATGAAGATCCAAATAATCTAAATAGCCCTAAAATAAACCTCTGACTATTTGCTAAACCCGGTAAAGTAGAAAAGAGTAAAGGTTCATATTGCACAAAACTAAACAATACAAAACTCAAGTATCGTTTCAAAGAGAGATAAGATCTCGCCTGCCTCACCATCCTACTGATTGACCATTAATTTCAATATTAAAACCAGGGTACCGGTTGACATATTGTTTTAACACCTTGATTCATTACAAAACTCATAAACCTGATGGTTCAATTAGCTTAATAAGCCAGGTATATCTTGACTCTTTAACAGAATTAACCAATGACCATAGGCTTCTCAATATTTTAGCAGCATATGAAAATCCTAGCATTGCAATACTATCGCAAAATTATAGCAAAAATGTTAAGCAATTATGCGTGGAGGTTCTCACTAATTAACACCTTAAAAGTCGAAAATAGGCATAAATCAGCCTCAAAAATCCTATGACTAACGGGATAGACCAAGGGACTTGAAAGTGTAGCAAAACTATGGCAAAATTCCACGAGTAAAAGTTAAGCAAATTTGTTAAGCAAATGTTAGGAGGGCCTAATAAAATGAGGGGATTTGAGCCTAAAAAGAAGTGGCAGCGGCTGGGATTGAACCAGCGACCAAGGGCTTATGAGTTCATTGCTCCATTTTTAATGAACTAATTTACACATCTGCTAGTTCATTTACACAAAGCAAAGCATTGTTTCAGGTGGAGTTCGACTCTCCCCCGTCTCCACCAAGATTCAAATTGCCCCTGGTTTTTATCCCAGGAGCTTTTTTTATAGCCAAATACTCGGACGGGGAGATGAGGGTATTTAGAGAAAGCGAACTCCCCGTCCACACAAGGACAGGAAAACGCGAGTGAATATAAAGTTGCTCATGTACTTTGAAAGCTATATACTCTCGTTTTTTAGCCAGGACTCCAGATAACCATAGGCCGACCAGCCACCATCGACGACTATAGTTTGCCCGATGATGTACTTCGATTCTTCAGATGCTAGGAAAACAACAGCGTCGGCAACATCGTCGCATTCCCCCAGCCTGCCAGCGGGTGTCCTCCTCGCGAGTTCCTTTTCGTTGTAGACTCCTTTTGCCAGTAAATCCGTGACCAGTTGCGTCTTTATATAGCCCGGGGCAACGGCATTAACGTTAATGTTATGCTTCGCCCACTCACAGCCCAGTGTTCTGGTAAGCTGCATCACTCCGGCTTTGGCGCTACCGTACGATGCCCTCTCCGGGAAAGCCTCAATGCCGTTAATGGAGGCGATGTTGATAATCTTGCCGCTCCTCTGTTTTATCATTACTTTGCCAGCGGCTTGACTACAGAAAAATACTCCGGTCAGCATAACATCAATACCCCGCCTCCAGAGGCTTTCCTCCAGCTTTTCCGAAGGGCTGACGATAGCCATGCCGGCATTATTTACCAGGATATCGAGGCTGCCAAAATGGTTGATCACCTCTTTAACCATTTTTTCAACTGCTGCTTTATCAGCAACATCAGACTTAATGGAAAAAGAACGCCGTCCCAGCTTTTTGATTTCCCGTGTGACTTTATTGGCCTCCGGAACGGAAGATGAACAGTTCACCACTACATCAGCGCCTTCTTTGGCAAGAGCCAGGGCTACAGCCCGGCCAATGCCGCGACTGGCACCGGTGACAAGTGCAGCTTTTCCCTTAAGTCTCATCACGGTACAATACCCTCTTCCTTCAAATTAACCAGATTATCCCAGTTATAACCGGCCTCCAGCAGCACCTCTTCCGTATGAGCACCTAGTTGTGGAGCGACACTGGTAATTTTTGCCGGAGTATCACTGAACTGTACCGGGCTGTTAAGTAGTCGTGCCTGGCCCGCTACGGGATGCTCGATATCCGTATAGAAGTTGTTCACAAAGGCCTGTTCGTCCTTTATAATTTCAGCAATGGTCTGATTGCCGCTGACGATTAGGTCATTCGCCCGGAATTCTTTCTCCCACTCCGCCCATGTCTTGGAAGCAAGAATTTCATCCAGTAGTACCACTAGTTCTTCGGCGTGTTGTTCCCGGCTTTCCATCGTGGCGTAGCGTGGATCATTTATCCAATCCGTTTTGCCAATTGCACTGCAAAACGGAGCCCAATATTCCTGAGTGGGATGGCACATCATGCACCACCTGTCTTTACACCGGTATGATGTGTACATCGGGTTCGGTGCGCGCTTTCTGTCCCATTTGGGCTGAGGATAACCATAAAGAGCGGTCTGAACATCAAGCCCTAGTGTCCAAGCTGCGGTATGGTATAACGAAAGCTCCAGCCCTTGCCCTTTGCCTGTCTTTTGCTTGTAGTAGAGTGCGGCGAGAATCCCGCTCGTTATATGGGCGGACGCGACAATATCCATCATACCCGGGCGCGAGATTGGAGGGGGGTTATCCGGGCTGGAATTTACCAGGTCCATCATTCCACCATATGACCAGGCGGCGACATAATCATAACCACGGTCGTTTGCTTTTGGGCCTTTTGAACCATATCCGGTAAGTACGAAGTGGACCAGACCCGGATATTTGTCTTTCAGACTGGCATAGTCCAAGTTGTATTTCTTCAGCACATCTATAGAATAATTGGATGCAAATATATCCGTATCCTCAAGGAGCTTATACAGTACCTCCCGACCTTTTTTAGTTCGCAGGTTCAAAGCGACACTCCGCTTGTTCCGGTTCAGAAATTCAAAGTGGAGCTCGATGTCTCCCTTATCTAAATGGAGCAGCAGCGGTCCCCTATTAAAGCTGACGAGGCTCCTCTGCCAATCGCCCCATATCGGCTCTATTTTAATGACGTCGGCACCCCAATCAGCTAACACGGCTGTGGATGCCGGCACGCCCACAACCTGCTCAAAACCTATAACTTTCACGCCTTCCAACAATTTTTCCACACCAACCTCCTAATTTCCCCGGTATTCCGTTTCATGAATTATTATCAATAATTAATTACTACCATCATGGTCACGGGCTTATTGGTTTTATTTAGTATTTCCCGGCCTTCGTTCGGGGCGAGGTACAGAGAATCCATCGGTCCCAGTGTAACTTCTTTTGTTTTGCTTTTAACGGTGATTTCTCCGTCTAGGACTATATAAACCTTCTCATTGGGATTATCTTCGTAAGCCCACTCAGCGCCGCCTCCGGGCAGGAAATAAGACAAGCCTACCCAGAATTTCTGTATACCTGTCTCCTCTTTACCCTGGAGGCGCATCGCTGTCATGTTGAAATGCCCTGCGGCAGCATATGGTTTGACTTCGGATAGGCTGATCTTCTTCATACTACCTTCTTTGAACGATTTTCTGGATTATTGCGTCCCGTATTTATAAACGCGGTCGGGCACGTTATTCAGGTCGGCTTCGTCGATATAAGCGACCATGCGGACAATCGAGCCATCGCCCATGTACCATCGAATCGGAAAGCCTGATATTTTACACCGCTTGCCAACTACTTTGGCGATATCACCACCCACATTTTCCCAACCGAGGATGCCAGCGCGCATAATAATATTGTGGCAGGGTTCCCACTCTTGGAAATCGTCGATTACTTCATGACCACCGGACCATTCCTTGTATTCCTTGAAAAGGTCGGGTCTCAATGGGCCGGGACCATGGGGGCCGATAGCTGTATGCAGCGGGTGGTCTAAAGCTTGCTGGTCTACACCGATTGCTTTTGCTTTATGAGCGACGAACCACTCGCCGGCTTCTCTACCGAGTCCGGGTGAATAGCAGAAATACTGCGTGCTATCGCCCCAGTATTTATTCCAGCCGGTATGGACAATGATAATATCGCCCTCTTTCATCGGTAATTCCTCATTGGCGGCATCTAGGTCTTTAGCCGTAACCAGCTCCCATTTCTTCTTGGGAATGTCCCAGACCACAGCATCACCATAGTAACATTCCAGCGGAATTTCATGAGTAAAACGGCCGCCTTCGAAGACATGGGCCGGGGAATCGGCATGAGTAGTACAGTGCATGACCGTAGTTACCGTCTGCGATAGAACCCCGGACTTGGCCATGTAATGCATTCTTTCAATTTTCACGTCGGTAAAATAGGGCCACAAGGGACATTTATCGCCGAAAGGATGGCTTAAATCTACCAGCACTTCTTTCCCCATGATTATTTCTCCTTACTACTTATATTTTGGTTTCCCTGACTACCAAGTGGTAACGCCACCATCAATATAGAGAATCTGACCGGTCACAAAACTTGACGCTTCGGATGCAAAAAAAACTACAGGCCCGATAATATCTTCCGGCATCGCCCACTTACCCATGGGGATACGTTCTTTCATCTGCTTGGCATAGGCAGGGTCTGCCAGGGCGCTTTTCGTAAGGTCAGTCTCTACAATCGTTGGTGCGACGGCATTAACCAGGACATTAGATTTAGCCCATTCGCAGGCAAGCGTACGGGTAAGGGTATCTACAGCTCCCTTGCTGGCGCAATACGCGGCATAATTAGCCGGCAGTCCGTACCGGCCTCTAACGGAGGATATGTTAATAATACGCCCGCTTTTTTGTTTCAACATCACCCTGCCCACTGCCTGGCAGCAGAGGAAAGTTCCGCGGGTATTAACGTCTATTACCTGCTGCCATTCGTCTATGGGGAAAGTATCCGCAGGTTTGCGGATGGCCAGACCAGCGGCGTTTATCAAAATATCGATACGGCCGAAAGCCTCCATAATCTTGTTTACCATATCTTTGACTAGTTTTTCATTGACGATATCCACTGCCACCGCCATCGACTTCTTCCCCTTGGCTTTTATCTCTTCAACGACACCTTTAAGTGCCTCGATATTTCGGCTGGTGACGATGACATCTGCACCAGCATCAGCTAGTCCTAAAGCTATCGCTTTTCCTATGCCGCCATGGCCTCCTACTACCAGAGCTATTTTACCGCTTAGGTTAAATAAGTCACTCATTTCAAACCTCTTACCTTTTATGATTTTTTTAGATATTGGGTTTGGGATTATTTTTCCGATAATTTTACTAAATCGAGAAAGCCAGAGACTAATTAAATAAATACTACTTCATATTACATGTGATACTTGATTTCTTATAAAATATAGATTATGATTAATGCTAATGATATTATTTTTATTAAATTTTGTCAAGATAAAGGAATATCAATATGTCAGATATATGTGTCGGTACCCCGAAGCAAGTGACGGATAATGTCAGGTCATTGATTGATACACTAGCCGATAACAGCTGGCTGATTATAGATGCCAGCCTGGGGATTCCTGATGAAGTTAAAAACGGGAATGTACCGGTGCTAACTAATCCTGCTCGAAAGTACGGAAAATAATTTATCAATGTGAAATAAATATAAAAAGGAGGGGTACGTAATAATGCCAGAAGAAAAATATCCTGAAGGATGGATGGTTGTCGACCATATAATACCGGGCGTTACCGCGGAAATGCTCGACTGGTGGTGGGTCAATATGGAGAAAGGCTACGAATTATGGTGCCCTGATGAGCATAAGGGTTTCAAATGGGAAGTAATGCCACCCTTGGGTGGACATATCGGAGCTGTGCAGATTGCTACTGAGAGTATAGATTACAGTCCGGTGATGGACATTCGCATAGAATGGGTAGACCCAAACCTGGGAACTAAAGAACAGAAAGATTTCTGGACGTATGAACACCTCTTGGCTGCAGCGGGACCGATGGATCCCCAGTCCGGTACCCGGCCCTCTGTTGTGCTTTCTCACCAGTGGGAGACAATTCCCGGTGGCTGTAAAATGCGTTCCTGCATGCACGCTTTGCCGGGGGGGCCTCCCGATGGTCCTCCGCCCGGCCCAATACCGCCACATCCCAGCGGGAAGAAACCCACCGGAGGCGGTTGGCCCGTTCACAATATCGCCGAGGTCAGTACATTCAAAGCTTTCCTGCCGGCGCTTTGGGGGATCTGGCAGGCCGTCTCAGACCCGTCAATTAATCGCCAGTGTTCCCTGAAAATAAAAAAAGAAGGCTCCAAAATAATTTACGTTAAATAAGAGGTAGGTTATGAACGAACCTAGAAACTGGGTAAACAAAATTGAGATTGACATGGATGCATGCAAAGGCTGTAAAACGTGCATGAATGCTTGTTTTGCAGATGTGATCCGTTGGAACGATGCCGATAATAAACCGGTTGTCGCCTATCCTGAAGACTGTGTCTGGTGCCTCGCCTGCGAAGTTGCCTGCCCGACTCAGTGTATCGAAGTTATTCCCAACATACCGGCTCCTTTGCGTTCATCATATTGATTACTAGACATGAAGGATTCCGGGGCAAACCAGTAATAAGGAGGCTTGCAGTGGCTGACACAAAAGATTTAGGCGAAGTCGTCGCTACAGACATATTAATTATCGGCGGTGGTATCGGCGGCCTGGTAACGGCTATTAAGGCAAAAGAGGAAAACCCGAATGCGGATGTTCTGATAGTTGAGAAACAAACAACCGGATGGGCCGGTAAAGCTACCAAAATTGGAGGGATTTTAGCATTTCTTGGGCCAGATAACAACGCAGATAAATTTATGGATTTTCAGGTCCGCAATTCCGGGTTCTATTTGAATGACCAGGACCTATTATCAAAGTATGTACAGAGTTCTTACAGGGCAATAGAGAATTTTAATGAATGGGGTGCCAAACTCGCGAGAACCCCGGATGAGAATCTTGTTATCATCCCCGCTTTCTGGGCTCCTGAATGGTCGCTCACATTTATCGATATCGACTTAATGTTACCCATACGGACCAGAGCCCGGAAAATGGGGGTAAAATTCATGGATAAAATCCATGTAGTCGATCTGGTGAAACAAGCGAATAAAATTACAGGGGCAGTGGGCTTTGATATTATTAATGGCAATTTCCATATATTCAAGGCTAAAGCCACTGTACTGGCTAACGGAAGCTGCGGCTATAAAGTGAGGAGATTCTGGATAGCGGGTACCGGTGACGGAATTGCAGCGGCCTACCGGGCAGGGGCAGAGATGAGGAACGCTGAATACGGCAATCTCTATGGCCATACGGTATGGCAGGACACAGATAGCGGTATGGTAGGCCATCAATTCTTAGTTAATTCACTGGGTGAGAACTTAACCCAAAAATATTTACCAAATACGGGGCCTACAGGGGTTTTCCTGCCTGTACAGTTGGCAATAGGTCTGGAAAAAGAAGTTGCAGAGGGAAGAGGTCCAATATACTTCGAGCCACCACCTTCGACAGGTCCAGGTTTTCCGCCCATGGATCTTCCAAAGCTGAATGATTGGCAGCGGTGTACTGCGGAAAAGGAAAGCAAATACGGGTTACCACCAACGGTCAAGCGGGAGATAGGGGTACCTTTACATGGCGAAACCTCATGTATCAAAGTTGACCATGAAATGAGAACTAGCCTTGAAGGCCTCTGGGCTATCGGCGATACCAGCTACGCCGGTTCGGCAGTAGCGGGAGCCGTGGCTTCACCCCCTGGTGTTACACCGGGTTCGGGTATTATGTATGCGGTAATCAGTGCTGGTTGGGCCGGGCCTTCGGCTGCCCGTTACGCGAAGGAAGCTTCTACAAGTGATATAGATTATGCTGAAACCAAGAATCTTGAAGAAGAAATTTTTTCCCCGATGCAGAGCGGTAACAACTTTTTACCAGGAGATGCCATTAATACGTTGCAAGAAGTAACTGCACCGATAAAATATAATCTCCGACGCAGCAGGGAACGTTTAAATGAAGCTTTAATCCGGCTAGAAGAGTTAAAGGTAAAAATTCCTCATCTAAAGGCCAAGGACTACCATTATTTAAGTAAGTGCCATGAAGTAAAGAGCATGGTATTATGCGCTGAACTAACGTTCAGGGCAGCTTTAATGAGAGAGGAAAGCCGCGGGTCACACTTCCGGGAAGATTATCCCAAACGTATTGACGAGAACTGGTTGAAGTGGATAATCCTCAAACAGGATGGTGGCAGGATGAAGCTTGCAACACAGTCGGTGCCAATAGATAAGTATGAAATTAAACCAAATGACTGACTCGATCCATTCTTTGACCCAAGAAAAAATCAAGAAGTAGCAGGTTAAATATGAAGAAACGTCGGATCGAAATACAAAAAATAAGAACGATAAAAAGAGATGATCCAGAAATTAACCTCTATATACTGCTTGACCAGACCAGAGATCTTGTTACAAATGCGGTTGAACTTGAGTTGAAACATCTTAGGATGACTCAACCGCAAGTTAAAGTGTTGACCATGCTTTCAAGAGAAGATAGGCCAGTAACACTGGACGAACTAGCGAATTGGACATTGAAGGAATTTAACTCTGTATCAACCTTAATTAACCGAATGGAGAAGAAGGGTCTTGTTAGGAAAATTAAAAAAGACGGTGATCTGAAGACATATATCGCTCTGACCGAAAAAGGCAGTGATTTGTATCATAGTCAGGTCACCGAACGTTCAATTCATCTGATATTCAATGAGCTTTCAAAAGAAGAGAAGAAACAACTTAAGGATCTACTCATGAAAGTTCGCAATACTACCCGTGAACTCATGGGATTGGATTTCAAACCGCCATTTCTACCTTAAGCAATATGTTCTGGTAAGTTGAGTTTTTCGATTCAGGGATGAAAGTCCACATTATTATATCGTCGATTGTTGGTAAGCAACTAATTTCCTCCCTCGTTTCATAGCAGAGAGATGTTGAGGAATTAGCTGGGATAAAAAATCTGGGGATGAAATGCCAGATACACCAGAGAGCCGAAGCAGGGGAGAAAGATAATAACGATTGCCCACGGCGCCTTATGACCGCCGAAAGCTCTTTCTTTTGACGCCAAATCGTGCAGCATGATACCGGCCAGTATCCAGTGGACTATTCCAAAAAGGACAATCCTGATAATCCATTCCGGCTCCATATATCACTCACATATGATTAAGTCCATTGGATTATATATCATTAGGAGACCTTTGGAAAATCATTTTGATGCTGGTATTCCCTCAGGAGAAGTTGTCCTCTTTAAGATGTCCCTGAACACGGAAATCTGGCACATGGTACCATCGGTATCCACGTAGGGGGCGGCCACTACTTCATAGCTTGTTCCGTCCGGAAAGCCGCAATGCCACTTCTCAATTGCTCCCTTCGTGATAACGTCAGTTATCCGGCATTGCGGTAGACAAGGGGCTTCGCGCTTGCCTAAATGGTGGTAGCAGGTGAGTCCGGTGCCATTGCCAAAGGTATCCGCCATTTTGGAGTTCATGTATCGAATCGTATAGTCCGGTCCGGTAATAATTACGCCGTCTGCCATTCCGTCCAGGATTCGCAGGAGTTTGTCCTTTTCGCCGGTTATAAAGGCTTCCAGCTTTTGTGCCCTTTCGGATTGGTTCCTTATGACGCCGACGAGTGAGCCGACTATCCCCGCGAAGATGATGAACAGGACCATTCGCAGTATCGGGTCTGGATAGGGAGAGATGAAAAAAGCCCGCGGTAACAGGATAATGAAGCTTATCAGAGTCACGATTACGGCGCCTCTCACCCGGGCCGTATATCCGGCGTAGACTATCGGCGCCAGGAAGAACAATCGGTGTACGTCATGAACGCCGTAAAAAAAGTCATTACGCAGGGCATTCCAGGCTGCCCAGTCTATCAGCTCGCCGAAGTAATAAAACAGGCTGCATAAACCCAGGAGGAAAAATATAATCAGTGGTCTAAGGTATACCTTATCCATGTTGTAATACCTTCTTTTGTCCCATTGCTTCGCCGTTAAAAGTACTCGGGTTCCACCTTATCTCTTTCGTATCGAGTTTAAAAAAGATATCGGGATGATTGGGGATTACAAGCTTGCGTTGATTGCCGGAAGCATATACAATCCCGTTTGCGAAGTCGCATACTTTTTTCCACTCCTTCATTATGCTTTCACCTCTGCCATTTCTTCATGCTGGATAATCGGCAGAAAACGGTACGCCAGCCAGACTACCAGCAGAGCATCCGCGACCAGCCCTATCGATATCGCGAACTCCATCCAGTGCGGGAAATAAACGTAGCCCGGCCGCATGCCCAGGGCCAGCATACTCACGTTGAAGCGGTTGAATATCAGCCCCATGATTACCAGGACCGATGTCCAGAAGACGCCTTTTCGACTCTGCCTGATATCCGGTATAGAAAACAGGATGATGGGTAAAACAGACCCTATGATGATTTCCCCCCACCATAACAGGTTATACGGGTACGCCGTGAAAATCAGCCCTATCTCTCCTACCGCCATCAGTTCGAAAAATTTCAACAGGAGGAAAAGCCCCAGGATATATGGGACGATTTTAGCCAGGCCGCTCAATATATCGGTTTCCAGCCTGTGCCCGAATACGCGGTTACTCAAAGTCGACTCGAATATCACCATCGCCGGACCTACGGCAATAGCCGATACGAGGAAGAGGATGGGTAATATCGGGGAGTACCACAGTGCATGTAATGTGGTGGGCATCATCAACAGCATCGAACCCAGCGACGACTGGTGTAAGGTGGAAAGCACCACGCCGGCGATTACCAGCGGAATCTGGATGGCCCGGATTACACCCCAGGGAACACGCCAGTTGATGTCTCTTACCACCGGTAAATTGCTCCGGTTCAGGCCTTCGAAAACCGCGGGACTGAACTCCAGGGCCAGCACGACGGTATAAGTCATGACGCACATTCCCACCTCGAATAACGGGGAGTGAACGTTCCAGTTGATGATGATGTGCCAGATGTACCAGGGCTGCCCCAGGTCTACTAGCAGAGCAAGTATCACCAGCGTATAACCGAGAAAAGCGGTGAGGATGGCCGGCCTTACCACGGGATGGTATTTCTCGAGGCGGAAAATGTAAACCGCTCCGGCCAGCGTAAAACCACCCGCCGCCAGAGCGACGCCGCAGTACAGGTCGAAGCTTATCCAGAGCCCCCAGGGACGGCCGTCGCTTAAATTGCTTATGGCTCCCAGACCGTTGACAAAACGGTAAATCATTACCGCCAGCCCGAGAATCACCAGAATGCTTAGGATAGAGGTACCGATGGAAAACGGATGCCTTCTTTGCATTATTTTAGCGTCTCTTTCTTCGTGGATTTATCCTGGCTTATTTTTTCACGGCGTTTGCAGAGCCAGTAAATCCCCGCCATGGTTGCCGCCACTCCCAGCAGCACCGGTGCCACAGCTCCCATGGCGCGCTCGGCATCTACGGTTACCGGTTCTGAATCGAGTTCCGGGAATCCCAGCTCCTTGAAAGGCACCGGAGATAGATAAAGCCAGGATGTTCCCCCCACCTCTTTCTCTCCGTAAATATGGTCTACATATTTATCTGGCGCTTTGGCTATACGCTCTCTGGCTTTCTGTATAAGCTCTTCTCGCTCACCCAGCTCCAGGGCGTTTGTCGGGCAGGTTTTTACACAGGAGGGTTCCAGCCCTTCATTCAGGCGCTCCATACAGAACGTGCATTTTCGTATCCAGGGCAGAGGGTCTTCCCACTCGAAACTGGGTATGCCGAACGGACAGGCTACCATGCAATAACGGCAGCCGAAGCACTTATTATCATCGTAGATAACCGGTCCCTCGGCTGTTTTTGTTAATGCACCTACCGGGCAGGCCGCCACACAGGCGGGGTGTTCGCAGTGCATACACTGTACTTTGGTAAATACCCAATGGAATTTACCGTTATATTCCAGTTCGGTAAAGCGTATCCTTGTCCAGGTATGTGCCGATAACCGGGGCGGGTTCTCGTTACTGCCCAGGTTCTTGGAATCCACCCCGTTTTCCTCGGTGGGTATAGCCTCGTCATTTTCGTTCCACTGCTTGCAGGCTACCTGGCATCCCCGGCATCCGATACACCTGTTAGCGTCGAAAAGTACGGCTACGGTCACGCTACAATCTCCCTCTTTGCTGTGTATATCGCCTATTTGATGATACTGGTATCCTGGCTTCCTTCAATTGTTGCTCCCTCTTTCTTTTTACGATTCCTTCTCCCGCATATTTCTATCACTGTAGTCACGATACCTATCACCAGTATCACTCCTATCACAATTTCCCACACCATAGAACCTTAACACCACCTATCCATTGGTTACTTTTACCGGCTTTTCGACTTCCTTCTTGCGCGTGGCTCGTCTGGCTCTGGCTTCCTTGATCGCCATGTAGATTCCACCGAAGTTGATAAACCAGATAAAGGCTACGGGAAAAAGGATTACCGGTATTGCTATCACTAGGGCGAGAATAATCTGCCATTCCATTTTATTGTCCTCCTTTTTTTAGATTCCTCCGGCTTATTTTTATCTCTCAAATTTACCAGGGATATTTCTTTAGAGTTTCGGTAAGGGCTTTCTCGTATTCCAGCTCTTGCTTGACCGTATTATTTATATCCGTTTTCCCTGCACGGGCGGCTCGTTTCTCTCTCGCTTCTTTAAATATATTGGTTAACCCCCCGATGTTGATGTACCAGACGTATGCTGCAGGGAAAAGAATCACGGGTATGGCTATTACTAAAATCACTATTAGTTCCCATTGCATTTTGGTTATCTCCTTTCTTTAGCTCCATATCTACTCTCAGGTTATCACCCTGAAGATGAAACTGGCTTCCGCTATATTATCTATTTCTGTTCTTTGATATATAGGTATTAACACCTACGTATTGTGTCATCGTATTAAGTAGTTTCAACGATTGAGGATGTTTCGATAAGGGTGTATGATTAGTTATGGAAAACTGAAGTGCAGGATATGGATAAAATAAAGATATTGATTGCTGATGACCATGCCGTCGTCAGAGAAGGCACCCGTCAGATTCTGGAGGAGGAACCGGACCTGCAGGTTGTTGCCCAGGCTGCCGACGGAGAAGAGGCGGTTAACCTGGCTGATAGATTTAAACCGGACCTTGCTATTATTGATATCTCCATGCCGAAGGTTGACGGTATTGAAGCCACCCGGAGGATTAAAGCAGCTTACCCTGCCATGGCTGTGCTTATACTGACCGCCTATGATGATGACCAGTTTGTTTTCAGTCTGCTGGAAGCGGGCGCGGCTGGCTATCTTTTAAAAAGTGTCCGCGGCAAAGAGCTTGTTGACGCCGTGCGGCAGGTACATGCTGGCGAATCTGTACTCCACCCGGCTATTGCCCGCAAAGTACTCAACCGTTTTGTAGCCAAACCGGACCAGCCGGGCATCCGGAAGGAAAAGGTCTTAAGCGATAGAGAGACTGAAGTATTGCGGCTGGCGACCCGAGGACTGAGTAACCAGGATATTGCCGATAAGCTCTGCCTCAGCCTCCGTACTGTCCAGGCCCACCTGGGACACATTTTCAACAAACTCCAGGTCAGTTCGAGGACCGAAGCGGTGGTGATGGCTTTGAAGGAAGGCTGGATATCTCTTGAAGATGTTCCCTGAGGAAATATAACCGGCAAAATACTCGAGGTATAGCTTGGAGTATAATATATTCGCACAGCATCTAAAGGATTACTTACGCAGGCCCGGTTTCTGGTTTATATTACTCATCCTCATACTCCTGACGCTGCTGCATTACAGTGAAGTCTTCGAGTATCCGCCTTCTTTTGTCTCCTGGATTTCCGGTCTTGGCCTGGACCGTCATGCTTTCGAGAGGATACTTTACCTGGCACCGATTGTCTGGGCCGGATTCATGTTCGGATGGCAGGGTGCCCTGGTTGTTTCGGTGGTAGCCCTGGGTTGTATGTTGCCCCGGGGTATCTTTATTTCAGAACACCCGGCGGATGCCATTTTGGAAACTTCTATCGTGTTTCTCATCGGTAATGTGCTCGCGATAAGCTTCGCTTCGTTGAGAAAGGAGAGAGAATACCGCAAACAACTGGAGATATCTCAGCAAGAACAGCAGAAAATAGCTGAAGAATTGAAGGTAATGCAGCAGAACCTCCGTTACTACCTGCAGCAGGCTACGAAAGCCCAGGAAGAGGAGAGAAAACGAATTTCACATGAACTACACGATGACACGATTCAGGCACTGGTGGTGTTGTCCCGGCAGCTGGACTCCCTGGCTTCAAAGAAAGAGGGGATGTCCGAGGAGAACCGGGTACGTCTCGAAGACCTGTGGCATCAGACTGACAATATCCTGAAAGGGGTACGCCGCCTGAGTCAGGACCTGAGACCGGCGGCTCTCGACCGCCTGGGATTGATGCCGGCACTGGAGTGGCTGGCTTCCAACGTTTCCGAGCATTCGGGTATAGCCACTGAAGTAAATGTTACCGGGGAAGAGAGGCGCCTGCCCGAAGAGGTAGCCATCGCGCTGTTCCGCATCACTCAGGAGGCTTTGAGGAACGTCTGGCGGCACTCCGGCGCAACCCGGGCGCAAATAGATGTTGAATTTGTCGATGCCGTCACCAGAATTACCGTAAGTGATAACGGCAAGGGATTTAATATCCCCCGTAAACTCGGGGATATGGCTAAAGACGGTAAACTTGGCCTTACCGGAATGCAGGAGCGTGCCCAGCTGGTCAGCGGGACTCTAACCGTACGTTCGACCGCTGGCGAAGGAACCGTGGTCACTGTGGAAATACCGGGCTAGCTATCTATGTATAATCCGGCAGGTTTCGTTAACTGATATATTCCCTCGTAAAAAAACCGCCTTCTCACGTGGTATAGCCGCGTTCTCTATTTATTTCTCGGTAGGTGTGGGAGGACGCTGGCCAAATCTCCTGCGGATGCCATCTTCTCCGAAGAAGCTATCACCCCAGCCTTCCATGAGAGTGCCACCACCGAGCATTATGGCCATTTCTATATGAGGTTTTCTTACCTCGTGCCAGTTGAGCGGGCCGTGAATTATGCCGCGGGGTATCCACATGCCGTAGCTCTTGTTGAATTGAAGCAGGTCATCGCCCATGCCGAATTCCATGTCGGCACCGAGGTCCTCGGGGTCGTCGGGGTCTCCGCCGATATGAAGTACGATTTCATCAAGTTTCTCGTGCACCATCTTGGGAATCGGGGGTTCAACCTTACCCCAGATCCAGCCGAATTCAATGTAGTAATTAGCCAAGTTTATCTGTGTCCGGCTCATATAGGTCATCGTCGGACTCTGACGACCGGCGGTGAAATTGCCTCCCGCTTCCCGCATGGGACTGCGGATAACGTACTGCTCGTAGTCGAAGTCCTTATCTTTCTTCGGAGGGGAAGACTTTTTCTCCCCGATACCGCTGTGTCCCCACCCCTTTTTCATGTCGCCGGTACCCAGCATCATCGCCATCTCGATATGCGGGAATTCGAACTTCTTCCAGGTTAACGGGCCGTGGGGAACGCCCGCAGGGATGAAAATGCCGGTAGTGGTGTTAAAAGTAATCGGTTGCCCGCCGATGTAAAACTCTATTTCACCGCCAAGCACCTGAGGCCTCTTGTAGTCACCACCCCAGTGAAGCACGATTTCATCGTAATCGTGGACGTGTTCCTGGATATGTGGGTTAGGCTCGGGCATATCGTATATCCAGCCGAGTTCGATGTAATAGGGAGCACCCGTCTGCTTCTCGCTCATAAAAGTCATCGTGGGAGACTGACGGCCCTTAACACCGGGCCCCGCTTCATAAAAGGGTGTCCTTACAGCGTATTTTTCATATTCTGACTCTGCCATTTTCATCGGTTCCTTTCCATTTGTCTCTTACAATTATAGACTAAACCTGGTAACTATAAAATTGGTGACAGTATTATATCATGTATGATATAATTCCGCCAAATTGAAAAGGGTCAGAAGTCTTCAACTACTTCCTGGGAAAGAATACCAATCGAACGTACTATCCGAGTAGATATATTCTATCCACAAAGATAAACTAAACAATTTTTCGAATAATATTGAAAGCTGAGGATAATATGAAAGCGGCAATTTGTTATGAATTCGGTAAACCTTTAGTAATTGAAGAAGTGGAACTGGATCCTCTGGATGAGCGGGATGTGAAGATACGCATGGCGGCGACGGCAATCTGCCACAGCGATATCCACGCGATAAAGGGTGAACACGGTAACCTGCCCTTACCGGCTATACCGGGGCATGAAATAGCCGGATATGTGGTGGAAGTGGGTAAAGGGGTTACCTACGTAAAACCGGGAGACCCGGTGGTTGCCAGCATTATCCCGGAGGGCTGCGGAGATTGCTACTATTGCCGTATCGGCTCTCCGAGTCTCTGCCAGACAAACAGGCTGTACTTGTTCGGCAAGGGTAGATACACCAGTAAGACAGGCCAGCGTATTGCCCAGTATGCTGGAGCCGTGGCTGGCTTTGCCGAGTATGCCATTATTCCGGAATCGAATCTGGTAAAGGTTCCCGAGGACTTACCGGTAGACCGGGCCTGCCTACTGACCTGCGGGGTTATTTCGGGATTCGGGGCGGTTCTCTACCGTGCCAGGGTAACGCCCAATAGCAGTGTGGCTGTCATCGGTTGCGGGGGCGTTGGCCTAAATGCCATTCAGGGTGCGGTATTCTCCGGGGCTTACCCGATTGTTGCCGTGGACGTTCGTGATAGCAAACTGGAAAGGGCTAAAATTTTCGGTGCGACCCATACCGTAAACTCCAAAGAAGAGAGCGATCCTGTGAAAAAAGTGCAGGAGATTACCTACGGTCGCGGTGCTGATTCCGTCATCGTGGCGGTAGCCGGCATCGAGATACTTCGCCAGGGATTTTTAATGTCGGCGCCGGACGGCACCACGGTGGTTATCGGTCACGGACATGGAGAACAGTTATCGGCTTTCACTCCCACTGACTTTATGCGGGGGAGGAAACTTACGGGCAGCGCCATGGGAGCGGTGCGACTCAGGATGGATATCGCTCGTTTGATTGAACTATACAGGGTGGGGCGACTCAAGCTGGACGAGCTGATTTCCGGTCACTATCGCTTCGACCAGATTAACGAAGCTCTGGAGTCCTCCGAAAAGGGCGAGGTAATCCGCAACGTGCTGATGTTCCAGAAGAGTTGAATGTTATTCTTTCCTTGAATCACTCTATTACTATTTATCCAACCGTAATCAGGAAAGGAGATACCGATGGGAGATATGCTGAAGGGAAGAGTGGCCGTTATTACCGGCGCCGGTAACGGACTGGGAAGGGCTTACGCCCTGAGTTTTGCCGCGCAGGGTGCCGGCGTGGTTGTCAATGATATCGGCACTTCCCATGATGGTTACGGAGTTTCACACGACGCTGCTGATGCCGTGGTTGAAAAAATCAAAAAAGACAGTGGGACCGCCGTTGCTAATTACGGTAGCGTGGCTGTGGAAGACGAAGCAGACAGCATCATCCAGTGTGCTATCGATAATTATGGTCGGATTGATGTACTGGTTAATAATGCCGGCATTATCCGCGTGCAGGATATAGGTGAAATCAACACCACTGACTGGGATGCCGTCATCAGGGCCCATTTATACGGTACTTTCTACTGCACGCGTAAAGCCTGCGGCTATATGAGAAAGCAGGGCTACGGCAGGATTATCAATACGTCTTCTCACGTCGGGCTGGGACTGAAGGGGCAATCGACATATTCTGCCGCCAAGGAAGGGATAACCGGCTTTTCGCGCTCCATAGCCCGGGATATGGCGGAATACGGCGTTACCTGTAATATCATTCGTCCCGTTGCTGCCTGGCGTGGCGTTGTACAAAAAATCGACGCGGTTGAAGCACTCCGTCCGGAGGACGTGGCGGCTCTGGTTACCTATCTCGCCAGCGAATCGGCCGACCACATCAACGGATGTGTCTTTGAAGTCTGGAGGGGCCATGTCGGTATCTTCGTCGAACCGCCACCCGTAGCACAGGTACTCTGGAAAGACGGCCACTGGACCCCGGAGGAATTGCAGCAGACCATACCGGGAACTCTGACTAAGGGCAGGTCTCGCGAGGATTTGCCCTATACGCTTCCCTGGTTTTTCAAACCACCGGAGGAATAAAGAAACAACGTACTTTAAGCTATCGCCAGTCTTTCGACTGCGGTACCCTGTCCATGGCGGCAGTAAACGGCTTCACCTGCTGTATAACCACGTTATGAGTCCCCTCGCGCCGGGTGAGCCTGCCTTTGATTATCAGGAAGGGCGACCTGAATTTGTGTTCGTAACGTTCGTAGACCTTGCCGAAGACCATGCACGGTATGTGCCCGAACTCGTCTTCCAGGGTAACGAACACCACCTTGCCGTGGGGTCGCTGCCGCCGGATGACCAGTCCGGCAGTTGTCACCGCGGCGCCGTCTTGCAGCCTGTCTATATCACGGCTGGTCTGGAAACCGCCGTTAAAACGAGGGCGCAGCCGCGACATGATATGCCCGTCGGGGAAAAGGCTGAGGATGCTGTATTCCTCCTTCATGCGCTCCCAGTCGCCGGGTGATTCCAGTTCCACCAGGTTCTGTTCCACGGGCAGCGGCAGCACCAGCTGCCTGTTTACCGGACGGTACCTCAGGCCGATTTCCCATTTTGTCTTTCTCCGGTTGGTTTCGAAACTATCGAAAGCCCCGGCGCTGGCCAGGTTCAGGGCCACCTCCTCCAGTACCCCGGTGCGTTCCAGAAAGTCCCCGATGTTCCCGAAGGGCCCCTGCTTTTCCCTGCCTTCTTCGATGGCCGTGGCGGAGGCTTCTCCCAGTCCCAGGACGTTCAGGAACCCCAGGCGAATAGCGTCGTTTTTATTATTGTCAACCTCCCCCCCTTTATCCCCCTCTCCAGTCTTGGAGAGGGGGAGGTGATAGTCGAAGGGACTGACGCCCCTTCGAGCTTCCCTGCTGTTGTCATCGGGGAGAGCACCATTTTGAGCTTCCCCATGTTCTATGATGCATTTGGCCTGGCTCTTGTTTATATCGGGGTTCAGCACCCGTATGCCGTGGCGTCTGGCGTCTTCCTTCAGCGTTTCCAGGTTATAGAAACCCATGGGCTGCTGGTTAAAGATAGCCGCGAAGAACTCCAGGGGATAGTGGTACTTCAGCCAGGAGGCCTGGTAGGCCGTTACCCCGAAGGCAAAGGCGTGCGATTCCGGGAACATGTATTGTCCGTTAAATTTCTTAAAGACCTTTTCTGCCGCCTCTTTGCCGATGCCCTTTCGGGCAGCTCCTTCCAGGAATTTTTGCCGGTATTGCTCGATGAGTTCGTCGTTGTGCTTCCGCCCGAAGGCGCGGCGCAGGCGGTCGGCTTCGCTGGGAGCGAAACCCGCCACGTCTATCGCCAGCTGGTTTACCTGGTCCTGGAACAGGATGATGCCCAGCGTGCGCTCCAGTGCTCTTTCCTCCAGGGGGCAGTCGTAGGTTACCGGCTTCCTCTTGCTGCGCCGGGCAAGGTATTCCTGGACGCCGTGGTTGACCCCCACCCCCGGCCGCACCGCTCCCACCTCGTGGGCCATGTCCAGCAGGTTGCGGGGGAGGAGGCGGGTAATGGTCTGCATCTGGGCGGCCGATTCCACCTGGAAGATACCGATGGTATCGCCTCTGCAGAGCATGTCGTAGACATCTTTGTCCTCGAAATCGATACGCGACATGTCTATGCGCTCCCCGGTGCGGTCTCGGATAAGCTCGACGGCCTCCTGCATCTGCGAAAGTGCTCCCAGCGCCAGGAAGTCTATCTTGACGAAGCCGGCGTCGTCGATGCTGTCCTTGTCCCACTGGCATACGAAACGCCCGTCGATGGCGCCTCTCTGCACTGGCACGATGTCTATCAGGGGATTTGACGAAAGAATCATACCGCCGGGGTGCTGTCCCATGTACTTGGGAAAGCCGTCCAGCTCGGCGGACAGGTTGATGAGGTCGCGCCATACCGGGGCGTCTACCTTGTCCTTGAAGTTGGGCATACGCTCCATCTTGGCTTTGAGCTTGCGGGCGCTGCCCCAGTCGGACTGCCTGGCGAGCTGGGCTATTTCCGCCTCGGGCAGGCCCAGCGCCTTGCCCAAATCCCTTACCGCTCCTCTTATCAGGTAGGTGGCTACGGTGCCGGTGAGGGCGGCGTGTTCCCAGCCCCATTTCTCGTGGGTGCGCAGGATAAGCTCCTCACGGATACTGCGGGGAAAATCGAGGTCGATATCCGGCACGTTGGTCATGATGTCGTCCGGCAGGAAGCGCTCCAGCGACAGGTCGTACTGGAGGGGGTCGATGTGGGAGAGCCCGATGAGATAGCCCACCAGCAGGGCCACCGAGGAACCGCGGCCCCTCCCCGGGGGGTTCTCTTCCACCGTGAGGGAGGGGTCACTCAGTCCCAGGTCTATCATTACCTCCCGTCCCAGCCTGATGACCTCGTGGTACATCAGTAGGAAGCCGGCCAGTTTATACTTATTGATTAACCGGAACTCCTCGTCCAGCCGTTTTTGCACTCCGGGGGTGACCGCCCCGTAACGGCGTACGGCGGCGTCGCGGCAGAGCTTTTCCAGATAGCTCTCCGGGGTATGCCCTTCCGGCGCCGGGTAGTCCGGGAAGGCGTAGCCGAGGTCGCGGGTTAAATCGAAAGTACAGAGTTCGGCGATTTCCAGAGTGCTTTCTAAAGCCTCCGGGCAATCTTCAAAAAGGCGTTCCAGTTCCGAAGTCTCCCGCAGGTAAAACTCGGAGTTGGGCCTCCTCTCGCGGTGGGTTTCCTCCAGGCTGCGGCAGTTCCTGATGGCTACCAGGCAGTCCTGGAGGCGGTGCCTTTCGCGGACGTGGTAGTGGATGTTGCCCGTGGCTACCACCCGGGCGCCCGTTTCCCGCGCCAGTTCCAGCAGGTTCTTGTTGCGCTCGGTGTCGCCGAAGACCAGGTTGTGCTGGAGCTCAATGTAGTAGTTCTCGGTGCCGAACCAGTCGAGGTACTGCCGGACGAGTTTTCTCGCTTCATCCGGCCGTGATTTATCCACCAGCTGCGCCAGTTCTCCCCGCCGGCAGCCGGACAGGACGATGAGTCCCGCGGCGTGCTCCGGCAGGAGTTCCGGGGGCAGCTCGGGCTCGTTACGCTCGCCGGCAGCGTGGGCGGCGGTGATGAGGCGGCAGAGATTGCCGTAGCCCGGACGGTCTATGGCCAGCAGGGTAAGGTGAGAACCTCCCTTAAGCGTAACCTCGGCTCCGATGATACCTTGCATCTCCAGGGACTTTGCCAGCTGCGCGAAACGCATCGCCCCGCAGAGGTTATCGTGGTCGGTGATAGCCAGGGCGCGGTAGCCCAGTTCCCTGGCGCGCAGCATCAGCTCTTCCAGTGAGGAAGCACCATCGTGAAAAGAATAGTAGCTGTGACAGTGAAGTTCGGCGTACTTCATAGTAAACCCCGGTATAATTCAAGATATTTTCAATTGAGGCTGGCCATTACCCGCTGGCTTTTGATGTTTTGAAAGGCTTTCCTCATAACGCTTATAACCAGGGGTGTCACCCGGTCCTCTACATCGGCCCAGTCGTAAAGCTGTACCGGGAATATTTCATCTTCATCCTGACGCACCTCTTTGACAGGGAACGCTATACCGGTGGGCCATTCCTCGTTAAGGCCCACCACGTCCATCATGGCGGTCTGGAGGGCGTTGGCGATGGTGTCCAGCACCATGGCTTTGTAGGAGCGTAAAGCCGCCTCGTCACTGCCTCCGCCGTGGGCGATAATCCCGACGGGTATCCCGTAAACTATCGGTCGGTAGTTGATGTTGTAGAACCGATTCAGGAAAGATATCTGCTCCATTTTCTCCAGCAGCATGCACAGCTTGGCGGGAATCGGGGCGTAATGCGGAGAGACGATAAATAATGCGTCCGACCGGGCTATTCTGGAGTATATGTTGTTAAAACAGTCATCGGTGTCGCATTTATTCATCATAAAACACTTCCCGCATCCAGTACACGGGCTTAAGCTGGCATCAACCAGCCTGATATTTTCCATCTGCATATCGTTTCCTGTCAGCCTTGTTTTTATTATCCTTTCGATTATCTGGCACACCTCGAGCGAAGTACTCTCTTTTCTGGCATGTACCATGTTTGAAGCGGATATACTCAGCACTTTCATTGCCTTAACCCTCCGTTAACCTAATAGCCCTGCCGATACCAGTTGCCGCTGTTGAGGTCTTTATAGAGCGCCAGCCTCTGCCCGGAAGCGAGGCGCACCGCGTAATATAGCCGCGATACCGCCTCGGCGCGCCACCACTCGTCGTCGATACGCCACCTGTCCTCGATAGCCGCGATAGCCTGGCGGCGTTTTATCTTGAGAGCGACCGGCAGCCTGGAGGCATCTTCCTCCACGTGTACCGGCTCCGGCGTGTTTACCGGCCGGTAGGTGCCAGCGCGTAACGTCTTTCCGGTATCCTCGACCATGGCTCTACTTCCTTTACCGTGAATACCTGGGGATTGCCCAGTCTGAATTCCAGCTGCCTGATATCATTCATCAAATGGTCCCTGGCCCTGACCCTGGAGAAAAGGCTTTTCTGCCTGCCCTGCGGGTAGCCGAGACGGGTAATGCTCATGCCTGCATGCTCCACCGGTCCGGGCTGGGGGTAGTCCTCCAGGATGCGCTTGATGCGTGACAGGGTATTTTTAATGTCCATGGATGGCTCTTTAAACTGGATGCTCCTTTCCCAGTTCTCGGCATTCCAGGTACGCGTACGCAGGATAAGACTTCTTACGCCCATTCCCCTGGGTCCGATTCTGGCAAATACCCGGGAGAGCATCAGCTCTGCGGCCACCAGTATGGCTTCCAGGGAAACGGTCACTGAAGCCAGCGTGGCGCTCTCTTCGATAGCTTCCTCCATCATGCGGGGGTGGAGGGGGGTATCGTCATAGCCCCGCGCCAGGTCCCGGATTCTTCTGCCCTCGGGTCCGAACTGTGACTGAACAGGACCCGGGGGTAAAGCCGCCACCTGGCCGAGGGTATGTATACCAAAGTCTTGCAGTCTGTTTTTGCTCTTCATCGATACCGGCAGGACATCGCAGGGGAGCTTCCTGAGGAAAGAGGCAACATCGCCGGTCAATACCCGGTGCCCGCCGGGAGGGCTGCGGCGGGCGGCCAGATACGCCAGAAACTTATTCCCGGCTATTCCAATCTGAAACATGAAAGTCTCAGGGATGGCTTCTCCTGTTGCTTTCAGCAGGGCGTCGTCGTCCGGGTAAATCAGCTGCAGCCCGTCTCCTCCCACGTAAGCGCAGCCGAGCTCCGAGCCTTCCACCAGCGGGCTTACCTGCTCCAGCGATGCCAGTATTTCATTAAAGACAGTCCGGTAGTAAGGGATATCGGCGTGGAGCAACTCTACCTCGCCCTGATAGGCCAGTGCCTGCTGCAGCGGCATGTCGGGCTGCAGGTTATCCAGCCCGGGGGAAAAGTCCAGCACCTGCCGGTGCGAACCCGCGGTGTACGTCACCACGGCGGGGTGGCCCTCGATGGCCGGGTCTTTCAGCACCTCGCACCTCCAGGGGAAGTGCGGTAGCAGCACACAGAGTATTTTCATGATTCACCTCGGTAAGTAATAATTATATAGAACAAATGTTCTTTTGTCAATACCAATCGGCTATTATTTTTTTACCTCCGGGGAAGGATAAG
>DUFB01000089.1 GCA_011192005.1 Dehalococcoidia bacterium
CAACGGGGTACATCAGGGTAACTAACAATACTACGGGTTTTACAACCTACTACGTTTTCGGTACCGGTAATAATGTTAACGTAACGGTTAATGCCGGACAGAGATATACCTTATATTTTGGTAACTCGGATACTCTCGGTACCATAACCGCTACATTAAGCGCCATTTATTTCTATTAGAGAAACTTGCCTGTGATAAATACCTGGCATAAAAAACATAATTATTGAATATTATAAAAAAGGAGCGTTGCGAAAGGAAAAATTGAATACAGCACCGGTGACTGTTACCGCAAAATCTGCCTCTACTGCCCCCAGAGTCACCACCCGAACCCGACTCCGTAGTGTTGTTGTTACGGAGTCTCCCATCGAACAAACATGCCCACCCGCTGCTCAGGAAGAACCTCCCGGTAAACGTGTCACCGGCAGAGAGAAGTTTTTCCCCGGCGTTGCTGATATTTGCTGGAACGATTGGAAGTGGCATTTTAGAAACCGTATTACGACCGTTGAACAGCTAAGTCAGTATATTCCATTGTCATTAGAAGAGAAGTTACAGCTTGAAAGCGTTGTCCATCAATACCCGCTGGCTATCACACCTTACTACATGTCACTAATCAATCCCGATGACCCTGACGACCCGATCCGAAAACAGGCGGTTCCGTCTATCCTGGAAACAGCCATGGGCTTCATGGGTATGGAAGACCCACTGGGAGAAAAGGAAGACTCGGTCGTCCCGGGACTGGTACATCGTTATCCCGACCGTGTTTTAATGGTACTTACCGATATCTGTCCCATGCTCTGCCGTCACTGCACGCGTAAGAGAGAGTGGCGGCACGGTGCCTGGACGCGCACCGATATCGAGATTGATAAAATGCTAGACTATATAAGGAACAATAGTTGTGTCCGCGACGTAATTATCTCCGGCGGCGACCCCCTGACGCTTTCAAACCAGCAAATTGAAAAAGTCCTCTTCAGGCTCAGGGAAATCAAGCACGTAGAAATAATACGTATCGGCTCCAGGTTCCCTGTGGTACTCCCGCAAAGGATTGATCCGGAGTTGTGTGCGGTTCTGGCTAAATACGGTCCTATCTGGCTTAATACTCACTTCAACCACCCCCGTGAGTTGACCCTGGAAGCGACACATGCCTGTGACCGGATAATACGAGCCGGTGTGCCCGTAAACAATCAATCGGTGCTGCTGCGGGGCATCAACGATTCTGTTGAGACAATGACGGCGTTATGCCACGGGCTCTTGAAGGCGAAAGTACGCCCCTATTACCTCTTCCAGTGTGACGAGGTCCAGGGTACGGAACACTTACGTACCCCGGTGGAAGTAGGCGTGAAAATTATCGAAGGCATGCGCGGATATACCTCCGGACTGGCCATACCAACCTTTGTGGTTGACCTGGTTCATGGCGGCGGCAAAGTACCCCTGCAGCCTAACTACGTACTATCCATGACCGATGAAGAGCTGTTATTAAGGAATTACGAGGGGCAGGTTTATCGTTATCGCAATCCGAAACCGGAGCCCAGCATCGAGAAAACAACGGTCCCACAACCGATAAGCGATATTGTCGAGAGTTTATTGACGGAAACCGTACCCGTAAACGTGAGAAAAAGGAGAAACTGATGCGAATCGGTTTATCATATGACCTTAAGACGGATGTACTAAATACATCCATGACTGATGATGCTCTGGAAGAATACGACTCAACCGAGACGATTGAGATAATTTCTGATGCCATTGAAGCCAGAGGCCATCAGGTCGTCTGGCTCGGTGGTGGCGAGCAGTTCCTGGATAACATCCGGCGTGAAGAAGTTGATTTTGTTTTTAATATCGCCGAAGGTCGGGGCGGTTATCGCAGTCGGGAGGCTCAGGTACCATCGGTCCTGGAGATGCTGAACGTTCCCTATACCGGCTCCGACCCTCAATGCCTGGCGGTATGTCTGGATAAACCTCTCGCCAAGAAAATAGTAGCGACGGAAGGCATTAAAACACCACGATGGCTGGTTGTTGACGATAGGGAGAGTCAGAGTGTTTTGTCCATGGAAAGGTTTACCTTCCCGGTGATTATCAAACCAGCTTTCGAGGGCTCCAGTAAAGGCATCCGTTATAGTTCTGTCGCTAACAGCATGCTTCACACCATTAATGAAGTCCGGCGGCTTCTCGAACTCTATCGGCAACCGGTAATGATAGAAGAATTTATTGATGGCGATGAGGTCACCGTGGGTATAATCGGTAATAAACGCCCTGAAGTATTGGGCATAATGCGTATTCTGCCGAAGACGCGGCAACACCATTTTGTCTATTCGCTGGAAGTAAAGCGTGACTACGAAGCGCTGGTTGAATACGAATGTCCTGCCCTTCTCAAATCCGGGACCTTACATAAAATCGAGGATGCAAGCCTGAGGATATTTGAGACGCTCGGTTGCCGTGATTTCGCCCGCGTTGATTTCCGTGTGAAAGATGACGGCACGCCATACTTTATTGAAATAAATCCCCTACCGGGACTAGGAACTTACAGCGACCTGATCATCATGGCTATCAAGATGGGGTGGACTCACCAGGGAGTAATCGGCGCAGTACTAGATGCCGCTCTGAAGAGGTGTCCGCAATGTCTAAAAGTATAGCCATCGTCTATAACGAACCGAGGTCGTCTTATTACGATAAAAACAAAGAAGAGAAGGCGGTACAGAGTATCCTTCCCTGTGTGGAGGCGGTGCGGCAGGCATTGCTTAAGCTCAGTTACAACGTGAGCGTTGTTCCCCTTTTACTGCCCCGCGAAGGCTTGAAAAGTACTCTTGAGTCGCTGGAAGCGGACATAATATTCAATCTTTTCGAAGGTTTCCCCGGACAACCCGAATCTGAGACGCTGGTACCGGGGATTCTCTCGGAAATGGGAAAAGCTTACACCGGCAACCCGGCGGAGGCATTAAAGGACGCTATCGACAAGTTCGGAGTGAAAAAAGCCTTGAGAGCCACCGGTATTCCCACGCCGGATTTCCAGTTACTCAGCCCTCAGAAAATGAACCTCTTCCGGCTTGAATTCCCCTGTATCGTCAAACCCTGCCGCGAGGATGCCAGCCACGGCATCACTCCCGAAAGCGTCGTGAATGACCTTCCTTCTCTGGAGAGGCGTGTAAAGAAGATATACGATGATTATCACAACCAGGTCATCGTGGAAGAATTCATCAGCGGACGTGAGTTCAATGTTACCGTCATCGGCAATAACCATCCCGAGGTACTGCCGCCGTCCGAGATTGCTTACACACTCCCCGCGGGGATGCCGCCGATTCTCACGTTCGAGGCTAAATGGGAACCCGGCAGTGTCTACTACAAAAATACCCAGGTAATATGTCCGGCTAAAATAAATGCCAGAGAACGCGAATCTATGCGAAGAACGGCTCTGGCGGCTTTCCGCTTGCTGGATTGCGCGGGATATGCCCGTATCGATATGAGGATGGATAGCGAGTCTAAAATTAATGTTATTGAGGTAAATCCCAACCCGGATATTTCGCCCGGTGCCGGCGTTGCCATCCAGGCGGCCGCTGCCGGTATGAACTATGAAAAACTGATTGATAAAATAGTCAAGCTCGCCTTAGACAGGAAAAAACATGAATCCAAGAATACGTCCCATATCAGCTTCAGACAGAACCGCCTTATTACGAATATTAAAAAACACGCCCGAATTTAAATCTTACGAGGTTAGCGTAGCCGAGGAAGTAATCGATAGCTGCCTAGATGGTAAAGAAAAATCGGGCTATTTTATATTAGTAGCCGAGGACAATAAAGAAGTAATCGGGTTTGTCTGTTACGGGCCAACCCCGCTGACCGTTGGCACCTGGGACATTTACTGGGAAGCCGTATCGCGTAACAATCGGGGGCAGGGCATCGGTGGTGCACTTCTTAAAGCTGCCGAGAAAGATATCAGAAAATCCAAGGGCAGGCTTGTTCTCATCGAGACATCCTCCACACCGGCTTACGCAAAGACCCGTCAGTTTTATATCGGACATGGCTATGAGGAGATAGCTCGCGTACTGGATTTTTACGAACCCGGAGATGACAGAGTAATCCTCCGCAAACTATTCGGGTAAGCATTGTCGAGGCACTACGATGACCGTATTTACGGAACACCTGCACTACCTTCTAATGACTTTCGTACCCCTGTTCATCGTTATTGATGCCCTGGGTAATGTACCATTCCTCATCTCACTTAGTGAGGACGCGACAAAGAAAGAACGCCGCCACATCGTCCATATCGCCATTCTTACCGCTACTCTCGTTGGACTCGTCTTCCTGTTCTTTGGACAGCTTATTCTTAACGCGATGGGTATTACGGTAGGCGCCTTCGCCATCGCTGGCGGACTCATTCTGCTCATCTTTGCCATTAAATATATGACAACCGGCCACATGGTAACGGTCGTCAAGGAAGAGATGGTCGCCGTAGTACCCATCGGTACGCCTTTAACAGTAGGACCGGCCACCATTACCACTTTATTGCTCTTGGCAATGCAATACCCTTTATATATGGTGCTTATATCCTTTATTTTGAACATGGTGGTGACCTGGATCATCTTCCTGTTTAGCGAGTACATTGTCCGCTTTATGGGAAAAGGGGGACTGCGCGCCATTTCCCGTGTGTTCAGCCTCCTGTTGGCGGCTATTGCTGTGAGTATGATTATACATGGGCTTAACATGGTTGGTATAATAAATCTTAAGGACTAAGCTATCATTGTAATTTGATGTTATAAGGATTAAATAGTGTTCCGCATCAGACGTGTCTATGACGATATTACTCCTGCCAACCAGCAGGCCATCGGGCAGGTTCAGGATATCCTGCGAACCCAGTTCCCGCTGCTTTCAAAGAGGGATATAAGAAAGCTACCGGAGCAGCTGCGTAATCCCATGAAGTACCGTTTCCGGGCGATTCTCTTTATTGCCGAAGGAGCCAAGGAGCATGTCGATGGTTTTGCTCTCCTCTTCCATGAGCCGACTCTCAAATTCTGCTATCTGGATTATATTTCCGCCGCCGAGCAAAAAACGGGCGGGGGAATCGGAGGGGCTCTTTACGAAAGAGTGCGTGAGGAAACCCTCGATTTAGACACTTTCGGTCTTTTCTTCGAATGCCTCCCCGATACTCCGGAATTAAGCCGCGACCCCGTTATCAGGAAGCAGAACGCAGCGCGCCTGCGTTTTTACGAAAGATACGGGGCACGGCCGATAATCAATACCGCCTACGAAACCCCTCTGAAGCTGGGAAGTGATAATCCGCCTTTCCTCGTTTATGATAACCTTGGTGAGGATATCGACTTGCCCCGTGATAACGCCCGGGAAATCGTCCGGGCAATCCTGGAGCGCAAGTACCGTGGTGTCTGTCCACCCGAGTATGTCGATATGGTGGTTGAATCATTCATGGATGACCCGGTACAGCTACGACCTCCCCGGTATGTCAAGAAGCCTCCCCTGCCTATCCAGCGAACCACACCCCTGGATAAACGTGTCAGACTGGTTGTTAATGACCGCCACTGGATTCACCACGTTGAGGAAATCGGGTATGTTGAATCCCCCGTGAGAATAGAAGTGATTCTGGAAGAACTGGCGAAAACTACTCTGTTTCAAAAAGTACCGGTACGCCATTTTTCAGAAGAGCATATCAAGAGGATTCATGACCACCGTTTCGTGAACTATCTGGAGGCGGTCTGTACCCGGCTTGACGAAGATACCGCGGTATATCCCTATGTCTTCCCGGTACGTAATCGTACACGTCCCCCCAAGGATTTACCCATACGTGCCGGTTATTACTGCATTGATACCTTCACACCCCTCACCGGTAACGCCTACTTGGCTGCCAAACGGGCTGTAGACTGCGCCCTTACCGCTGCCAAGCAGCTCCTGGAAGGTTACCGTCTGGCATACGCGCTGGTACGCCCGCCCGGTCACCATGCCGAGATCGCCAGCTTCGGCGGCTTTTGCTATTTTAACTCCACGGCGGCGGCCACCCAGCTCCTCAGCGATTATGGGAAAGTCGCTATTCTCGATGTTGATTACCACCACGGCAACGGCCAGCAGGAGATTTTCTACGACCGTACCGACGTGCTGACGGTATCCATCCATGGACAACCGCGTTTTACTTACCCCTATTTCAGCGGCTTCGTCAGTGAAAAGGGCAGGGGACCTGGTAAAGGATTTAACCTGAATATCCCCCTGCCGGAAAATATTGGCGGTGAAATTTACATAGAAGCACTCAAAGAGGCAATAAAAAGAATACACAGACACAATCCCAGGTTCCTCGTCATCGCTCTCGGTCTCGATACTGCCAAGGAAGATCCTACGGGCGGTTGGACTCTGGAGGCCGGCGACTTTGAGAACATCGGTAAAATGATTGGTTCACTCGGATTGCCTACCCTTGTCGTCCAGGAGGGCGGTTACGATACACGCGTACTTGGCATCAATGCCAGGAGCTTCTTTAATGGCTTATGGTCCGGGGCTTATTTACTGAAGTAAAATTTCCACGAAATTCTAATACGATCATAGATAAGAGAGCACAGACTATTTAAAAATAACTTAGTGAAAGGCAATATTATACCTACCTTGAAGCCAGTGCTTGCGATTTATATCCTGAATTCACCATGTTTTACAATAGGGGGTTTTTTCATTGAATTAGCTTTGTCCGCTAGGCTGGAGTATAATTCTTAGCAAAATATTATTTAAGGAATTATAATGACTGTTTCGAAAATACCGGAACGCATAGGAAGGCTCGAGGAGCTGGCGAATAATCTGTGGTGGAGCTGGCACCCCGAAGGGCGTGCCCTGTTCCGGAGGTTGGATTACTCTCTATGGAGATCATCCGGGCATAACCCGGTACAACAGCTTTATGAGATTAGCCTGGAGAAGCTTCAGGCAGCCGCAGGTGATAACGATTTCCTTTCCCTATATGATAATGCGGTTGATGTCTTTGATAAGGAAATGACCGATAGCAATTCCTGGTACTCTAAAAAATACCCTGATAATCCGCAGAGTTCAATAGCCTATTTTTCTATGGAATTTGCCCTGCATAACTCATTACCTATTTATGCCGGCGGACTTGGCGTTCTGGCCGGCGATCTCTGTAAAGAGGGGAGCGACCTGGGGGTACCTATGGTTGCCGTTGGCTTTATGTACCCGCAGGGATATTTCAGACAGCGTATCTCGGCAGATGGCTGGCAAGAAGAAGAATACAGTCAGTTGGATTTCAGTAAGGCGCCGCTGACGGCCATCACTTCCAAGGACGGTAAGCAATGTCTGGCCGAGGTACAACTCAGGGATAGAAAACTGCATATCGGCGCGTGGTTGGTGCCGCTGGGACGGGTGGACCTTTACCTCTTGGATACAGATATAGAGGAAAACAGACCTGAAGACAGAGAGTTATCCAGTCGACTCTATATTGCCGACCGGGAACACCGGCTCCAGCAGGAAATATTGCTCGGTATCGGCGGGGTACGTGTCCTGCGCGCTCTGGATATCGAACCGGCAATCTGGCATGCCAATGAAGGCCATACCGCGTTTATGATGCTGGAACGTGTCAGGGAGCAAGTAGCCAGCGGTAAAGCTTTTAACGAGGCACTTGATGTCGTTAAAAAGTCCTCCGTTTTCACAACTCATACCCCTGTTCCCGCCGGACATGATACCTTCTCCATCGAACTTGTTAAGCGCTATTTTGCAGATTACTGGCCTTCTTTAGGCACCGACATGGAAACACTGCTAAACCTGGGCAGGCAGGATGCCGGAGAGGATTCGTTTAACATGACGATTCTCGCCCTGAAGACCTCCGAACACCGCAATGCCGTAAGCAAGCTTCATGGAAAGGTAACCCGCAAAATGTGGTGCAACCTGTGGCTTGATTGCTCTGAAGACGATATTCCCATTACATTTATCACCAATGGTATACATGCACCCACGTGGATTGCTCTTGAAAACCGGCAATTATACAGCAAGTATCTCGGGAAAGACTGGGTGGAACAGCAGGATGATGTTGAATTATGGAAAAACGTTGATGACATACCGGATGAGGAAATCTGGCGGGTCCACCTTGTTTTAAAGAGGAAGCTGTTTCATATAATCATGGAGCGTGCCCAGCAGAGATGGGCGGAAGGAGAGGCAACTCCTCAGCAGATACTGGCGATGGGTTCGCTGCTCGACCATGACGCACTTACCATAGGTTTCGTGCGGCGGTTTGCCGAATACAAGAGGCCGGATTTGCTGTTTAAAGATACCGAGCGGCTGAAGAAGATTATTAATGACCGCTGGCGTCCCGTCCAGATAATCTTCGCCGGTAAATCACACCCCGCTGACACTGCTTCCAAGAAGCTTCTACAATATGTACATACCATAGCCAGAGACCGGGAATTCCAGGGTAGAATCGCCTTTCTCGAGGATTATGATATGCGACTGGCCAGGTACCTGGTGCAGGGTGTGGATGTCTGGCTCAACACGCCCCGTCGCCTGCAGGAGGCCTCGGGGACCAGTGGTATGAAAGCCGTGCTTAACGGCGTTCTGCACCTGAGTGTGCCGGATGGCTGGTGGACTGAAGCCTATAATGGCAACAACGGCTGGAATATCGGCGATGAATCTCCATTTCCCAGTAAAGAAGAGGAAGATAAAGCGGATGCCGAGGCTCTTTATTCTATCCTTGAGCAGCAGGTAGCCCCCCTGTATTACAACCGTGATAGAATCGGCGTGCCCAGGGAATGGTATGCTATGGTAAAAAGGTCACTTCAATCGATAATCCCTGTATTCAATACACGGCGGATGTTTAAAGAATATTATGAAATAATGTACCTGCCGGCTATCCAGGGTATGACAGTTACTGAACAACGTGATAGAATTGACCCACAATCATAAGTAATTATGAGGGGTACTGGAAGAATTTCTTTAGAACGAACTTAGCGATATAGAACGGTTTTTCTATCGATATTCTTTATAACCGGGAGAAAGGCTTTGGATTCTGTTGAAGTAAATGAGCGTGTTGTCATCGAAGGAGTACGACCGGAAATCAATGGTGGTCATTTCCCTGCCAAGCGCGTTATCGGCGACAGTTTAACCGTTGAAGCGGATATTTTCGCTGATGGTCATGACGTTATTTCGGCTTACCTTCTATATCGCCGGGAAGATGAGAAAAACTGGACGGAAACCCCGATGGAATTGCTAGTAAATGACCGCTGGCGTGGTTGTTTTACGGTAAGTAAAACGGGGACATATTACTATACAATCACAGCCTGGGTGGACCGGTTCAAGACATGGCGACAGGATTTTAAAAAGCGGGTGGAAGCCAAACAGAAAGATATTGAGATAAACTTGCGAATCGGGGCACAAATCGTAAGGGAAACCGCCGGACAGACACTGGGTGCTGCCCGCAAGCGATTATCAAGCCTGGCGGAGGCGATGGAGTCCAATCGAATCGGTTTGAAGGAAAAAGTAAAGCTGGCCACGAGCAGTGAGTTAGGTAAACTCATGGAGCAATATGCTATTCGTAGTTCCGCCGTTACCTACCCGAGGGAGCTTGCTGTTACGGTCGAGCGGAAGAAAGCCGAGTTCAGCACCTGGTACGAGATGTTCCCGCGTTCCTGTGTTGATAAATCGGGGCATCACGGGACTTTTAAGGATTGTGAAGCCTGGCTGCCCTATATAGCCGATATGGGTTTTGACGTGCTCTATCTTCCACCCATCCATCCCATCGGCCATACCAACCGAAAAGGTAAGAATAATTCCATTATCGCCGGGGATGGCGACCCGGGTACTCCCTGGGCAATCGGCTCAGAGGAAGGGGGACACAGGAGTATTCATCCCCAACTGGGGACGCTGAAAGATTTCAGGAATCTTGTTGCCGCGGCAAAGAAATTTAATATTGAGATAGCCCTTGATATTGCCTTCCAGTGTTCGCCGGACCATCCCTATGTCGGAGAGCATCCCGGATGGTTCCTCTGGCGCCCCGACGGTACCGTGCAGTATGCGGAGAATCCCCCGAAGAAATACCAGGATATCTATCCTATCAACTTCGAGACGGATGACCGGCAGGCGCTCTGGGAGGAGCTCAAAAATGTGGTGCTTTACTGGGCGAAACAGGGCGTAAGAATCTTCCGTGTGGACAACCCGCATACCAAGCCATTTCGCTTCTGGGAATGGCTTATCGCCGAAGTAAAAAAGGATTACCCTGAGGTTATCTTCCTTGCCGAGGCATTCACCCGGCCCAAAACCATGTATAGACTCGCCAAGCTTGGATTCACGCAGTCGTATACCTATTTTACATGGCGAAATACCAGAGCAGAACTAACGGAGTATCTCACAGAACTAGCACAATCGGAAGTAAAGGACTTTTTCCGTCCCAATTTCTGGCCCAATACCCCGGATATTCTCCATGAATATCTGCAAACGGGCGGGAAGCCGGCTTTCATGGCACGCCTGGTGCTGGCGGCAACGCTGAGTCCAAGCTATGGTATCTACGGACCGGCTTACGAGCTTATGGAAAATGTACCGAGAGAGAAGGGTAGCGAGGAATACCTGAATTCGGAAAAATACGAAATAAAGCACTGGGATATAAAGCGGAAAGACAGCCTGAAGGAATTCATTACCCGCGTCAACAGCATCCGCCGCAGTAATCCGGTCCTTCAGAGCGACCGGAACCTGTGGTTTAACGCCACTGACAATGACAATCTGATATGCTACAGCAAGCATGCCGAGGACCTTTCCGATATTATACTGGTTGTTGTAAACCTGGATCCTCACAACACCCGTTCCGGGAGGATTAATGTTCCCCTGAGAGCATGGGGGCTTGAACCGCAGCGACCCTGCGAAGCCCTTGACTTGTTAAGCGATAGCCGCTACGTCTGGCAGGAGGAATGGAACTGGATGGAACTTAACCCTGATACCTGCCCGGCCCGAATCTTCCGGGTAACACAATCGGACATGTAAAAAAGTGCTCAGCTATTGAATGTTTAGAAGTAGTGTTAACATGTTAAAATTGATAATATTCGAATTTAATCCACTCGAGAAAGGGGTGATTGACTTATGAGTAAGGCTCTCGGAATTATCGGTTTTATCGTTTTTGCGGTGGGTCTCCTGCTGGCTCTTATTGGAGGTATAGTTCGTCCTGCCGATGGTTCTATTATTCTTACGCTTGTAATTCTGGGTATTATCATAGGAGCCGTCAATATTATTACCCGGGAGATGCTCGCCTTGCTGGTGGCAACCGTGGCGCTAATCGTGGTAGGCACTGCCGGATTTGACCCTCTCAATGATTTAGTTGGGGACCTGGGTACCACTATTAACGAGATTGTATACTACCTAGCGAGGCTTATGGCCCCGGCAGCGGTCATCGCGGCGGTTCGGACACTGGTAAGGGTAGGATTTCCTACTGCCAGGTGGTGGACCAGCTAGGAACTCCCGACTTCAGGAAAGATAAGCACTGAGTACGGATAAACGACACTGGCAGCAATCACTGTGGCTGATGAAGTTGAAAGCCGGAGCCTGTTAGGAGGCGCTATATGGGAATAAAGAAAGTAGGCACGAGTATTAAAGATTCTCTAGCCGCATTAGCCAAGAAGCCAGTAATTATAGTAGCCAATAGTAACCAGGCTGAATTAGGTGTATTATCACAACAGCTGGTAAAAGAAGGCTATGATACACTGGGTGCTGCCAGCCTGGAAGAACTGGATGAAAAACTGCGAATGAACAAGAATATAGCCCTTGGGGTGATAGACCTTTCCGGATTTGACCAGCGCATCTGGGAGCGCTGTGATATGTTTCGCAAAGCCAAGATACCGTATATTATAATTTCTCCACAGCGCAGCCCTCTTGTTCAGAGAGAAAGCATGAAACACGGCGCTAGCTGCCTGCTGGTGAAGCCGCTTGGTATAAAAGATTTACTGGAACATGTATATACACTGACCTGGTGAATATGAGATGGCTAGACTAAATAAAAAATCGTGGCAAGTAAGTAATAACCCCCTGTGGTACAAGGACGCCATAATCTATGAACTCCACGTCCGCGCCTTCAGCGATAGCGATGCCGACGGCGTTGGTGACCTGCTGGGATTGATTGATAAACTCGATTATCTTGAAGACCTCGGTATTACCGCGGTCTGGCTGCTTCCGTTCTATCCCTCTCCCCTCAGGGATGACGGTTATGATATCTCCGATTATTTCAACATTCAGCCTGTTTACGGTACGATGGCTGACTTCCGGACCTTTGTTGATGAAGCCCACCGTCACGGCCTCCGCGTTATCACCGAACTGGTGGTTAACCACACCTCAGACCAGCATCCCTGGTTCCAGAGAGCGCGCAAGTCCCCACCGGGGAGTCGCTACCGCGATTTCTACGTATGGAGCGATACTGCTGAGGAATACAAGGATGCCCGAATTATATTCAAGGATTACGAAACATCAAACTGGGCATGGGACCCGGCAGTTAAAGCGTATTACTGGCACCGTTTCTATTCGCACCAGCCAGACCTCAATTATGATAATCCGGCGACCGGAAAAGCTATCCTCAGGGTGATGGACTACTGGTTGAAGATGGGGGTTGATGGGCTCCGTGTTGATGCCGTTCCCTATCTTTACGAGCGGGAGGGTACCAGCTGCGAAAACCTGCCGGAAAGCCACGCTTTTATCAAGGAACTCCGCGCGCATATAGACGAGAACTTCAAAGACCGCATGCTGCTTGCCGAAGCAAACCAGTGGCCCGAAGATGCCGCAGCTTATTTCGGTAATGGCGATGAATTCCATATGGCCTTTCATTTCCCCATCATGCCACGCCTTTTCATGGCCCTCCGCATGGAAGACCGCTTCCCGATAATTGATATCCTTCAGCAGACGCCGGATATAGCGGATACCTGCCAGTGGGCTCTGTTCCTGCGTAACCACGATGAACTGACCCTGGAGATGGTCACCGACGAGGAACGGGACTACATGTACCGGGTATACGCGGCTGATCAAACCGCGCGTCTTAACCTGGGTATCCGTCGCCGTCTGGCGCCATTGCTCAATAACGACCGGAAAAAGATTGAACTGCTGAACAGCCTGCTTTTTTCACTGCCGGGGACGCCGGTTATCTACTACGGCGATGAAATCGGTATGGGAGACAATTTTTATCTCGGCGACCGTAATGGTGTCCGCACACCGATGCAGTGGAGCCCGGGGAGGAATGCCGGTTTCTCCCAGGCCAATCCGCAGAGACTCTACCTGCCGCCGATTATCGACCCCGAATATCATTATGAAGCGATTAACGTGGAAAACCAGTTGAACAATACCGATTCCCTGCTCTGGTGGACGAAACGTATCATCGCCCTGCGTAAACGCTACCAGGCCTTCGGACGCGGTAGCATCGAATTTCTCAGTCCTGAGAACCGTAAAGTCCTGTCCTACCTGCGGCGCTACGAGGGAGAGACTTTACTGATGATAGCCAACCTTTCCCATCTGGCACAGCAGACTCAGCTTGACCTTTCCGAGTTTAATGGCTGGCGGCCGGTCGACCTCTTCGGGAGGGTGGAATTTGCACCCGTTACCGAGGGTAAATATTACTTCACGTTAAGTCCTTACGCATTCTACTGGTTTTCTCTGGAGCAACAACCGGCTGAAGTCCTGAGTCTGCATGCGCAGCCTACCGAAGAAGCAAGAGAAGTGCCGGTTATGAGTGAGAATGAGGAAAGCCTTTTCGGGAAGAAAGATAACTGGTTTATTCTTGAGGCACTATTGTTGGACTATATTAAAAGTAGGAGATGGTTCCGCGGTAAGGCGAGAGAGGCGTGGGGCGCAGAGATAAATGACATTATTCCCATGCGTTTTAATAACTCGAATGCTTATATTATCCTCTTTCAGGTCGATTATGCCGAGGGCGAAGAGGAGACCTATGCGATTCCCGTCGCTGTAGCTGACTTAGAAAAGGGTAACAGGCTGGATGAAGATTACACCAACGCGATCATCGCCAAATTGAAGCCGCGAGGTCAAAACGGAGAGAGCGTTCTTTACGATGGAATGATTGACGAGGATTTCTGCGCTATGTTGCTGAAAGCCATGGGCCGCCGGCGTACTTTCCGGGGAAAATCGGGCGAGATAGTTACGCTGCCGACCAGGATGTTCCGGCGGATACGCGGCTCGGGAGAAGCAGATTTAGCACCGGTTCCCGTAAATGTTGAGCAGAGTAATACCTCCGTGACGTACGGGAATCAGTTTATTTTGAAGCTGTTCCGTCGACTTGAAGAGGGCACTAATCCTGACCTGGAGATAGGTAGGTTCCTGACGGAGAATACGCCTTTTACAAATATCTCACAGGTGGCTGGTTCTCTGGAATACAGGCAGGGTCGCCGCAAATCGCTCAGCCTGGCTATTCTGCAGAGCTACGTGCAGAATGAAGGGGATGCCTGGGGGTATACGCTTGACTTTCTGGAGCGTTACTTTGATGGAGTACTGGCACACCCGACCGTGCAGGTGCCGCCAATTCCCAGAAAACCGTTGCTGTCTTTATTACAGGAACCACCTTCCCTTGCCCAGGAGACAATTGGGTCTTACCTGGTTTCGGCACAGCTCCTGGGACAGCGTACGGCGGAGCTTCATATAGCACTCGCATCAGGTCTGCAGAACCCTGATTTTGCCCCCGAGCCGTATACCCTGATATACCAGACATCGCTATACCAGTCGTTGCGGGGCTTCGCCATACGCACCATGCAGTTACTCAGGAGTAACCTTAAATACCTACCTGAAGAACGACAGGCGGTTGCCAGACAGATACTGGATATGGAAAAGAATGTTATTGAGCGTTACAACCTGATACGCAAGCAAAAAATAGCAGCGGCACGCATACGCTGTCACGGAGATTACCACCTCGGGCAGGTGTTATACACGGGTAATGATTTTGTGATCATCGATTTTGAGGGTGAACCGGCGCGTTCCCTCAGTGAAAGGCGTCTCAAGCGCTCGCCGCTACGGGACGTGGCCGGAATGCTCCGCTCCTTCCATTACGTAGCCCACAGTGCCATATTGAAACAGATGCCGTTATCATCTAGTCCGGAAGATGATAAGCCACTGCTGCAGCACTGGGCACAGTACTGGTATACCTGGGTTTCGGTGGAATTTCTAAACACGTATCTGGATATTATGGCTCAGACAGGACTGCTGCCGGCAAAGCCTGAACATCTGAAAATTCTTTTAGAAGCCTTTCTGCTGGATAAAGCCCTTTATGAAGTCAGCTATGAGTTGAACAACCGTCCGGACTGGGTGGAAGTGCCCCTACAGGGTATACTGAATCTCATGGAAGTAGGAGAGTAGCGGAAAAATGACTCCCAGAAGAAACCGAAAATCGGAACAGTCCGCCGGGAAAACACAAACGGCCGCCACCGTGCGATATGATTTCACTCTCCTCTCTGATGATGACCTTTACCTGTTCAATGAAGGAACTCATTACCGGCTCTATGATAAACTCGGGGCACATCCCTTGACGATAGACAATATCCACGGGACATACTTCGCGGTATGGGCGCCCAATGCCCGGGAGGTGTCGGTTATCGGCGATTTCAACGGCTGGAACAGCTCCAGCCACCCGCTGCAACCCAGGGGCAAATCCGGCATCTGGGAAGGTTTCATTGCCGGGGTAGGGACCGGTGTAATATATAAATACCATATCGCCTCACGCTATCATAACTATCATGTCGAGAAAGCGGACCCGTTTGCCTTCTTCAGCGAGACGCCTCCAAAGACAGCCTCGGTAGTGAATGTACTGGACTATGAGTGGGGAGACCAGGCATGGATGAAAGCACGCCGCGATCGTAATGCCCTTGATGTCCCCATCTCGATTTACGAAGTACACCTTGGCTCGTGGCGGCGTGTTATCGAGGATGATAACCGTTACCTGACCTACCGCGAGATGGCGGTACAGCTGGTTGAATACGTACAGAAAATGGGGTATACCCATGTCGAATTCCTGCCGGTGATGGAACACCCCTTTTACGGTTCCTGGGGTTACCAGACAACAGGGTACTTTGCCCCTACCAGCCGCTACGGGACGCCGCAGGATTTCATGTATCTGATAGACTATCTGCACCGGCATGAAATCGGCGTTATTCTGGACTGGGTGCCTTCCCATTTCCCCAATGACCAGCACGCCCTGAGCTTCTTCGACGGCACGCACCTTTACGAGCATAAAGACCCCCGGCAGGGTATCCACCCGGACTGGAACAGCTGCATTTTCAACTATAGTCGGAGCGAGGTTATCAGTTTCTTGACCAGCAGCGCCCTGTTCTGGCTAGACAAATACCACGCCGACGGCATAAGGGTGGACGCCGTGGCTTCCATGCTCTATCTCGACTACGGCCGGAAAGAGGGCAAATGGATACCGAATAAATTCGGGGGCCGCGAAAACCTGGAAGCGATTGCCTTTTTAAAACAGCTCAATGAGGTTGTCTACAGGGAATTCCCTGACGCGCAGACGATTGCCGAGGAGTCTACCGCCTGGCCGATGGTGTCGCGTCCCACCTACCTTGGCGGACTTGGCTTCGGCATGAAGTGGGACATGGGCTGGATGCACGATACCCTGGAATATATGTGTAAAGACCCGGTTTACCGCAAGTATCACCAGAATCACCTGACCTTCCGCATGATATACGCCTTTTACGAGAACTTTACTCTGCCGCTGTCGCACGATGAGGTTGTCTACGGCAAGGGTTCGCTGCTGGGCAAGATGCCGGGTGACGAATGGCAGAAGTTCGCCAACCTGCGTCTGCTTTACGGCTACATGTACGCCCAGTCCGGTAAAAAGCTGCTGTTCATGGGCGGCGAGTTTGGTCAATGGAAGGAGTGGGCCCACGAGGAGAGTCTGGAATGGTACCTCCTCCAGTATCCACCCCATTCCGGTCTCCAGCAGTGGGTAGCCGACCTTAATGAATTCTACCGGAGCCAGCCGGCCCTTTATCAACTTGATTTCGAGGGGGCGGGTTTCGAGTGGATTGACTGCAACGATATTGAGCACAGCGTTGTCAGTCTTGTCCGTAAGGGGCGTTCCTCCGATGACCTTATCGTGGTCGTTTGCAACTTTACGCCGGAGACGCTTTATAAATACAGAATCGGCGTGCCCCTGCCGGGGCTCTGGCGGGAGGTCCTGAACAGTGATGATAAGGGATATTACGGCAGCGGCCAGGGCAATCGGCGTGCTTTGAGGTCGGCTAAAAAGCCCATGCACGGGCGTCCCTATTCGCTGCCGCTTACCCTGCCGCCATTAGCGGTGATATTCCTCAAGAACAAAGTCTGAAAAACAGGCCTACTCAATTATCAGCATAGCAATCGGAAACTTGCTGAACAGATCGGCTAAAGCAATACCTTTATCTGAGGAAATATTTTCGTCAGTAAAAGCATTATGCCAGTCCCGTGGAGCATCATCTGGCAGGATAACGCGGTCTTCTCTCCATACACGTTTTCCTGTGAGTAACCCATCCACTTCGACTAATTTTGTGAAGAACCTGGGTACGACCACCAGGGACCATCTATCGCCATAACGCCGGATAAAGGCACAGACAGACTCCTGTCTTTTTCCTTCAACTCTCAATGGGGTGTATTTGCCCTTTTGAAATAGCTCGCGGTGAGTCCGGCGGGTATTCAGAGCTTTATAGATTACATAAAGTTTGATACGCCCGTCCTCCCATGAAGCTAGCATTTCATCAATTGGCGGTTTTCTTTTTAGCAGGCCGTCCAGCAGTCTCTTCCGCCTGGAAAAATCCACCGGCCGGCGATTATCCGGGTCGACCAGGCTGAAGTCCCAGAGTTCTGTGCCCTGGTAAAAATCAGGTATACCCGGGGAAGTAATTTTCAGGAGTAGCTGGGATAGGGAGTTCAGCGCTCCGAATCGGGCTATCTTTTTTTGGAACTCCAGGAAATCGGTTAAAAATTCATTGTTACCGGAGTCCTGCAATATATTGTCTATAAACTTGAGGATTGCATTCTCGTATTCCCGATTTATCTTTATCCAGCTGGTGATTGTTTTGGCTTCTCTGACCGCCTTAACCATGTATTCTTTCAGGCGTTTCTTAAAACCGGGCACTTCCATTATCGTAAGAGGCCAGGCGCCTATCAATGTCTGGTAGAGTAGTATCTCCGTGTTCGGTTCGGGGACCGGCAGTCCGTTTACCTTTAGCTTCTTTTCCTCGTTCCATTTCTGCCAGCATATCAGGTGCTGTTCCCACTCGCCGGGAATCTCGGAGAGGACATTAATCCGTGCGCGCACATCCTCGCTGCGTTTGGTGTCGTGGGTTGATGTCGTGTTCAGGGTGTACGGCCAGTTTTTCATCCGTGCTAGGTTCCATCGATGAAAACCCTTTATGGATAGACCGGGGGTGTCAGGATTACCGCCGACTTCGTTGAGTGATATCAGTCGATGGTAGTTATACAGCGCCGTATCCTCAAAACCCTTGGCCATGACCGCCCCGGTAAGCTGCTGCCAGCGCCTGATAAAATTCATCCAGGCGGTCTTCTCTTCCGGTTGAAAATCCGGAGGGAAGTTAAGTAGAAGCACTTCCTTGAGGAATTCCAGTGCGTCATTTCCCACAGCACCGTGCTGTCTGGCCTCCGTTAAAGCTTTTTCCAGGTACTTCTTACCTCGAGGCGCTATTTTAGAAGTCTGGATGTAGGTTCGGTATACCGGCAGACAGGCGGTAGACTCGATAAGTGCCTGGCTGGTTTCTTCAGCGGTGAATTTTCCGGAAAGATGAGCCAGCCACCGGCCCAGGGCTGCTATTTCGTCGGGAAACAACTCATTGATGACCTGTTTTTTCTTCTCGTAAACCAGGTCGCGAAAGGATTTATCCGAACGGGTGAAGCGTGAATATATACCCTCCAGGTCTTTGATGCCGTCGCTATCCACGATTAATGCATTTAATACATTCGCAAAATCATAGCCGGTGGTACCGCAGACCGGCCAGGCTTCGGGGAGATTCTCACCAGCGGAGAGGATTTTCTCCACCACGGTGTATTGACCGCCGGTGTATTTCCGTAGCCGACGCAGGTATTCCAGGGGATCGAAAAGCCCGTCGATGTGGTCAATACGCAATCCGATGATTTTGCCTTCCGAGAGCAGTCGGAAAATAAGCGAGTGTGTTATTTTGAACACCCTCGATTCTTCCACCCGGATTCCGATCAGGTCGCCGATGTCAAAGAAACGGCGATGGCCTGTTGTTGTATCTGAACCGGGAAAATCCAGCCAGTGGGTGTCAAAGAAACCGGCGAACGGAGAATTCTGCCCTTTCTCCATCACGTCCTGCCACCAGGGATTCTCCGGGCTGGCCGCCATGTGATTCGGCACGATATCCAGCAGCAGTCCCATATCCCGCTGCTTCAGATTTTCAATCAGGGTATCAAAATCATCATCGGTACCGAGTTCCGGATTCAGCCGGGTAGGGTCGGTGACATCGTAGCCGTGGGAGCTTCCCATGCGCGCTTTTAATAAAGGTGAAGCATAAATATCCAAGATACCCAGAATATCGAGGTAAGACACCAGAGAGATAGCATCACGGAAACGAAAGTCCCGGTTAAACTGAAGCCTGTAGGTAGCAACGGGTATGCGCAACTGGACGGACATTTAGCTAATCCTGATCTTCATCAACTCTCCCAGAGAGCTAAAGGACCTGACCCATTTTGCCGCTTTGCGGTCATTCCGTTCGGCTTTTTGCTTATATTCCGGATAGCTGGTCTGCAATATACCCCAGTAGAGGTTCTGTGCCTTCCACAGGTCTACGGAGAAAGGCATCGAGTGTACCAGCTCGACGCAATCAATCAGGCTTTCAATATTAGGGATATCAGATGGATTATCCGCCAGGGCCATCATCATTCTTTCCAGATTCTCCTGGAAGTCAAAGCTGATGCCGTCGGCGTCAAGTTCAACCTGCCACTGCTTGGCCGTATTGATGAGGCTGCTGATGTTTTCGGTGTCGATTGTGTCGGCGCTGACGGCGCGGTGAAGGTCGATATTAAGAATCAGTTCGGCGGCGGCGTGGAAGGCCTTGGGAACCGGAGTCCCGAGTTCGGATAAGAAGCGCATCGGTGGATAGTACGAATCATAGAGTTGACGGTAAGCTGCTTCAATCTCCGACATGGTGGACTCAAGGATGTAGTCCAGCGCTTTACGCTGTTCATCACGGAAAAGTGATTTCAGCGAGTAAGAGGTACCACCGAAATGCTTGTCCAGCAAACGTATTACCTCCGTAAAGTCGGCGGCAGCGCAGGACTGGGTCGTCTCGGTTACCATTGCCTGATATGATTCTTCTCCCTGGTATTTCTGCACCCCGGCATTGATAATGTGGTCCCCGAAATGGAAAACGCCGAAGCTGAAAAGGCCCGACTCTCCGGTAATCTCGGAGGTTACTCTCGAACGACCGACGGCCAGTCTCGTCTTACCGCAATCAGTCGTCTGGTAATCCTCGTTACTTATTAAATAGCAGTTAATCCTGGACTCGTCGCTGTAATCCTCGAAAAGGGAGCTGACAGCGTAATGAGCCACGACCCTGGGCAGGTCTACCATGGCTGGCTTGACGTAATTCTCATAGATGCGGCGTCCGTCACCCTGTCCGGGAATATTGCTTTTTGCCTTTTCCAAGAGTTCCAGGAAGCGTGTTTCGGTACCATTGTGGGACAATTCCCGCGCCAGCTGCACCACCCTTCCGGCGTAATGGATAACCTGCACCGTCTGTATTTCAGATAGCTCGTCGAAGAACCAGCCGCAGCTGGTATACATCAGCATGGCATGGCGCTGAAGCTCAAGTAGTTTGAGTATTCGTATCTTCTCCATCTCGTTCAGTTCACGGATAGCATGCTGACTCAGATATTTCGACACGTTATCCGGAGAACGGTCCAGGATGACATTAATATAATCGTCGCGGGCTGCCCATGGGTCCTTGAGGTATTTCCTGGCTTTTTCCTCGTACCAGCCAGCCATGTTATCGCGTAGCCAGTCAAGTGCGTTCCGCAACGGGGTTCTCCAGGACTGATTCCACTTGGGATGAGCCCCGCTATTGCAGCCGCAATTACTCCACCAGCGGTCGACGCCGTGTGAGCAACTCCAGGATGTCTTTTCGATAATCTCAACTTCATGAGTCGGCGGGCATTTCTCCAGATATTCACCGTAATTGGTAATTTTTGCCAGATTATTCGACTCAATATGATGCAGGGTGAAAGCTAACGCCATGTCGCCGAAGCGGTGGTGATGCCCGTATGTCTCGCCATCAGTGGCGATGTGGACGAGTTGAGGTGATTCTCTATCTTCAGAAAAGGCGTCTACCAGTCTTTTAGCAAAGGCTTCACCGCTGTTAAGTACGTCCTCGAAGGCAACGGCACGTGATATGGGGCCGTTATAAAAAAACAGGTTCAGCTGGCGACCTGACGGGAGATTAATCAGATAAGCACGCGTGGTATCGATATTACCCTTGCTCGCATCCTCCCATTTATCCGTACCGATTAGTCGCACCTGCCTTGCCTGATGAGGGGCCAGGATGGTGAATTTTATCCCGAGTTCCGCCAGAATTTCCAGTATTTCCAGGTCCACCGCGGTTTCGGGGAGCCACATCCCCTCCGGCTGCCGCCCGAAGCGGTGTTCGAAGTCACGTATTCCCCACAGGACCTGGCTATATCTGTCATGGTAGTTAGCCAGCGGCATGATAATGTGGTTATATGCCTGTGCCAGAGCGGAGCCGTGCCCGGAGAAATATTCCTTACTTTTCCGGTCGGCCTCGATAACCGCCTGATAAACACCGGGTTCGTATTCCTCAAGCCACATGAGCAGCGTGGGCCCGAAGTTAAAACTCATGCGAGTATAGTTGCTGACTATTTGAGTGATGAAACCGTCACCATCCAGTATGCGCGAGGTGCTGTTGGGCTCGTAGCACTCGGCCGTTATTCTCTCGTTCCAGTCGTGGTAGGGATATGCCGAGTCCTGTAATTCAACATATTCAAGCCAGGCGTTTTCCCGCGGCGGCTGGTAAAAATGACCGTGAATGCAGATGTAACGTTCCATCTGGTCAGCTCTCCTTCTCTAAAAGGACAAATGACTTTGGCTCCATAGTCAGGTCGATTTCACCCGTATAGTTGATTTTATCGGGCACAATATCTCCGTCACCGAGCCATTGTGCATCGTTCGAATCCAGTATTTTATGCCATTCTCCTGCCGGTATTGGCTGATGCAACTTAACCGCATTATCATTGAAATTATAGAGAATAGCAACCTCCCTATTTTCCTTCCACCGGCGGACGTAGAGCATTTTATTGTTTTCGTCTCCTTCCACCTCCATATTATCCTTGTTCAGGCTGGCAAGGACCGGATTTTCTTTACGGAGACGTATAAGCTCGCGGTAGAAATCATACAGGACTCTGTGCTGCTCCTTGTTACGCAATTCGCAGTTGAGCCTGGCAGTAAAAAAAGTAGCTTCGTCCTGTGGGTCAGGTATTTCACCCTGCCATTCAAAGGCGGAAAATTCCTCCCGGCGTCCTTTCCTAACCGCTTCTATGAGGTCGGGGACAGAATGGCTGACGAAGTATGGAAAAGGAGCCGTTTCCCCGTATTCCTCACCCATAAATACCAGGGGCAGGAACGGAGAAAGTATAACGACGCCAGCCGCCAGCTTTAAGGAACCAAACGAGACAATCTGGCTCAGGCGATCACTTCGAGCTCGGTTGCCCACCTGGTCGTGGTTCTGTGAAAAGACCACGAAGCGGTGTGCCGGAATATCTATCGAGGATGTGCCGTGCTGGTGCTTACGGTAGGGGGAATACTCGCCCGAATAGACGAAGCCTTCACGATATGCCTTGGCCATTTGCCGGACAGTGCCAAAATCCTCATAGTACCCGGTCTTTTCGCCCGTGAGTAAAACGTGGAGGGCATGGTGGAAATCGTCATTCCACTGGGCATCCAGTCCGTACCCGCCGGTTTCCTGTACCCGGACGAGGCGGGAATCATTGGCGGTGCTTTCCCCGATGAGAAAGATATGGCGGTGGAGTTTCTCTACCTGCTCGTGTACCGAGGCAGCCAATTCTTGAATAAAGGTGTGGGCCGAGATGTCCAGTATCGCGTGGAGCGCATCGAGACGGAGGGCATCGATATGAAACTCGGTTATCCAGTACAAGGCGTTCTCAATGAAGAAACGGCGCACCTCATCGCTGTAAGCCCCGTCGAAATTTATAGCAGTACCCCAGGGCGTATGATACCTGTCGGTGAAATACGGTCCGAAATTTGCCAGATAATTGCCTTCAGGGCCGAGATGGTTATACACCACGTCCAGAACTACCGCCAGGCCTTTCCGGTGGCAGGTATTCACCAGTCGTTTAAGACCGTCCGGTCCGCCGTAGGAGTACTGAACAGCGTAAGGATAAACACCATCGTATCCCCAGTTGCGGTTGCCGGAGAACTGCGCTACCGGCATCAGCTCTATGGCGGTAATACCCAGTTCTTTTAGCCCATCAAGATAACCTATGATGGCGTCAAATGTGCCTTCAGGGGTAAACGTACCCGTATGAAGCTCGTAGATGATATAGTCCTGTAAGGGTAGTCCTGACCAGCGTTCGTCTTCCCAGCTAAAATGCGTGTCTACGACTTGAGAAGGCCCGTGAACTCCCTGCGGTTGAAAACGGGAAGCGGGGTCAGGATACTCAGAATCTCCGTCCAGGCGGTAAAAGTACTGGCTCTCTGAGGTTATACCGTCGGTGGTTTTCTCCCAGTATCCCCGGCTATTCTTGTCCAGGGGTATTATTTGTTCCCGGGGCCCAACGATATGTACTTCTACCTGTTTTAAGAATGGAGCCCATACCAGAAAACGGGTTCTGTCATGCCCCAGATAGGTAGCCCCGAGGGTAATATCCCTACTCATTTTTCCGCCTGTTTTCTGAGCCTGTTTACTTCCTCCAGAGTATCACGAACCTCCGGTAACTGGCAAAATTCTTCAAGGGCATAACCTGCCTTACGACGCCAGTTAGGATTCCTGTCGTCGGTGCTGGGTACATTCTGCGACCGTGTTTCCAGCCACAGGTCTTCCAGATTTACAAAGACGACACGGGCCAGGCTGGCACTGAGGAACGATAAACATGCTTTCAAAGCACCTTGAACATCCGTATCTTCTCCTTGTAACCAGTTCTTTTTACGAAGAAAGTTTGCCAGATTATCCCTGGTCTTTTGCCTGTCCTTCATCTCAATTTGAGCACTCTTCTTATTGAGTAAACCGAGACTCTGCCTTTCCGGGATATCGAGTCCCTGCCAGAAGGAAGCGAAGGGAGGCATATCGTGGGTATTCAGACTGGCTATAGCGTTACTCTGTGGGTGATGCAGTTTATCCGAATCGGCAAGCTCGTAATGTAACACGTACATGCGCTGGAGACCGTGCCGGGACATACTCGGTCTGACATAGGACGGTACGGTACCCAGGTCCTCGCCAACGATAACGCTCCGATGGCGAAGGGACTCGAGCGTCAGGATGGCGTAAAGCTCCTCGGCCCTGTACCGTACGTAAACACCCTGCCTGGCTTCAAGCCCTTTAGGAATCCAGTAGAGTCGATATAAACCCATGATGTGGTCGATACGTAGCATACCGGCTTGCTGAAGGTGGTGACGCAGATATTCCCTGACGTACCGGTAACCCTGCTCCCTTATTCTTTCCGGGTGAATCGGTGGAAAATGCCAGTCCTGTCCCCAGGTAAAAACGGAGTCGGGCGGTGCCCCTGCCGTTGCTTCCAGAGCAAAATTATCACGCCGACGCCACACGTCGTATCCTTCGGGATGGGTTCCCAGAGGTAAATCAAAATACAGAATTATATCTTTCTCGCGAGCCTCATCGGCCAGACCCTGCACCTGCTGGTGAGCCAGCCACTGGGAATACATATGGTAAAGCTTTTTTCCCTCATCGTAATCGTTTTCATCCAGGGTACCGTTGCGCAATCGCTCCGGCCAATCTGTCCAGGGAGAACGAAGGTTTTCCATGGTTGCCCGGAAACGGGCGTAGTCCTCCATGAGGGGATTAGCCTGGATGAATTTGTTAAACTCCTGGAACCGGGCTGTTTTTCTGGTAATCAGGCTATGGCAGCATTCCTCCAGGACGCGGCGTTTTAACGTCATTAGACGACGATAATCCACCAGGGATTTATCCTGTGGTACATTATTTTCTCCGGGAGCTGGCTTCGATTGTAACATCGACTGAGCCTTTGAAGATTCATGAAACTCCGCCACGCTTTCCAGATTGACATAAAACTCGTTCCAGAGTAGCCGGCTGACGGGTGCGTACGGACTGGGCTCGAAGAGTTCGTCGAGGAAGGTTGGCAGCAGCGGCAGAGTCGCTACAGTTCGTCCGCCCAGTGATGAAACCCAGTCGGCCAGCGAGCCGAGAGCGGCATAGTCACCGACGCCCGGATTATCACGATGATACAGAGCGTACAGAGGAATGAAGACTCCCCACATATGCTCACCGGATTCTTCGGGGGACAGGTAGGCTTTACCAGGTGACGATATTATCAGAGTCTCGGCGGTCTTCGCACCCATTTCAAGTGAAAATTTATGGTATCCCCACGGGAGACTTTCCGGCAAATCAATTTGCTTTACCAGGTAACCGGTCCCCTCGATATCCCTTTTCTCGATAACAGGGAAGCCAGCGGCTCGCCATTTCCAGTTCTTTTTTGTACCGTCCTCCGTTTCCAGATAGCCGTACCAGGAAATATCAGCCGCACTATCCGGCACGCACACCCTGATTTCCGGGGGGTTACCATTCCAGGCTACCGTGACCGGCTCCAGAATACGCTGATGGAGTACCTGTTTCTTTTCCCGTAAAGCCGAAGCCACGTCATCGGGAGAGTCTAACGGCGCCCCAAGTGCCTTGATTACTGCGAGCAGACTCTCTACCGAAGCCTGTCGTCTATTATGAGATACATCATAGTAGGCTACCTGTATGTTATACAACCCTGCCAGCTGGTAGAGATACCGTTTCAAGGTTTTAATATCCATTTTGTTATATCGCCGGGTTCTTACGATTATTCATATATTTATACAAGTTTATCGCTGTGATTAGGTACAGTGGTTGATGCTGTGTGGCGAACCGGTACCAGCCAGGTTTTCACACCGGACCTAAATCCATGCCCCTGGGCACAACGACTACTCCTTTATTTGAAACAGTGCAGCCTCTTTTTATATCAGCTTCGTGGTCGTAGCCAACCCGCGTATGTGCCCGGATGTTAGACTCTTTATCGATAATTACTTTCTTTATTCTGACTCCGGGCTCGATGATTACGCCATCAAGAACCACGGAGTCGTCAACCTGAGCATCTTTCTCGACAACAACGCCGGGAGATAATATAGAGCGCTGGACGATACCGCCGCTGATAATACACCCATCGGACACCATCGCATCCAGCGTCCTGCCCCCGAGAATACACTTACTGGGCGGTAGAGACCTTTCGAATGTTCTGAATGGCCACTTGTCCGTATAGAGATTAAACAGGGGATCGATACCGATTAGGTCCATATTGGATTCATAATAGGAATCTATGGAACCGACATCCCGCCAGTACGATGAATCACGCGTCTTTTCCACCAGGATTTTCTTCCTGACTCCATTATCGACCTGAGCTATATTATCTTCTATGGCGTTGTTATTGGAGAAATCATAGATTGATATATCAGACCGTGTTCCAACCAATCCCGGGATGATATCTTTACCGAAGTCGTCGCCATCCTCATTCAGGACCTCCAGCAGGGTATCAATGTTAAAGATGTAGATACCCATGGAGGCTAACACATGGTCGTCATCCCCCGGGATTGTCTTGGGTTGTTCCGGTTTCTCCACAAAACCGAGGGCTCGGTTATTCGGGTCTATTTCAAAAACCCCGAGTTTACCGGCCGCCTGCTCTTTTGATATACGGATGGCCGATATGGTGAAGCCGGCTTTTTTCGACCGGTGGTAATCGACCATCTGTTTGTAGTTCATCTTGTAGACATGGTCGCCAGACAGTATTAAAACCTGGTCGAAATTCTTACCCTGCAGCAGGTCAAGGTTCTGCCGGATGGCATCTGCCGTGCCCTGGTACCATTCTTCTCCTATTTTTTGCTGGGCGGGCACACAGTAAATATACTCGCCTAACCGGGAGCTTGATATCTCCCAGCCTTCCTGGATATGACGCTGCAATGACCAGGAGCGGTACTGCACAAGTACGAAAATTTGCCGGATTCCGGAGTTGATGCAGTTACTGAGAGAAAAATCAATAAGACGGTATTTACCGGCAAAGGGCACGGCCGGTTTTGATCTTACCCGGGTCAGTGGTTGCAGCCTTTCCCCCGTTCCCCCCGCTAGAATGATGGTCAGCACTCTGTCCATGGTTATTCCCCGGTTTGCTCATGGCTCCTGTTTCTTACCTCATAGTATACCAGATAAATAATAAAAATCATCATTATTGTGGAAGGATTTTTCACAGGGACATCATCTTGTTTACCAGTAATGGGAGGTGTATAATTCGCTTATCCGGAGAGACATATCCTGGAAGAAGAGGTTAAGATGAAGATTCTTCTGGTCGTTGATGGCTCATCATACTCAAGAATTGCTGCCCGAATGCTTAAGGCATTGCGGCTTCCTGAAGGCACGGAGGTAACTATCCTTACCGTGGTACCTGAACCCACCTTTCTCGGAGGGATTACTCTTAATGCCATCATGGGCACGAGTGAAGCCAGAATTAAAGCTAATGATGAGCAGCAGGAAAGAGCCCTGATATTACTTGCAGAAACATCCCGGGCACTGGGTAAGGGTAGACTGAATGTAGAGACTATGGTGCGATGGGGGAATCCCGCTGAGGTAATCTTCTCAGAAGCCGAAGAAGGTAAGGCTGGGTTAATAGTCATGGGGGCTAAGGGGCTGACCGACCCGCTGAATTTTCGTCTGGGAAGCGTTGCCCTGAACGTAGCTAAATACGCTAAATCAAGCATCCTGCTCGTCAGAAAGAAAACGGCTTCCCTGGCTAACGAACCGCGAAAAACGGAGGGAATGACGACTGTAAAAAGGGTTCTGTTTGCCACGGACGGTTCCAGATATGCGGAGGAAGCGGTCCAGTTACTTTTGTCTCTTCCTGTCCCGCAACGTGCCGAGGTTATTATACTTACCGCCCTTCATTCACACCATGAGTCCTGGTGGAAGGCGCCGACGTTAAACCTGGGTACCGACCGGGAAGCTCTCGCTAAAATACAGGCAGCCGAAGAGGCTGAAGCCCGAAAGATAACCGGACAGGCGGAAAAACAATTCCAGGAGAGAGGCTACAAGGCAATCCCGGTGATAAAACAGGGAGAAGCTAGTGACTGTATCATAGCGGCCGCTATGGAGTATCGTCCCGATATTATCGCACTCGGGAGCAGGGGTTTAACCGGTATCGAGTCATACCTCCTGGGAAGTGTTACCGAGAGAATAGCCAGATACGCCAACTGCCCGGTATTGATAGCCCGGAATGTACGGTAAACAATAGCAGCTACTGCTAAGAAAATTGCCTAGCTTTGTTTAAAAATAGGAGATTTCGATATACATGAAAAGAATTATGGTCAAGGACGTGTACGAGCTTCATGGTACCGCCACCATAATGGTTGCCGAGGATGTACCTCTCGAGGATATTATTATCACGTTTGCGAATAACCCCGGTATTCGTGGGGCATTTTTGGTAGACAAAGAAAAACGGTTCGCCGGGATAATTTCGCGAATGGCCATTATGAAATGGGCGGATTTTCAGCTTTTCGGCAAATGGAAAAGGGGCGTTCCTGCATCAGAGGTCACACAACTCGTTGATACTATAAAAGCTAAATATCTGGCTCGTGGAAGCTGGCGTTCGTTCGGAGTGAAGGAATGGGACACTCTGGAAAAAGCCTTTAATCAGATGATGATGCTGGGGGAGGATGTCATCCCCGTATTGGATGATGATGGCAAGATTATCGGTGACTTAAGACTTTCTGAAGTCCTCATGAAAGCAATAGAGGTTGGGAGGAGTGGGGAAAATAAGCCTTAAAACATGATTCTGATAGTCGTGAAGTAATGACCTCGCGGACTTCCCGTTACCAGGGTAATTGCCGCAGAATGGGGAAAAGCGTATCACGTGTTATCCCTTATTCCCTAGCTTGACAATAAACCAGGTTAGTCATAGACTGTAGAGACTAATCCGGCACGGAGGATAGCTCCTCATGAAGTGCCCGAATTGCCAGGATGAAAACCGCGAGGGGGTCAAGTTCTGCGAGCATTGTGGAGCAGTGATCGAGTTGGTTTGTCCCAGCTGCGGAGCTCATGTTCCCCCAGACAGAAGGTTCTGTGGCGAGTGTGGTCATGTCCTTGTTGAAGGAAAGAAATCGACAGCTAAGTCGCAACCCAAGCCCAAGAAACCCTCGACCATTCAACCCACCTCCTTTGCCGATGGCCGTTACCAGGTCGAGAAGTTCCTCGGTGAAGGCGGCAAGAAGAAGGTCTACCTGGCCCATGACACCCTGCTGGACAGGGATGTGGCCTTTGCTTTAATTAAGACCGAGAATCTGGATGAAA
>DUFB01000009.1 GCA_011192005.1 Dehalococcoidia bacterium
CCTATGACGATTTAAATAATTATTCCGGGATTGACTGGGAATCAACGGACGGTATGCCAACTCTATCCGGGGCCGGTGACCTCGATTTCGTTATTGAATATTCCTTCCCCGGTGGTGCCAATGATAATCGGGCTCAAAGTGATAGCACTGTTTTCGATATCATTTTTACCCTTGAGCAGGCATAGACTAATGCTAATGAGAAATATCAATAGAATCAGTTTTAAAAGGATGATAATCACTTCTCTGGTGGTGCTTCTGGTGATATGCCTGGTCGCTAGTAGTAACGTCGCTAAAACGGCGGCTTATTTTACTGATATCGAAACGTCATCGTCTAACGGCTTTCAGGGTTGGAGTGCCAGCCTGTGGACACAAACTCTGCAATCGGACTTCCAGGCCGGAATAAGCAACCAGGCTGATATCACGACAAGCCCGGGGGATGTCATGTTGGCTACTCGTTCCAATTGGTACGACCCCAATTGGCATTATCGGAAAAGTCACGTTGTGCATAGCGCTCCTGGTGCTGGTACAGACTATCAGGTACGACTTATCGTGCATCAAGGCAGCGGTACGGACACGGGATATAATGTCTACTTAAACGATCACTGTGAAGATGACTTCGGAGACTTAAGGTTTACTGGTAGCGATGGTACTACAGAATTTGACTATTGGATGGAAACATATACCAGTAGTAGTGAAGCTACGTTCTGGATTAAAGTCTCTGATGACTTGAGCAGTTCAAATGCTACGATCTATATTTACTACGGCAATAGCGGAGCCTCTACTACCAGTAATGGTGCCAGTACTTTTCCCGATTTGTTCACCCATTTTCCAGGTGATACGTTACCAAGTGGATGGGAAGTAGATGGGGATACTGTTGGTTCTATGGTCATAGAGGATTCGCTTCTCAAGCTGACAGCTCAAAAAGAGGCTTCTGGTTCATGGTTAAAGCGAGGAGTAAAAACCTCTTCTAGCGTATGGACTAACGACCATGCGTTGATGTACCGTATCGATAACATTAATTATTACCCAGATGTAACTGACCGAAGAAGATGGTTTTTAGGAGGTGAGGGGGGTAATTTCTATCTTGAGTTCCAGTCTTACGGAGATAAAATCATAGTTCGAGACTGGAACCAATATGATGAATATAGCCCCTGTGACTTTTCAGGTGGCGAAGTTGTTTGGTTAGCCAAGGAATCTGGAAATGATGGCGTTGCTTACTATTATGTTAATGGTAGTTTGGTTGATACTCTTGATAATGGATTACACCCTGATCACGCCTTTTCCGACTTCACAGTAGTCTTCAATGTTCAAGTCGGGAGTAACGCTATGCCTGACGTCGACTACGCTTACATTGACTGGGCTGCCATTCGAAAGTTCGTCTATCCAGAGCCAGCAAATGGAGCTTGGGGAGCTGAGGAGGGTAAATATCTCTCTCCAGGTACCCTTGCCTCCCAAGTACTGGATACGGGCGCTTCAGGTGCAATCTGGAACATGCTTATCTGGGATGAAACGTTGCTGAGCAACACCGATATCACCTTCGCGGTAAGAGCCAGTGACACCCCGTTTAATGCCGGGGATGCCACGCCTTTCTGGACTCTGGCTGGCGGTACTTCTCCAGTTATGACCGGACTTCCCGCGGGTAGATACAAGCAATGGCAGGTAACACTGACTACTTCGAATACTGCCAATACCCCGACTCTGCATGAAGTCAGGCTTTATTATTATTAGATACGTGAACAATGCGACACACAAAGTGTTGATGACCCTTATTAAAACCGGGAGTGTGTATCATTCTCCGGTTCTTATAAGCCTGTAGCGTCTGATTCTCTGGATGACAGCCAGTGTTGTCATGGCGACCGTGCCGGCTACGGCGACACCGAGACTGGCTTGTGCCAGTAATTCTCTTAGATTTGATGTTTCGCCCGTTTCTATCGCCGCCGGTGTAGTGGTTTCCGGACCGATTAATACCACATAACTGATATCCGTATTATCAGTCGCCGTAACGTCTTCGGGCTCATGAACCTCGGGATGAACAGGGGGTTCCACCGTGGGTGGAGTAGTTATCGGAGTCGCAGGTGGCACAGAAGAAGGTACTGTCGGAGGCGGGAAATACACCGGTGGTTCAGTGGGTTCAGGCTCCTCTTCTTCCTCTTCTTCGGTATAAAACGTGGATAACATATAGTAGAAGGTAAACGATACCGTATCACCCTGGACCTGATTGCCACTATTGGCCGGCAATTCCCATTGCCACTGTAATTCCAGCGTTTCACCGGGATTTATTACGGTATCTAAAAGAAAAAGTGCCTGATCGCTGCTGCTGGGGAAGGAGGCGATACTTACGGGCAGATTGAAGTGCTGCATATATCCGGTGCCCGTCAGTTTCCCGAAAGTCATGCCGGGATTGATAATATTCAAGTTGATAAAGGAACTCAGTTCGCCCGGTTCCAGAGGATTCCCGGTCTCTGATTCTGGATTCAGACCCTCCCCGTCGATTATCTCGCCGATCCAGATATAAACATATCCCGGAATATCACCGACATTGTATAGATTTACTGGTTCGATTCCGGAATCTCCCGGCTTGATGTCTGCAACATCCCACCGAACCAGCGCCGGGTCATCCATCTGCAGATCCAGTATATCCGGCGTGCCGTATACTTGACCCGGGGCTGCAAATAACAGAAGCGCTAAAAACAGCGCCGGGGTTTTCCATATAACGGAAGCTATTCGCCAGGTCTTTTCCAGCATAATTATGTACCGTTTCTTTTATTACAGGTAATCGGTGATGCTACAGGCACAACATAATACCTGTCAGGGAGAATAAATCCGGCGCCCGACAGATATTTGTACAAATATCTGTCGGGCCGGAAGATATTATGAACTATTTAGCTAAATTTAATCTACATCAGCTTGTTCTAGCGTGAAGGTAATATCAAAGCTAACACTGTCGCCCTGAATGCTATTACCCGCACCTGCAGGAACCTGCCACAGAATGACGATATCGTCGGAAGCTGATGAAACCATGCTGGTTATTACCTCATTCCATACTTCGCTGGCATAGTTGTCGACAACATCGTAGGCAAGTCCACCGGTAGGATCATAGGTAGTTCCATCCGATTGCAGGCCGATATCACCAGCGGTCACAGTACCACTCTGGTCGATGTCGAGGTACATGGCGATTTGAGCAACAGCACCCAGGTCACCACTGTCATCGGCGTATTCACTCGTGCCGCTGACAGCGCCGGTGTTGGTTACGGGTGATGTCGAAATATCCAGTTCGCCCGTCATACTGCCCACATTTGTAAGCGTACTGCTACCTGAGCCTGAGCCTCCGGGTTCTGCAGCAGCCACGGTGAGGGTGGTCACGGCCACATTTCCTCCGTCGATATTCAGGTCGAGTACCCCAGCTGTGAGAGTGTTGTTGGTACTGGATTCTGTGTCACTAAAATAGGCGAGCGTGGCTCCGCCAATCACACCTATTATCAGTAACGCCGCAACTGACAATCCTATGATTTTTTTCATCCCCTTGTCCTCCTTTTTTTGGATTAGTCGCGTTTTCACTACAAATTCGGTTGTTTATGAATATATAGAATGCTGCCGTACTTCTTTGACTATATCTTTGATAATAAAACCCAACAGGCAAGCAGCAGGCAGTATCACGCATAAAAACCATCCTGTTTTTGTCTTAATGAAATTTGAGACCAGGCCTATATATGGTATATGGAACATATAGCTTCCCTTTACATCGAAAAACCGGGATACCGCCCAGGGGTCAGGCTCTTCTTGATTATCACCCTTTGTATAAATCTTATCTCCTTCTGCTGATATAATGCGGTGTGTTACGAGGTTGTTGTTGCGCTCGAAAGTGATTATCTCTCCCGGTGCTATATCTTTCGTGAAATAGCTGCCGGGACTGCCAATAACCACCATATCGCCGCTTTTAAAAGTAGGTTTCATGCTGTCACTTTTAACTACATAGGCATCATAATCATCCAGAAAATATATCCCGGCCAGTCCTGCAACTATAGCGACTAATATTACTATTCCCATTATCTTGATTATGCGGCCCATGCTTGTAAATTATGCTTCCTACCAGTACTATTTACTCAATATGCTTTCGGTACTTTCTACTATAGGTATGTATAGTACTTTTATAATCGGTAATACCCCCCAATTTCGATGAAGGATTTTACCGAATTGGCCATTTGGCAAAGAGGTGCGCCACTTTTTCTAAACGCTATAAATATAAACAGGTGGCGAGGCTGTGAATTAACTGGTTATGCATTGACAAGCATCAATTTGATAGTTACCATTTGAATAGAGAGTATCTGTAGTGATGGAGGGAATGATGGAAGTTAAATGTAAAAAATGCGACCGCGAGTTCACCGAGGAACCGAATAATTATCCCGGTAAAGTCTACGTTCATCAGAACGAGGTTGTATGTGAGGATTGCTTAATAGCTATGGGCGTTTTACCTGACCATGCTGATTCATCCCATACAAGATTGTTAACCGAGCAATCAATGTACCTTATCAGGAGACCTTTTTAGATTAATCTGAGGATTAGATAAAAAAAGATGCGGGAGCGGCCGGGATTGAACCATCGACCAAAGGCTGATGATTCCCCGGTTCTGTCTAGCTTGCATAAGCACCCAACTTTGCTATATCGGGCTTCATACAATGCCAGACCAGGATGTGGGATGGTCATTCCCGAGTTTTTGTAGAATTTCTTCCAGAGGATAGCAAAAACGCACCTATCCGGCCGTTTTGTTTTCTTCGTAAATCAGCCAACGATCGTAGAAATGCAGGCTCTCCAACTCAGGCGGGGGCGGCACTTTACGGGGGGAAACCAGCGGGCAGGGGTCAATGAAATGCAGTCCGCGTTTTTTCAGCGCGTAGCGCCATTCCTCCTCGACCCAGTGTGACTGGCTGGCATCACGAGACCAGAACAGGTAGAACACATCTCGCGATGGAATGATTCTATGAATTTCCTGCTGCCAATTCTGGCCGGACCGCAGCGAAGCCACGTCCATGAAAATATCCAGTTCCGGGAGGGCTTTCTGCATTCCCTGGATACGCTTGACAACCTCAGCCCTGTCTACACTGGCGTAAGAGGCGAACGCGGTGCGGTGCCTCTTTACGGTGGCTTCGACTTCTTTGGGAACCGTAGTCTTATTTCCCACGCGTAACTTGAAATGGATAACGGCTATCTGGAAACCATCTTTATGAATGGTGGCTACGCCAACTCTACTTCCCCTTTTAGCATTTCCGGGAACAGTTACCCCGAAGGTGGTATTGCCGATTTCACCACGCCATAGAATAGTGGCTTCCGACGGTTCAACGATAAAGTCATCAAGAGTAAGGCGTACACTCAGTATAGTACCCCTGGCCACTTCTACCGGACCCTGGGTTTTCAGGCTTATCTCTTCATCCGGTGCTTCTTCCTGCGCTCGTCTCTTTACTTCCCGTCTCTGTTTTTCCAGATGAGCCCAGATTCCCACGATGATAGACTCACCAGCCCGGACGGTGGGTGGCGAGGTGACGCTAAAGTGCACCAGGTCAACCCTGTCACCGGGTACATTTGGACTCCCGGATTTTTGTTTGATACCTCCTGAAGGCTGAACGGATTTTGAGACTTCGGAGGTCTCTGATTTCCAGGATTCCATTATCTCTTTGATTTCCTCGTCTTCCGCATCATCTCGATCAAAGGATGTAAATATATCTTTGATGCTTTGAGAAGGTTTAAGTATATCTTTGATACTTTGAGGAAGATATTGTTTTAAACCCAGCTTAGATAACGCTATCTTACGCTTTCTATCTAAAGTTTCTTCTGTAATTAATAGCAAATTTTCAATAGTAAACATCTGATTAGAAAGACGCTGGAGTGCTTCATTTTTCATTTTAACCTGCGCATTCAGGTTTTTGATTCTACGTGCCAGTAAGTATTTCTGATTTTCATTCTTACTACGGCCTTCTTCGTAAAGTTTATCAATTTGAGCGGAGAGCAGTTTAGTTTCTTTTTCAGTTTGTTGCTTTTGCTTAATTAGCCGTTCTAACTCGGCAACCAACCCTTCTCTCGCAGGGAGTTCCGGTTTGCCTTTTAGATTTTTCATAAGGCTACTACGTTTTGACGGTTTCTCAGGTGTCTTCTTGCGGGGAGTATCACCACCTGCCGAATCTTTCCGATACCTAGACTCCACCTGCGGGAGTGTGTACTGGTCGCCCTGGCGTTTAGCCTTCAATTCCCGCAAACACTTCTTGGCCGTATCAATATCAATACGGATGCTACCGACCACGTCCTCCAGGCTTATCCAGCCATATTTTTCAGTAGCTATCTCGATTATCATCCTTTTGATCTCCGGGATGCCCGGCTCCTTTGTTTCCTCCTCGGGTTTATCTCTAGAGCGGTCTGCCAGTACTACCCGAACAGTATCAACAACCTTTACCAGACCCTTTTCAAGGGGTTGCCTGAAAATCTCAAGTCGTGGTACGGGACTAGAAAGATAATGGGAGAAGACACGCGATGGCTTGATATCTTCAATAATCAGTGGAATAATCGGGATACCCTTGTTCACAGCCGTTTCAACTTCATGTAACACCTGAGGAGAGTTCATTGAGCCTGATGATACCAGTACCAAAAATACGCGGCTTGTTACTATAGCCTCAATTATCTGATGACTATACCCTTCTCTTGGTAAGTCATCTCGTGACGGAATCCAGCACCTGATATTATGTTCCTCAAGAGCTGCGCGTATCGTATCAGCAACTCTTTTGTCCTGATTTGCGTAGCTGATAAAAACGTCATGTGCCATAATCGGTCGCCTTTTGACCATCGTACCTCCGGCCATGCTTTTACCAGGAACTCTGGTTTTATCGGGCTTTTTATTTGCCCTGTTTATACAATATTCTGGCCTTCAGATGGTACGGATTGACAGGGTATAACCTACGATTAATTGTTACCTTTTCACTCATGCACAGGAGAAATTTCCTCTACTTTTTAATACAATATGCTATATAATTTCTACGTTTATTCACGTACGAAAAATCATAGTGTTATTACTGTAGAATGTCAAGCCAACTTAACTCATGCTGACTTTTTTTACTCTCTGGCATGACCGCTGACTTTTTTTCACACATTTTGATTTTAAACGTATTTCCAGCGAGAAATTACACCTGCCCATTACGACACCCTAAAAGGGTAGCGATGATGAACAGCTATTGACATATCTGACGATTATTGTTAAACTGAATTGATTGACAATTGGCTCATATTTCTGATAGTCGCCACTGCTTGACATATAACTTCTTATCGTGTAATAGACTGTTGGGCTTATTATATGCATATATTTGACAGATGTCATTGTTTCACTCCCGAACCCCGGAGACTTCCGTGTTTATACCACCACCAGAAATATTACCCTTTTCTAACCGCATGCTACCCTTTTTCCTACAGTACCTGAATAGAATGACTGTGGATATTGATTAATCGACCGTTTCAAGGAAGAAGTGGCTTCGTCTAAACAAAAAGGCGGCAAGGGTCTGGTTCAGGTCTTTACCGGCAACGGCAAGGGTAAAACGACGGCGGCGCTGGGTACAATCCTCCGGGCTGCCGGTCACGGATTAAGGATTTTCATTGTCTTCTTTCTTAAAGGAGATTATACCTATGGGGAATACGATTCCCTGACCAAACTGCCCAACGTTACCCTCGTCAGTTTCGGCCTGCGGCGTCTCATCAACCGGGATAACGTCGACCCTGAGGATATCAAACAGGCGAAGCTAGCACTCGAAACCGCCCGTGAGGCCGCTCTCAACGGTAAATACGACCTTGTGGTGCTGGATGAAGTGAACGTGGCCATCGAGTTCGGACTGATAGAACTCGATGACGTTGTCGAATTGGTTAAACAGAAACCGGGTAAAGTCGAGCTTATTCTCACCGGGCGTTATGCCGACGACCGACTCATCGAGATGGCCGACCTCGTAACCGAGATGGTTAATATCAAACACCCGTTTGAAAAAGGGATTAGTGCCCGAAAAGGCATTGAATATTAATTTTGCGCGGAGGGAATTATGAAAATTACACTATCCGTAATCAAGGCTGACATCGGCGGTTATGTCGGTCATTCCGAATCGCACCCTGATATCATCGCCAAAGCCGCCGAATGCCTGGAAAAGGCTAAAAAAGCCGGTATGTTGATCGACTGCCAGGCTACCAAATGCGGCGATGACCTGCAGCTCATCATGACCCATCAGAAAGGAGTCGGCGCCTACGATATACACAAGTTGGCCTGGGACACCTTCGTTACCGGTACCGAACTGGCTAAAAAAATGAAGCTTTACGGCGCCGGACAGGACCTGCTTTCCGATGCCTTCGCCGGCAACGTCAAGGGCATGGGCCCCGGGCTGGCGGAGATGGAGTTCGAAGAAAGGACCGCCGAGCCCGTCCTTATTTTCATGGCGGATAAGACCTCGGCCGGAGCCTGGAACATGCCGCTCTACAAGATGTTCGCCGACCCCTTTAATACCATCGGCCTGGTCATCGCCCCCACCATGCACAGCGGCTATGTCTTTGAGGTACACGACGTTAAAGAGCACAAGAAGATAAGATTTAATTCCCCTGACGAAATCTATGACATGCTGGTGTTCATCGGTGCACCGGCAAGATTCGCGCTCAAATACGTTTATCATCGGGATAGCGGTGATATCGCGGCGGCATCCTCCACCGAACGCCTCTCGCTTTTAGCCGGTAAGTACGTCGGCAAGGACGACCCCGTTTGCATCGTCCGCTGTCAGGGAATATTCCCGGCAGTTGGTGAAGTACTCGAGCCCTTTGCTTCTCCGATACTGGTCGAGGGATGGATGCGCGGCTCCCACATGGGACCTCTGATGCCGGTATCGGTGCCCGACAGCACGCCATCGCGCTTCGACGGCCCCCCTCGCGTTATCTGCCTCGGTTACCAGTTAAACAACGGCAAGCTGGTCGGCCCCCGCGACATGTTCGCCGATAAGTCCTTCAACCTGGCGCGTCACCAGGCGAACGAGATGGCCGATATGATGCGACGTCACGGGCCCTTCGAGCCTCACCGCCTCCCTCTCGACGAGATGGAGTACACCACCATGCCCCAGGTCATGGAGAAGCTCAGGGGCCGGTTCGAAGACCTTGACTGATATCCCGGTAACGGTTAATATAAAAGCACTGGTTGAGCCGCTGTGTTCTACAGCGGCTCTGTTTTAACCAGACGTTTTGGAGTGCCATTGACTGAGAAAAAGCTCCTGATAGCTACCAACAATGAGGGGAAAGCCCGTGAGTATCGTAGCCTGCTCCGCGGTATCCCTTTTCGACTTGTCACCATGGCTGACGAAGGCATTACCACCGATGTTCCGGAAACCGGAAAATCCTTCGAGGAAAACGCCGTCCTGAAAGCTACCGCTCTTGCTGCCGAAAGCGGTCTGCTGACCCTAGCTGACGACTCCGGTATCGAGGTCGACGCCCTCGACGGCGGGCCGGGAGTCCTCTCCCACCGCTACGCCGGCGAAAACACCACCGATGCTGACAGATATAAATTCCTGCTGGAAAAGCTCAAAGGCGTTCCCGATGATAAGCGTACCGCCCGCTTCCGCTGCGTTATCGCTATCGCCGCACCCGATGGTACTGTCCGTATCGTCTCCGGCGAGTGCCGCGGCGTCCTCACCACCTCGCCCCGGGGCTATAACGGCTTCGGCTACGACCCCATCTTCTACGTGCCGGAGCTGGGCAGGACCATGGCGGAGATTTCACCGGAGGAGAAGAATAAAATCAGTCACCGCGCACGGGCCGCAGAAAAAGCCAGGAAATTGCTCAGGGACTGGAATAAAACCTAGCATATTCACGGAATAACATGCTGTCGAGGAACGATTCTCTAAACAAGATCCGCCATCTTGAACGGCTTGCCATGCCCGGGATATACCATTTTTACTTCCAGCTCTCTCAGCCTCTCGATGCTCGCCTCCATATCCGCGGCGCTATCGACGAGACTGTTCTTCTTTGGCTTTTTGCCACCCAGCAACAGGTCGCCGCAGAAGATATCGCCCTCTCCCGTCAGTACCCCCATCGAGCCCATCGAGTGCCCCGGTATGTGGATAACTCTGGCGTCGAGCCCGTATTCGGACATATCCCGTCCGTCTTCCAGATAAATATCCGGCTTAAACCGGTTAGCTTTACTCAACCGGGCAACAGGCATTTTTAATATCATCCCGGTAATCGGGTTATTGCGGTTCTTTCTAAAATCCCGGTTCAGGCGCATGTCGCCCTTTTCCACCGTCGCCACCTCGCCGGGGTGCATGGCTATCCTCGCCCCGTACTTCTCCCGGATATAGGCAGCGTTGCCGGTGTGGTCCGAGTCCCCGTGGGTGATAATAATTAGCGTCAGATTACCCGGACGGCAGCCCGCTTTATTCATTTCTTTCTTGACGGTACGCCGCTGCAAACCAAACCCGGTATCGATGAGGAAATAGTTGTCCTCATTTTTTATCAGGTAACAGTTGACGATAGGCAGCTTCAGTGGTATTATTTCCTGGGTCATTTTCTCCGCCTTTTCTCCTTTTTTATAGTTGAGGCTCTATTTTTTAAGCTATTAATGCCGTTCTTCCCAATCTTTACAAAAGGAAAAACCAGTTGCGCAGGTACAATTTTATAACCTTTGTTATATACAGCATAGCATGAACTTCCCTATAACAACGCCAAAATAATACCCAATATTATAATGAACAATGGAACATTACTAATGATCATAAAGGGGAGTGCTATTATAATCATCACCACGGGAGTGCCATAATATAGTAAATAATATCTTCTTTTATTATGTTTAGGCATCCTCGTCCCCGGGTCATTATTTCGTGCATTATATTAGCACAAATCCTCTCAGTTAAGGCAACCACTTCGTAAAAGCAATTTCACTCCTTCTCCCCAAGAAGGGAGTGCGCCAGCGAGAGGGGGACACAGGGGGTAAGGTATATTATCCTTCTCTTCTAGCGTATCGCTATCACTTTCCTGTATAATACACTTGGAAAGGTAAACAATATGACCGGACTGTCCGATTCGTTCCAGCGTCCCATTAACTATCTGCGCATCTCGGTGACTGACCGCTGTAACCTGCGCTGCGTCTACTGCATGCCCGAGGAAGGCGTCAGCCTGATGTCCCATGACGATATCCTCTCTTATGAGGAGATTTTCACCCTAGTAAAAGTAGCCGCCGAGATGGGCATTGACAGGGTCAGGATTACCGGCGGTGAGCCGCTGGTCAGGTCCGGCGTACCGGAACTGGTCAGGCTTATAGCCGGAATCGATACTATCAACGATATCGCCATGACCACCAACGGCGTCCTTTTATCGCGGTATGCCGACGAGCTCAAGGAAGCTGGTTTGCACCGGGTTAATATCAGCCTGGATACCCTGAAACCGGAGAGGTTCCACCGGATAACGCGCTGCGGCGAGCTTGAAGATACCCTCAGCGGCATTGAGGCGGCTCACAGGGTCGGTCTGGAACCTGTTAAGATAAATATGGTGGTCATGGCGGGCATCAACGACGATGAGATACCC
>DUFB01000090.1 GCA_011192005.1 Dehalococcoidia bacterium
CGGGCTGGATGCCCCTGGAGCGCCAGGTGGGCCAGACGGGGAAAACGGTAAGACCCAAGATATACTTCGCCTGCGGTATCAGCGGCGCCATCCAGCACCTGGTCGGGATGCAGGACTCGGACGTTATCGTGGCGATTAACCGCGACCGGCACGCCCCTATCTTCGAGGTCGCTACCTATGGAATTGTCGGCGACCTTTTCCAGGTTATACCGGCGATAACGAATTACGTCAGGGAAATAAAAGCCAAAAAAGCCAGTGCCTCGGCAGTAAAATAAAAAATACGCCGGGAAAGGAAAGAGCTAAGCTTTGGATGCGCGAATATTTGTGTTCCTGATGGTTTTCATCGCGGCTTTCCTGCTGTTCGGCTGGAGCGCTTACCGCCGCATCGGGGTGGTCAGAATCGGCCGGCCGGATAACCGGTTCGATAAGCCGGGGAAACGCCTGTGGAACATGATTTATTACGCCTTTTTTCAGAGGAAGGTGGTCAGCAAGGCTTTCGGTTTCAACCATTTCATGCTCTTCTGGGCTTTCATGGTCCTGCTGTTGGCCAACCTCGAATTCCTGCTGAACGGTCTGGCGCCCGAGGTTATCAGCTACTCGCGGTTGCCGGAAGGACTCTATTTCGCCCTCAGCCTTATTTTCGATATCGTGTCGGTACTGGCACTGCTGGCGGTGATTATCGCCGTTTTCAGGCGGCTGGTTTTCCCGCCGCCGCATATTGAAGCGAGGAGTCGGGACGCCTTTGTCATCCTGGGGATGGTCGCCGCTCTGATGATTGCCTTCTTTGGACTGCATGCCAGCGAGATAGCGGCGGGTACGGAGAGGGCGGCCAGTTACATGCCCATATCTAACTTCGGGGCTGCCATTATACCGACAGAAACATCCATCGAGACCCTGGAAACGGCGATTGACGCGTTCTGGTGGATTCACGCCATCGTACTGCTGGCATTCCTCAACTACCTGCCCTACAGCAAGCACATGCACGTTCTTACCGCCATTCCCAACTGCTTTTTCAGGAGCCTGGAAAAGGTAAGAACGCAGTCGAATGAAGAGTTCGCTAAAGAAAATACGTACGGTGTCGGGCAGATTGACCAGTTCACCTGGAAAGGACTGTTCGACTCCTGTGCCTGCACGGAGTGCGGTCGCTGCTCGGATGCCTGCCCGGCAACCTTTACCGGTAAAGCCCTGGAACCCCGCCTGGTGATTCATGATATCAAAGTCAACCTGCTGCAAAATTACAACGGGCAGGCGGGAAAGTTGCCGTTAATCAGCGGCGAGACCGAGGGCAGCGTGGCGGAGGAAGTCATCTGGGACTGCACCACCTGCGGAGCCTGCATGGAGGTCTGCCCCGTTTTCATCGAACACGTGCCGCGCATCGTAGATATGCGGCGTTACCTGGTGGAAATGAAAGCCAAATTCCCCGCGGAACTGCTGACTTTCTTCGAGAACATGGAGCAGCGCAGCAATCCCTGGGGGATGGCTCCCGCCGAACGCACCAAGTGGGCTGCCGATATTGAAGTAAAACCTTTCGAGGCCGGACGGACGGAATACCTGTTCTACGTGGGCTGCGCGGGGGCTTTCGACTCGCGGAACCGCCACACCACGGTTTCGCTGGCGAAGATACTCGATAAAAGCGGTATATCCTGGGGAATCCTGGGGAGGGAGGAGATGTGCTGCGGCGACAGTTTACGCCGACTCGGCAACGAGTATGTGTTCGACCGGATGGTAAGGGCCAATCTCAAGATGTTCGCCGATAAGGGCATCAGGAAGATAATTACCCAGTGCCCTCACTGCTACAGCACGTTGAAAAACGATTACGCGCAGTACGGTGCCAACCTCGAGGTAGTCCATCATACCGAGTTTATCCAGAGATTACTCGATGAGAACAAACTACCGATAAAGAATGCAGACGAACTCGGCAGGGTGCTGTACCACGACTCCTGTTATCTGGGACGGTATAACTCCATCTTCGATGCTCCGCGCCAGGTAATATCCCGGACGACGGGCGAACCGCCGGCGGAGATGGAGCGTAACCGGGAAAGCGGTTTCTGCTGCGGCGGCGGGGGCGGCCGGATGTGGATGGAAGAACAGAAGGGGAAGCTTATCAACGTGGCGCGTGTTGAGGAAGCCCTGGAAGAAAATCCAGATACCATCTGCGTGGCCTGCCCTTACTGCATGACGATGTTTGAGGACGGTCTGAAAGACAAGGAAGCCGACGCGAAGGTAAGGGTCCTGGACCTGGCTGAGATAGTCGCCAGAGCTCTCCCCGAATAGCCCGGATACCGGAAGAGCAAGCTGGACTAATAAACGACAATATACTATAATAATTGTGGCACAGAGTTAAGATACGGGTTCACGTTTCACCTGAAGAAAAGCCGCCCGTATTCCGGATATGGTAAATACCAAGCCAGAACAAGTAAACAGGGCAGGTCACTGATGACAGGAAAAATTTTGACCTGTGGAGCGGGTCAAAAACATCCTGTTACATCTATTATTGTATTATTGTAGTGCTTTTATCCCCATCAATTAGCGTACGGGGATTTATTTTGTCCGGATAATATATTGCGGATACTTTTCTAATACATACAGTATTTTCCGTATAATCTGGCGACTAGTATATTGACGCCCGAATAAAGAGAAAGGAGTTTAGCTTGATGGTTAAAGAACTTCCTGTTGTTTATCTGCAGACAGCCGGATGTAGTGGCTGTGCCGTTTCACTGCTGAATACGGCCAGTCCTACCATAAAGAATGTGCTCATTGACCAGATTGCCCCCGGTGTGCACATCAACCTGAGGTTTCATCCGGTAATCATGGCTGCTGCCGGTAAACTGGCAATTCAAGCGCTGGAGGACACCGCCGCGCAGAAGCAAGGCGAATATATCCTGGTGGTTGACGGAGCCGTGCCCACGGACCCGGATGCCGTTTTTGGCGCGGTCGGTGAGAGGGACGGTAAGCCGGTAACCATGCTGCAAAGAGTAACCGAACTCGCCCAGGATTCCTTGGCGGTTATCGCCTTGGGTACCTGCGCTTCGTTCGGCGGCATCCCGGCCGCCAAACCGAATCCCACCTCGGCGAAGTCGGTGAAAGACGTACTGGACATGCAAGGAATCAGCAAGCCACTGATTAATATTCCCGGCTGTCCTCCCCACCCCGACTGGTTCGTGGGGACGGTGGCCGGTGTTATCCTGAACGGTCTGCCCACGGCGGACGACCTCGATGATTTCCTGAGGCCCAAGGCTTTCTACGGCAAGCTCATCCACGAGAACTGTCCCCGGCGGGCTTATTTCGACGAGGGAAAATTCGCCAAGAAATTCGGTGACGAGGGATGTCTCTACGAACTCGGTTGTAAGGGACCCATAACCTACGCCGACTGCCCTCTGAGGAGATGGAACAGCGGTACCAACTGGGTTATCGGCGCCGGTGCTCCCTGCAACGGTTGCACCCAGCCCGAATTCCCCGACCAGACGGCACCTTTCTACGAGAAGCTCGTTGATGTCGAACTGCCTACCATCGGTGCCTACTGGGCTGACAAGGAGGAGAAGTAATGGGTAAAATTGTTATTGACCCCGTCACCAGAATCGAGGGGCACCTCAAGATTGAAGCTACCGTTGAAAACGGAGAGGTCAAGGACACCAGGACGACCGGCAACCTTTTCCGTGGATTTGAGATTATTCTGCGCGGCCGCGACCCCAGAGATGCCCAGATAATTACCCAGAGAATCTGCGGCGTCTGCCCGCAATCGCACGGCATCGCCGCCGCGCTGAATCTGGACAGCGCCTTCGGGATTGCCGATAAGATACCCGATAATGCCCGGATAATCCGCAACCTCATCCAGGGCGCTCATATCGCCCAGGACCATGTCCTCCACTTCTACCACCTGGCGGCCCTCGACTATGTGAATGTTGCCGACGTTGCCAAGTACGAAGGGAATGATTCTCAGCTGAACTCCGTGAAGGACTTTATCGCCCGCGGCGAGCTGGGGCCGTTCCTGCCGCGATACGAGGGCGATTACCGACTGCCGCCGGAGGTCAACCAGCAGGCGGTGGCCCACTACGTGAAAGCGCTGGAAATTAGACGCATCGGCCACGAAGCCGTGGCTATCTTCAGCGGTAAGATTCCCCACAGTGTCGGCGTGGTGCCCGGCGGCGTTACCAGCGTGCCCGCCGCCGATAACATCATGGCTTATATCTGGAAGATAAAGATACTTAAAGACTTCATCGATAATGTCTACATCCCGGACGTCCTGGCGGTAGCCGGAGCCTATCTGGACTACGCGGAAATCGGTGCCGGCTGCAAGAACCTGCTGGCTTACGGCAGCTTCGACCTTGATGGAGGCAGCCCGGACTATACCATGCGGGAGAGGCTGTTCAAGCAGGGCACTGTCTCCGCCGACCTGAAACCGGGAGACTTGGACACGGACAAGATAACCGAGTATGTGAAACACTCGTGGTACGAAGACTCCACATCGGGCCTGCACCCGTCGCAGGGTGATACCAGGCCGCAGTACGGCAAGGACGGCGCCTATTCATGGACCAAGTCGCCGCGCTACGACGGCAAGGTCTATGAGGTCGGTCCGCTGGCAAGAGTAGCAGTAACCTACGCCAAGGGCGACCCGGTGATGAAGGAGCTGGTGGAAAGCTCGCTGGCGGCACTCAAGGCACCACCGGCCGCGCTCTTCTCGGTGCTGGGACGCCACCTGGCGCGAGCCCTTTCGGCCAAGTTCATCGCCGATTCCCTGGAAGGCTGGGCGCTGCAGTTGAAGCCGGGAGAACCGACCTACGTTGAATATGAAATCCCCGATGAAGCCATGGGCATGGGGCTGACCGATGCCGCCCGCGGCGCCCTGGGGCACTGGATACAGATTAAAGATAAGAAGATTGCCAATTACCAGTGCGTCGTACCCACTACTTGGAACGTCGGGCCGATGGATGACAAGGGCCAGCACGGACCCATCGAGCAGGCAATCATCGGCACCAAGGTAAAGGACGAGAGCAACCCGTTTGAAATCGTCCGCATCATCCGTGCCTTTGACCCCTGCCTGGCATGCTCCATCCACGTGGTAACACCAAAAGGTCGAGACCTGGGTCAATACAGGGTAGTTTAAGGAGGAGAGATGATTTTATCAGAGCAAAAACCTTTAGAGGATATATTAGGCTACCTGGAAGGGGAGAAGACGGTTTTTATACTGGGGTGCAATGGCTGTGCCCAGTCCTCAGGCAGCGGTGGGCCTGTTCAGGTAGAAGAAATGAAGAAAAAACTGGAAGAAGCCGGATTTACCGTAACCGGCACCAAGGTTATCGACTTTCTCTGCGAGAAGGCTTTGGTGAAGTCGGGCCTGAGGGGAAAAATCGACCAGGTAGCGGCGGCCGACTCGATACTCGTGATGACCTGCGGTATCGGCGTACAGGCGGTAGCCGCTTCGGTGAATAAGGTCTGCCACCCGGCCTGCAATACCATCAATCTCGGGGGCAGTCGCGGTGAGTGGCAGGGCAGCGAAAGGTGCAACGAGTGCGGACAGTGCCTGCTGGACTATACCGGCGGTATTTGCCCGCTTACCGCCTGCACCAAGAGTCTGGTCAGCGGAGCCTGCGGTGGAGCGTCCGAAGGGAAATGCGAGATTTCTCCCGACCACGACTGTGGCTGGGAGTTGATTTACAACCGGCTCAAAGCCAAGAACCAGCTGGACAAGCTCAGTGCCTTAATCGACGCGCTGGACCATAATAAGCTGATGGCACGGCCGGAGATGTTAGACACTTCGCGTTACGCGCTGGAGCAATCTGACCAGGAGGTAGGATAAAGTGAGCTTAAAATCGAAACTGGAGTCAGGAAAGTTTGCCATAACCTGTGAGGTTGGTCCGCTAAAGGGTACCGATATTACCGAGGTGGAAGAGAACGCCACCCTTTTACGGGATAAGGTGGATGCGGCTAATATTACCGACCAGCAGAGTTCGGTGATGCGGCTAGGTTCGCTGATTACCGCCTATATAGTCCTGCAGAAAGGTCTGGAGCCGATTTACCAGTGCGTCTGCCGTGACCGTAACCGCATCGCTCTGCAGTCCGACCTCCTCAGCGCCTGGGTGCTGGGCATAAAAAACGTGCTGTCGATAACCGGAGACCTTCCCCAGCTCGGCGACCACCCCGAAGCCAAGCCGGTCTACGACCTCGATTCGGTGACCCTCCTCCGGGCGATAAAGGGTTTGAACGATGGCCATGATATGAACGGAAATGAGCTCAGAGGAAAGCCGGATTTCTATGCCGGTGCGGTGGTCAAGGTGGACTCCGATACGGACGCTTCCATGGAATTGCAGATAGCCAAGCTGGAGAAGAAGGTTGCCGCAGGGGCAAAGTTCATCCAGACACAGGCGGTCTACAGCGCCGATAGCTTTGCCAGATTCATGAAAAGGATTGAGAAGCTCAACGTACCCGTGCTGGCTGGCGTAATTCCTTTGAAATCCGCTGGTATGGCTAAATATATGAACCGGAGCGTATCAGGCGTTATGGTGCCGGATGATCTTATCCAGAAGATGACCGACGCCGAAGACAAGAAAGCAACCGGCATCAAGCTCTGCGCCGACCTTATCAAGCAGCTCAAGCCTCTCTGTCAGGGCGTGCACATAATGGCGATAGGCTGGGAGAAAAACGTACCCCAGATCATCCAGGAAGCTGGACTTTAGAAGTATATTCAAGCAAATTACTAAATCCCCGGTATTCCAGTACGGGTGCCGGGGATTTTTGTATTGTATTGACACCGGTAATATTATTTGCCATAATTCGGGGCGGATTTAGTCCGTTTGTTCCGTTTTCCCCGCTGGCTGGAGGTAGACGTGATGAGGTTATCAACAGGAAGAGGAAACAGGGCGTTGCTTTTCAGGATTCCGTCCGTAGCGATAATAATCTTGATACTTTTGAGCTTTTCCTTGTTTTCCTGCGGTAATTCCGAACTCACCGCTGAGATAGTGGGTCGTTGGGATTATTCTTTCCCGCCCGGCATCGAGGGAGTTCCCGATAGATACTACGACCCCGAAGGCGGACTGATTGACGCTTATCCCGTAACCTCGGCGGAAATCGATGGCGAGACGTACCTGATTCTGGGGTTTCCTTCGCACACCGGCAGGTACAGCACCTGCTACCTGATATTCGATACCGAAGACCCCTTTTCACCACAATTAATTTCCATGATTACACCTGAACAACCCGGTGAACGCGGAGTAATAGCCGACAGTTGTGCTGTGTCCGGTAATATCCTGTATTCTTTCCTTTTCGGTGAAAAAGGTCTCTGGCTGGTGGATATATCCGACCCGTCAAATCCCGTTGACCTGGGAATAGTGCCTGTTGAGGCTACCAGAAATCTCATGGTAGCAGACGGTATTGCCTATGCTTCCGGGCAGTTTTATGACGGGGTTACCATCGTGGATGTCTCCGATATAGAGAATATCAGGGAGATAGCCCGGATAGACCTTACTTCCCGGGACTGCTTTCTGGAAGTATGCGATGGTTATTTATATGTTGGCATCGGGCAGACCCTGACCGTTTACGATGTGTCCGACCCGGCTTGCCCCGAAATGCTGTGCAACTACGAACTGAACGTCCCCGAAGGCCTTGTAAGGGAGTTTCCTTTCTGGGACCCGGAATCCGAAATGGATGAATCTCCCTGGGCTAACCTGGCTAATATCATTGATTTGCTGTCTTACGGCAACTATCTTTTCGTGACTTTCGGGGCGGGACAGCTGAGAGTAATAGATGTCTCCGACCCGGCCAACCCTGAAGAAGTCAATGATTTCGAACTCGGCGGATTCGTTATCGCCATGACATTGCGGGGAGACACCCTTTACGTTACCAAGTCGGGCAATGAGGCCGTCACGGTGCAGCTGTGCCTGGTGGATGTCTCCCAACCCGAAAGCCCGAGACTGATGGACAGCGTGGATACCGAATCCATGTTCGGATTCGGTGGGGCAAGTATGGCCTATATGTGGTGGTGTCCACTGATTATCGGGGACTATATTTATATCCCCGGCGTCAACTATATGGATATCGTCGAGGTCAGGTAATCCACACGAGAAATTACAAGGTTGAAAGACATCCTATTTTTTCTTGCCTACGGCCGCCAGCGGCGCCACTGCTATCCATATCGTGATGGTTATCAGCATAGCGGTTACATAGTTGATATCCGGTAATACATCGAGTTGTGTCCTTATCGGGTCCCAGAGCAACATCAGGAATAGAGAACTCAGGAAAAATCCGGGGATGGCCGCCATAATTCTAAAATAACCCATTTATTAACCTCCTAGATATCGTCGATATTTTTATTGGTAGCAACAAGCAGCTCTGCCGCTGCTACCAGGTCCTGTATCGCTTCCTGTTCCGTTTTACCCATGCCGAAGATAACGGGCTCCCAGACCGCGAAGTACTCGCGGGTTTCCTCATCGAATTCCAGTAAGATATCACCTGTCATTGGCATTGCACTCTACTCTTCCCCGATAATATTCTCGATTTCACTTCGGGCGTTGATGAGGATTTCGCGAATCTGTTTGGTCTGTTCGGCATCCAGAGTGCGAAAACCTCTGCCGAGGACGTTCTCGAGGGCATGATATTCTTTCATGACCATCGCCATCCTCCCGACGTTTTTAAAGCTCCAGCGGCGTTTGATGTGGCTTCTGACTTCATCGGCGGAATCCTTGCGTTCTGCCAGAAACCGGAGACCCTCGTCGGTGATGGTGTAGGTCTTTTTGCCGTCCCTTTCGGTGCTGCTGGTGTAGCCCATGTCTTCGAACATCTGCAGGGTGGGGTAGACAGCCCCGGGACTCGGTTTGTAGGTCCCCATCGACTGCTCCTCAAGCTCGCGGATAATTTCATAACCGTGCCTGGGTTTGTCCTTGAGCAGGTCCAGAATAACGTATTTGAGGTCACCTTTCTGGAAAGCACTTTCCCGCGACTGCCTGTGAAAGCTGCGTTCACCCCTGATAAATCTATCTCTAAACATTTTATACTCCTTATTAAGTATTTACGTGATATAACATATAATATCTAGATATATCTTGATATATTATAAAGATATATCGCGTATTTGTCAAGGGGTTTTAGGGAGATTTTAATAAATAATTTTAGAAAAGCTGTTACTGAGGATTTAAGGTTTACGACGGAGTTTGATCCTGTTTACTAAACCTGAAAAAATAGCGGTTTAGATGATTACTAGCTTTTCATAGCACCGAGTTGCTGCATCATCCCGAATAGATCCGGCAGTTCCCAGTCCTCAGCGATTTTGCTACCGGAAAAACGATTGGTACATATTACCCTGATAGCAATCTGTTTTCCTGTAGGGGGCATACCCATGAGATCTCCCTTGTGGGTACCACGGCACATGGCACGACTAGCTATCTTGTCGCCTTCACCGAAGACATCTTCAACCTCGGCATACAGATCAGGAAACGCGTTAAAGTACATTGCCAGGAATTGCTTCAGTCCTTCCCGACCATGTATATCCTGCCCTGCGGCACCATGGTAAATATAGTCTTCTGTAAATAGACCATCAATAAGTTCGAGCTTTCTTTTATTGAAGACTTCTTCCCAGAAACGCCGGATGGCTGCTTTTTTTTCATTAAACGACATATTATTACTCCTTTTAATAAGTAATATTAAGACCTCTATATCCTGACTTGATACTAAATCAATGGTGGTGTTGACACAATACGGCAAACGGCGTATTTTTATAATTGGTTTTCCGGTCAGTTGAAATGCATCCGTATATTTCTAATAAGGTAGGTGGCGAGAGATAAATCCGTTATCCCGGTGTGACTATAAGACTTTGTTATCAGCCGTGGAGACGATTCATGGTATCAACAGCCTCGCTCAGTATCCTTCCGGAATTTATTCGGCTCTCAAGGATATTTTACCGTGTGATGCCATGTGTTACAACGAGATAGCTCTTCCGGGTTTACTAAAATCCTGGATAATGGAACCCGCCGAAGCACTGCCTGGGCATCTGCTAAAGGAGTCGTTCCTACATCACTATACGGAACACCCCGTTTTTTTACATTATACCCGAAGTGGAGACTTGAACAGCTACAGGATATCTGATTTTCTCTCGCGGCAACAGTTCCATGATTTGGCCCTTTATAATGAATACTACCGTAAATCGAGTGTAGAATACCAACTGGCCACATGTTTTTTACTCGGTCCTAAGCGGATGGTAGGGATTACACTGGACCGGCATTGTACGGACTTCTCAGAGGAAGACCGTTTATTTCTCGACCTTCTCCGCCCACATCTGGTACAGGCATATTACAATGTGGAGAAGCTGGAGTTAATGAAGGGGATTATTGAGACGGGAGGGAAGGAGCTTCTATTCGTTAGCAGGACAGGGCAGGTAAGGTTAGCCAGCGACGATGCCTGGCGAATGATATCAAAATACTTTCACATCAAGCACTTTCAACATTATTTACCCGATGTACTAAATAGCTGGATCGCCCATGAGAGAGCCCGCCTTGATGATATTGATGATGTTCCGTCACCGCCAGCACCACTGGTCGTTAATAAAGATAGCCAAAAGCTTACAGTACGTTTCCTATGGGGAGGAAAATCAGCCGGACAAGATATGCTTTTGATAGAAGAAGATCCCGAAGTAATTACCACTGGATTGCTGGTAGATAAACAGCTCACAGACCGTGAATATGAAGTTCTAGCCTTTCTATCTCAGGGAAAGACTAATAGCGAGATCGGTCAGGCTCTTTTGATAAGCCCTCTTACGGTGAAAAAACATTTGGAACATATCTACAGCAAATTAGGTGTTCACAGCAGGAGTGCGGCATTAGCTCGATTCTATCAACGATAATAGATTTTGGTATCAGAGGTGTTTGAGATCAGACTGACAGTAAAATCATACTTACTGAGTAAAGAGACTCTAAAGAGATACGGATAGGTAGAATTTACATAGATCAGCAACAGACGCACGGCCCTGTTTCACTAAAATTTATCAGCCGCCGGGCGGGCAGGCCTCGGACTTGGCTATTCCCACCCTCTTGATATTCTTACCGGCACACTCGGGACAGCTCCTGTTTTTCTCATCGGAAGGGCCCTTCGGTGCCGGTATCTCGAACTCTGCACCGCAGTCAGGGCACTCGTATTGCCAGTCCGGTGGACCGTAAGAACAATCGGCACATTTTTCTATATCTTGCTTTTTCATGTTATTTGCTAACCTGTCGTTATATTATACCACTGTTCCGTATTACATTGCCTTTCTCGTTCCTGCAGGGTATAGTGATAACAGTATCATTCCGGTGAATTTCATGAAAACAGATGATTTCGACTATACCCTACCCCCGGAGCTTATCGCACAGACTCCCGTCGAGCCGAGAGACCGCTCCCGTCTCATGGTCCTGAACCGTAAAGACGGCTCCATATCGCACTGTAAATTTTTCGAGATTGTTGATTACCTGCCTGAAGGCGACGTGCTGGTGTTCAACGACAGCCGTGTAATCCCCGCCAGGCTGAAGGGGCAGCGAAAGGGCAGCGGGGGCAGGGTGGAGATATTATTGTTGCGGCGGGTAAATAGCAGTCTCTGGGAAGCCCTGGTTAAGCCGGGTCGGAGGCTCCGGACGGGCAGTGCGGTCGAGATATCTCTGGACTCCTCTGAAACATTTACCGCCGAGATTATGGAGGTCAGGGAAGGGGGTATAAGATTAATAAAATTTTCCGATGAAGAGCTATTGTTGAAATCGGGAGAAGTGCCACTGCCGCCGTATATACATACGCCCTTAGCCGACTCCGACAGGTACCAGACGGTTTATGCCAGGGTCGATGGCAGCGCGGCGGCGCCGACAGCGGGACTACACTTTACGCACGAATTACTGGAAAAGATAGAACGTAAAGGCATAGAATTTCTGTTCGTGACGCTTCACGTAGGACTCGATACGTTCCGCCCGGTAACTGAGGAAGACCCGCGTGAGCATGTTATCTACAGAGAATACGGCGTCGTGAGCAGCGATGTTGTCGCTGCATTGACAGAAGCAAAACGTCAACACCGGAGAGTTATCGCCGTCGGGACGACAACCGTAAGAGTCCTAGAGCAGGCTGCCCTGACCGGTAAATCACCGGAATTGGAGACTTTCGAGGGATGGGTGGACCTTTTTATATTACCCGGTCACCGCTTCCGGATGGTCGATACGCTGGTGACCAATTTCCACCTTCCCAGGTCGACGCTGCTCATGCTGGTGACCGCTTTCGGAGGGAAGGAGCTTATTGCAGAAGCCTACCGGGAAGCCATAGCCCGCCAGTACCGCTTCTACAGCTTCGGTGACGCCATGCTGATTACCTGAGGGGTAATTTCGGAGGGGAAGGGGCGAATTGTAGATTTGAAGATATGCGCAATACTTTTCTATCTCTTGGTGGGTATACATTAATTCCCGGCATAGCAACTGAACTTCCCTTTTCGGTGTTTTATTTTGGCAATGTAAGAAAATCTAACGTGAAACAACCATTGTTTAGTCTGGTATATTCAACTGATGATACGGTTAGAACTGATAATTTATAGATGAAAATTTGACAAGTGAAGAAATGTAGATTATATTTTACACAATATAGTGAGTATTACCAGAAAGTCTGCAATCTAGCAGGCCATTCAGTTTATCTTTATACACCTAATAGGTGGGGAGATAAAAAATACAGGAGAGAGGAGGGTTTCACCATAAAAAAAGCTAAATACTCTAACATGATTTACTAGGAGGGAGAAATGAAAAAATTATTAGTTTTATCGTTAATCATGATTGTGGCAGTCAGTTTTGTCCTCGCCAGCTGTGGTGAACCGGAAGAGACAACCACGGCACCGACGACAGCACCGACATCAGCACCGACATCAGCGCCGACATCAGCACCGACGTCAGCACCGACGTCGGCACCGACATCAGCGCCGACGTCAGCACCAACAACCCCCGCCGGTACTTCCGGCACATTACGTGCTTGCGTTTCTGCTTGGATAGAAACCACTGATCCGAACCTCCTGACAGATTTTGAGTTCTTGTTGTGGGAACACCTGGTAGGTATCGATGAGGATGGTAACTTCATTGGAGAGCTGGCCACCGACTGGTCGGTAAGTGAAGACGGATTGTTGTGGACTTATCATATCCGACCGGGCATAACGTTCCACAACGGCGACCCGCTTACATCCGCTGATGTCAAATTCAGTATCGAGCGTGTCCAGGTAGAAGGCTCGAGTTCACCGTGGAAAGGCGAATATAGCTCGACCATCGACCATATCGAGTGCCCGGACGATTACACGGTAGAGATTTACTGTACCAAAGTTAACTACACGTTCTATACCTCTATCTGGGGTTGTACTATCGTTCCCAAGAACTATATCGAGGAAGTTGGGGATGATTATTTCAGAGAGCATCCCATTGGAACAGCTCCCTGGAAGTTTGTCAAACTCACCCCCGGCGTGAGTATCGAATGTGAGGCGGTGGAAAACCACTGGCGCATCACACCCGAATGGAAAAACCTGATAATCGAGCTGGTTCCCGAGTCCAGTACCGCTTTAGCCAAGCTCAGGAACGGAGAGACCGATATCGTCGCGGTCAATATGGATGAAGCACTCGAAGTCCAGGGTGAAGGTTACGAACTGCGAGTACTGGGACGTCCTACCCAGCCGGTAATACCTATACTGGGTACATGGGCTACCGATGGACCGACATCAAATCTGCACGTCCGCAAAGCCATGTCACTGGCGATAAACCGCGAAGAGATTGCGCAGGAATTCTTCAACGGCCTGGCCGAACCGGGAGGTGTGCTCTGGACAGCCCCGTCCAGCTGGGGATTTGACCCCGCCTGGGAAGACAAATACTTTAAATATGATCCCGATCAAGCCAGAACGCTACTGGAAGTGGCCGGATACCCGGACGCCTTCGCGAACCCGGTGATTAAGATATATTCTCACACTATGGGTGGTACCTGGCTTCCCGATTTAAATATGATCATCTCGAGTTACTGGAATGCCGTAGGAATACAGACCGAAGTGGTGAACATAGAAGGAGGAGAACTGAGGTCGGGAATGTATGGAGCGTCTGACACTTCACTCTACGGCGGTGCCTGTATCTGGAATATGCCGACAATGCAGGTCAGCATCCCCTTCATTTTCAGCGCCATGCATTCGGGAGGCAACTGGCAACTGCTACATAACTCGACCTGGGACAACCTCTGGGCGAGCATCACTACGTCACCAGACCAGGCAACTCAGATAGCGCTCTTCCGACAAACCGTAGAATATTTCCTCGACGAGTACATTTGCCCCGGTATTGTGAAACTGTACACCTATTACGCTGTAAGTGATGAAGTCGGCGAATGGACACTGAGCTTCCAGTACAACATTTACGGCGGTTTTGCCGGTATGAAGAAAAGATAGGTTAATTGGCAGTATTTTTAACTACATAAGTTTAACTGATTAGCTACGACAATATATATCGATTAAGGAACAATGATGGTACTGGCAACCGGGAACTACATCTTGTAGAGCCGGAACGGTTGCCAGTATCATCGTGTGTACATTTCTTCTTTAATAATAGAAAAGCCGGTACTTCCATATAATTTAGACAAACTTGACCACTACACCTTTCATAGTGTAGCCTGTATAATGTTTAAAAACAAAGCAATCCCGCATGCTTGTGTGCCTGGATATAAACCTGACTGCTAACGATATAAGCAAGAAACGTGACTTAATATCGGTCAGGGGTAGGGATATTATAATAAACGCTGAACTGTAAAATACTAAGGCAACGACATGTTGCCTTAAATATTGGAATCAATACACCTGGCCATACTTAAAGGACATAATGGCGCGTTTTATAATAATACGCATATTTCAGACGCTGGTAACCCTCATAGTTATTTCGATGGTGGTTTTTGCTCTGGCCCGTGCCAGCGGTGATCCGGTGATGCTGATGGCGCCTGCCCAGGCCTCACTGGCAGACATTGAGGCGTTGAGACAGTACCTGGGGCTTGACAAGTCAATTCCCGAACAGTACTGGGTTTTTCTGAAAAACGTGGCCAAAGGCGACCTCGGAGAATCAATCCGTACCAGGAGACCCGTTGCCACAATCATCGGGGAAAGGTTACCTTATACGATCCAACTGAGCTTGCCGGCCATTTTCATAGGGCTATTTGTGTCTCTCATCCTGGGTGTTACGGCAGCCGTGAAGCGTGGTACATGGATTGATACCGCAGTTAAATTTATCGCAATTCTGGGACAGGCTCTGCCGAGTTTCTGGTTGGCTATTCTGGCCATCCAGATTTTCGCGGTATCGTTACAATGGCTGCCTACCAGTGGTACTGGAGGTCTCGATCATTATATCCTGCCGGTCTTAACGATGTCGTTTTTTATGCTGCCGATAATGACGAGACTGATACGGTCCAGCATGCTGGAAGTCCTCGATAGCGAGTATGTCAAGCTGGCACGGATAAAGGGGCTTTCAGAGATGTGGGTGGTCTGGAAGCACGCGCTGAGAAACGCCATAATACCGCTGCTGACCGCCGCCGGCATCACCTTTGCTACGATTGTTACCGGCGCGGTAATAATCGAAACGGTTTTCGCCTGGCCGGGAATCGGACGGCTAATAGCCGAGGCCGTGATAGGTCGCGATTTTCCCGTGACTCAGGCAGTAGTGTTGCTTGTAGCTGTCGTGGTACTCATGGTGAACCTATTAGTGGACATTTTATACGCGTATGTTGATCCGCGTATCAGGTATTAGTCTGTAGTTCCGGAGAGGTATGGAAAGAGTGAGCTTCTGGAAAAAGATTAAAAAAATATGGGATTCCTCGCGCAGGCTGCCGATTATTCCAATTATTATAATGTCTGTCATAATAGTTTGCGCTTTATTCGCCGACCTATCATGGCTTGGCCTTCCTGATATCCGCCTCGCGCCATATGAAGCTAACGAGATGTCACTCGGTGATAGGCTTACACCCCCGTTCTTTATGCCCGGAGGCAGTACCGAACATATCCTGGGAACGGATAATATCGGGCGTGATATCCTCAGCCGCATGATCTACGGGGCCAGGGTTTCATTGAGTGTTTCGGTACTGGTAATATTAATCGCCAGTGTTATAGGTACGATTTTGGGCATGTCGGCAGGATACGCCAGGGGGCGTACCGAGGCCTTTATCATGAGGGTAACCGACGCCGCTATGGCTTTCCCGGCGCTATTAATTGCCCTGCTTCTCGCCGTCAGCCTCGGCCCGAGTTTTTCTACCGTTGTCTTGGCACTATCAGCGCTTAGCTGGGCTCCTTTCTCGCGCATGATGCGGGGAGAAGTTGTAAGAATCCGCGAAGAGGACTTCGTCGCGCAGGCACGTATCACCGGGGCTTCTCCGGCCAGGATACTGATAAAGCATATCTTTCCCAATGTGGTCAACACACTTGTAGTAATGATGACGATGAGTGTGGGACTGGTGATTCTAATAGAGGCTTCCTTGAGCTTTCTTGGTGCCGGTGTTCCGGCCACAACGCCGACATGGGGCTCGATGGCATCCGAAGGCAGGGATAAAATCGCTCGAGGTTGGTGGATCTCATTATTCCCCAGCCTGGCTATCGGTTTGGTAGTATTATCATGCAACTTCCTGGGTGACTGGATTCGCGATAAGATGGACCCGAGGCTGAGACAGCTTTAGTAAAGGGTGTCTACTCCCGGAAGTAAGAATAAAACGACAAATAACAGGCCCCCCTTTTTCACCAGGATAGCAGCACGTCACACTAAAACGGATTGAGGATTTTCCCCCGCCAGAGCTTTACCACGATCGCCGATATCAGGTAAGTGATGATAAAACCCCCTGCGGTTAAAAATAAGGCGAGGATAAACAGGCTGTACATGACGCTGAGGGTTGAAGCCGTGAAAGGGAAGTACCTCTCGCTGCCTATGCCCGATAGTAGAGCGATGATGTTGACGATGATGAAGGGGATGACAAGACAGCCGAGACCGGACATGGAGTTCTTCATATCGGCCAGGCTGAGTCTGATATTAGACGCCACACATATGGCGAGATAGCAGAACACCCAGAACTGCCAGCTCGAGATATTAGCGACGGTAAATACAGCTTTAACAAAGACCAGAAAAGAGTCTTTAAGGACGGCCAGGTAACCAGCGACGGTTTTATCGCCGCCAAGCTGGTTGGCTCCGGCGATGATGGAGTCCCAAGCTCGGGAGCCGTTCGGCGCCAGCAGGTAGAAAAGGCCCAGCAGGGCGAGACTGCCCACGATTATGGGGCCAATCCCGATGAAAAAATTACCGAGAACCTGCCAGGGATTGGACTTTTTCCACTCGTGATTTACGTAGCCCAGCGTCCCCGATTGCGGGTCGGGCGAAAAAAGCTCAACTTTGGTGATTTTGTGTCCGAAGATTATGCAGAAAATTACATGTCCCAGCTCATGGATGGGGGTGCCCAACCAGGCCACGAGGTAAGTTCCCGCCGGCCCGAAAGCCCGGCCCAGGGAGTTGAACATAAAATGAGAAAGAAAGTGAATCAGCAAACCGAAAATGAAGATACCGGCGAACAGGGATATTATCTGGCTGAGAGTTAAAACAAGAAGGTCTTTGAAAAATCCCGCGACGGACATGTTGATTGCATCATAGCTACAACCTCGCGGACTGTCAAGAAAAGGGGGACTTTATGACTGATATAATCTTTCATGGCAGCCGTGATATTTTGATATTTGAAAATATTAGGGGTACAATGAAATACGCATTCAGAGATTATCGTCTGAATTTTCATGTTTTGTATGTTAAGGAGGAAATGAATGAAGCCGTTACTCACCGATAAAGTAGCCATCATAAACGGTGGAGCCACCGGAATGGGACGGGCGACAGCCTACCTGTTTTCCGGGGAAGGCTGCAATTGTGTTATCGCCGACGTTAACGAAGAAGAAGGCAGGAAGACGGCGGCGGAGGCCACCGGCAGAGGCAGTGAGGCTATCTTCGTTAAATGCGATATCACCGACCCCAAGCAGATAAAAGATTGCGTCAATGAGACGGTGAAGAAGTTCGGTACGGTACATATTCTGGTGGGTTCGGCGGGGGGTAGTGTGCCCCGGGACGCTTCAACCAGGCCGCGCAACGCCGACGGCACCCCCAGGATAGGAGTGGAACATACCGATGAAAAGCACTTCGACATGATGACCAATCTGAATTACAAGGGCCATGTCTTCTTCTGCAAGGAAGTTGTCCCGTATTTTAAGAAACAGAAATACGGCAAGATTGTTCTGATTTCCTCGATGGGTGTTTATCATCCCCCGGGACCGTCGGCGGATTATCACGGTGCCAAAGCCGCGATTATCGGGCTGGTCTATAACCTGGCTTACGAGCTGGGGCCCAGCAATATTAACGTTAACGGCATCCTGCCCGGTCCCGTCAAGAGCCCGTTCTGGGATCCTGTCCTGTCCCATATCCCGCCGGAAAAAAGAAGTGCGGCGATGGATGAACTCGGCAAGCAATGTCCCATCGGGCGTGTCGGTCAGCCGGAAGATATCGCCAATGTGTGCCTGTTCCTGTGCTCGGAGATGTCGTCGTACATCACCGGACAGATGCTCAGCGTGGCCGGCGGTATACCCATGGACCGGTACCAGCCGGGCGTTCTTATGGGCGGTGGACGGAGAGGTTAAGATTAACTACAACAGGTGGTTTTAATATGAGTTTCCCGATATACCCCCGGTATTTCCGGGGGTATATATTTGAGAGTTAACTCTCCTGGATGAGTCCTGAGGCAGTGATGGCTGCCATGGCGCCGTCCGCGACGGCGGAGACAACCTGTCGCGGTGAGTTACTCCTGATATCGCCAACGGCGAATACGTGGGAAATCTCCGTCTGCATTTTACCGTCCACGATTATCTGCCTGTAATCGTCCAGGGGTATAACACCGTCGAGATATTCCGTATTGGGGTCCAGACCTACATGCACCAGAATGCCATCGACTTTGAAGATTTCTTTCTTCCCGTAAGCGGTATCCAGGCATTCTATCGCCTTGACCTTATCACTGCCACTTAAAGATTCTACCTTTACACTGCAGCGGATTTCTATCTTCGGATTAACCAGAGCCCTCTCGCGGAGGACGGCAGTGGCCGTGAGTTCTGGCAGAGCTTCTATGACGATTACTTTCGAGGCGATTTTAGCCATATAAAGCGCTTCGGTGATACCGGAATCACCGCCACCGCAAACGGCAACCGTTTTATCGGCGTAGTGACCGCCGTCGCAGAAAGCGCAGTTGAAGATGCCCTTGCCCGCGAGTTCTTCCTCGCCGGGTACGCCCAGCTTTTTCGGTCGGGAACCACCGGCAATAATGACGATATCGGTAGTATAGCCCTGTCCCCGGGAGCAGGCTACCCATCGGGTGTCGGCGAACAGCTCCAGTCCGGTAACATCGGCAATTTCCGTCTTGAGTCCGTATATCTCCGCCTGCTTGACCATTTCCGAAGCCAGTTGTGCCCCGGCAATACCTTGAGCATAACCGGGGTAATTCTCTATCAGCTCGATGTTCCTGATGTATCCCCCGAAGCTGTCTTTATCGAGCAGAAGGGTACGGCGCCGGTCACGACTTAAGTAAAGACCGGCCGTTAAGCCCGCCGGACCTCCGCCGATGATTACAGCATCCCAGTCGAACATACAAAGTCTCCTTAAAAGAGGTGTATGTAACTATATATGAGGGTACAACATTTATACCTGTATTTTCCAATTATAGGCGATAAACGGATAAGTTTATTTATCCCCGTTTATATTTGACCCGAGCCTGAGGCAATGATAAACTGGCGATTAGACCACCAGAATTTTCGAAGGAGTTTTTTATGCTCAAGGGCTACATGGGAAAGCTGTTGTGGGTTGACCTTCCCACGGGAAAAATGGAAGAAGAAGTACCGGACGAAAGCCTGTACCGGGATTTCATCGGCGGATACGGCGTGGGTTCCAGGATTTACTATAACCGGATGAAGGCGGGTAAAGACCCCATAGGGCCGGACAATATCTTCAGTGTGATTACCGGTCCGCTGACCGGCACCCCGACCGTCAGCGGTACACGTTACGCAGCCGTGGCCAAATCACCGTTGACCGGGGGGTGGGGAGACGCCAATTCCGGTGGGCATTTCGGACCTCATCTGAAATTCGCCGGTTATGACGCCGTATTCTTTACTGGCATTGCAGAAAAGCCTGTTTATCTTCTGGTTGATAATGGCAAAGCCGAGTTGAAAGACGCCACTAGTCTCTGGGGTAAAGACGCGTATTATACCGAGGAGACACTGGAAAAGGAATACGGTTCCCAGGCTAAGGTCATCTGTATAGGCCCTGCCGCGGAAAAGCTTTCACTCATTGGCAGCATCATGACGCATAAAGGAGATGCCGCGGCGCGCGGGGGAATCGGGGCGGTCATGGGCTCCAAGAAGCTGAAAGCCATCGTCGCCCGGGGCAATATGGAAGTTCCCATTGCCGATATCGAAAAAGCCAACGAACTGCGGAAAGAGCATATCCAGGGTTTGAGGTCGACGGGCTTTCTGGAGAGGTTTCATGAATACGGTACAGGAGGGCATGCCGATATGTCAGCCCACAGCGGTGATACCCCGGTGAAGAACTGGGGCGGCGTCGGCGTTATCGATGTACCCGATGTTTCCGGTCTCCACCGGGACCTGGTCATCGCCAACCTGGACAAGCGTATCGGCTGCTGGCACTGCCCGGCCGTCTGCAGGGGCAGTCTGAAAGAAGGAAAGGGAGAATATAAGTACCCGGCGGGCACTCACCGCCTGGAGTACGAGACGATGGGTGCTTTCGGGGCGAACTGCGCCAATACCGACATGGAGTCGATTATCATGGCCAGCCACCTCTGTAATTACTACGGAATGGATACCATATCCGCCGGTACCATCATCTCCTTCGCCATGGAGTGCTATGAGAACGGCGTTATCAACAAGGCCGACACCGACGGTATCGAGATGACATGGGGAAATCACCGGGCTCTGGTGGCTATGGTCGAGAAAATGGGTAAACGTGAAGGGTTCGGGGATGTGCTCGCCGACGGCGTTAAAATAGCCGCCGAGAAAATCGGCAGGGGCGCCGAGCAATACGCCGTGCATATCGGCGGACAGGAAGTGGGCATGCACGACCCCAGAATCGCCTTTCATCAGTTTGCCGGTATGCCGTCGCCGGCCATGTATTGGCTCAGTCCCACGCCCGGTCGCCATACCCAGGCTTTCGGGCCTCCCAGCTTTATCAATAACCTCAATAACGCCATGGGTGTCTGTATGATTATCTTCGACCAGCGCTTGCCCGAGGGACCGTATGCCCCGAAGATGATGGCCGCTGTAACCGGTCTGGAACGCTCGATGGACGAACTGCTCAAGGCGGGCGAGAGAATCGCCAATATGAGGCATGCCTTTAACCTACGTGAAGGCCTGAATCCTCTAGAGCACTATATCCACGGGCGGGTGGTGGGGCGGCCGCCGTTGAAAGAGGGCCCTCTGGCGGATGTATCCCCTGACATCGAGGCCGAGGGATGGTGGTATCTCGGTGCCCTGGACTGGGACCGGAAGACGACCGTTCCCAGCCGGAACAAGCTGCTGGAACTGGGACTGAACGATGTGGCCGATGAGCTGTGGCCCCCCGGAAAGACGCCGGGAATGGGCTCGCCCGGATAGCGAAGAAGAGACTAAAATCACAGACTAGTATATGTCCTGAGATAAATACTTGTAATATGGAGTCACCGGGTATGTTTAAAGTTGTTATACCGATGTACGGCCTGCCGCGCGAGATAACGGAAGTCCGGAACGTCGAAGTCGAGCTAAACGAGGGTGCCGGCATGGCGGAGGTAATCGCCGCCCTCAGGGAGCAGGTACCGTCGCTGGAGGGCCCGGTGTTTCGTCCCGGGGAAGACAGGCTCCAGGAGCAGTATAAATTCAACATCAACGGGCAATTCTACTTCGACAGGATGGACTTCAAACTGAATCCGGATGACCGCATAGCCCTGCTTGTTCCCATGACCGGGGGATAATGCATCAATACTCAGATAATTTCGGGATACTTTATGCCTTGATACAGGCTACATAATGGTCTACGCCTACCTCGCGCAACGGCGGTCTTTCTTCGTGGCACTCACCGACGGCTATCGGACACCGGGGGTGGAAATGGCACCCGGTCGGGGGAGTTACCGGGTCGGGTGCCTCACCCGGCAACACGGTGTAGTGTCGTTTGCTTTCCAGAACGGGGTCAGGAACAGGCGTGGCGGAAATCAGGGCTCTGGTATAGGGATGCAGGGGGTTTTCGCACAGCTCCCGGGAGGTGGCCAGTTCCACGATACGGCCTGAATACATCACCGCTACACGGTCGCTGATGTACTGGCCCATCGCCAGATCACGCGTGAGAAACAGGCAGGTCAGCCCCAGGGACTCCTGCAATTCATCGAGCAGATTTATTAATTGGGCTTGAACCGATACATCCATGCCCGAAACAGGATCATCGCAGATAACCAGCGAAGGCTGTGGGGCCAGGGTCCGGGCAATGGCTACTCGCTGTCGCTGGCCCGGGCTTAATTCGGTGAGTGTGCGGTTCGCCATTGCCGGGTCGAGCCCTACCGAGTGCAAGAGTTCGGCTATCCTGTCCTTGTATTCGGTCCCGTCAGTCAGGTGGTAAGTTATTAACGGATTTCCGATGATGTTGCCGACTCTCTGTCCCGGGGGCATGGAAGTATAAGGATTCTGAAAGACGATGCCTATGGAACGGCGTATCGGTTTAAGCTGCTTCTCCGACATCGCGGAAATCTCGGTTCCCTCCAGGAATATGCTTCCGGATGTAGGCTTGTAGAGTCTCGAGATACAGCGTCCGGTGGTGGTCTTGCCGCATCCACTTTCCCCGACCAGTCCGAGAATTTCGTTTCTCATTATGGTGAAATCGATGTCATCAACCGCTTTTACCTCACCCACTTTACGTCTGAATATTCCCCGTCTGACGGGGAAATACATCTTGAGGTTGTTGACCTCTACCAGTATCTCCTGGTGAGATTTGTTCATGGTATCTCCCGTAAATCAACGTAACACCGTATCTGATGATCTTCGCCGACCGGCCTCATATCGGGCCAGGGTTCCCGTTCACATCTTTCCGTTTTATAGGTGCATCTGGGGAGAAAAGCACAGTGCGGCGGCATATCGATAAGGTCAGGCGTAAAGCCGAGTAGCGGGTTCAGCTTCTTGATAGATTTATTCACGCCTAACCGGGGTACGCTGCGTAAAAGACCCAGAGTATAAGGATGGCAGGGATTGTTGAAGACAACCGTGGTGGGGCCGGATTCAACGATGCGACCGGCGTACATGACGTAAACCCTCCGGGCGTACCGGGTTAACATACCGAGGTTCTGAGTCGTTATTATAAGCGACGTGTTTAGTCCAGATACCAGGCCCTTCATAAGCTCCAGCAGCTGGGACTTTGTGGTTATGTCCGCCACGTTCGTCGGCTCATCGGTGATGACTACCATCGGATTGCAGGCCAGAGCCATGGCAATCATTACCCTCTGGCGCATACCGTTGCTGAACTGGAAGGGACGGTCGTCCATCCTGGCTCCGGCATCGGGGACTCCCACCATGTCAAGTAGTTCCACAGTTCTTTCCCTGGCGGCCTGTTTATCCATATCCAGGTGTGTTTCCAGGACTTCCGTTATCTGCCGGCCGATAGCGAGTGTGGGATTCAGTGAAGTCTTCGGGTCAGTAAAAATAAAGGACATTTTCCTGCCGCGGACGGACCTCATGCCGGGGCTGTTGGCCTTGAGTTGAAGGATATCTTCGTCGTCGATAATCACCCTGCCGCTCATTATCTTCCCAGGCGGCTGTATCAATTGAACTATTGAAAGCATGGTTTCGGTTTTGCCGCAACCGCTTTCGCCTGCAATCCCGATAATCTCGCCTTCATCGATATGAAAAGAGACACCGTCTACGGCTTTAACAATTCCTTTTTTAGTTGGCAAATAAGTACGTAAATCCTGTACGTCCAGTACCGTTACCATAATGCATTCCGAAGTCGCGCTATAGATGATTTATATTAGTTCCCTTACGCCATGTAGTAATTCGTTTTACATTTGGGAATATAGTCACTTTATTAAAGATGGTACTCGGGACCGGTGTTATCACATACCGGAAAAATTACGTTATGATAATGGGTATAATTCGGGGTGAGTGTACCATTATTTATACGTGCTGTCAAATTGACAGGTTGAAGGAATGGTGTTAAACTCAGCCTGAATCAAGCGTACTTTTTGCCTGAGACCTTCACGTTTTAAAAATCAAAAATATAGTCGACTTATGACTCAAAGAGTAAGTGATACGAAACCTGTAAGAGAATTCATTGATGTTGTTACTAAGTATGTCCATTTGATTGACAGTAGGAATAAATTATCTGGTATTAAAATTCTTCAACAATCTTTTATCCTGTTACCACAGATGTGTCTTTGCGGAATGAAGTTGCCGGATATCCATCGAATGAGTGATTATGAACTCCCGAAGAAGGATGTTAAAGAATTCTTTGAAATATATAACTCTATTCAGAGTAAAATAAAAAGAAATGATGTATATCATCAAGTATTTGATCCTTTTAACACCGATGATATCCAACTGACAAGTATTTCCATATCAAATGACCTATCTGAAGTGTATCAAGATATTAACCAGGGTCTACGAGAGTGGGAGAGTGCCTCTGCGGATGATAGACGTAGAATAATCTGGGATTGGAAGTTTGGATTTGAAAACCACTGGGGAAACCATGCGACATCAGCTTTCAAGGCTCTTTACTGGTTACTATATTCCCACATAGAAGATAATGAAGGAGATTATATGGGTTTAAGAAATGATGAGAAATAGATAGTATACCAATTATTAGTAGTGTAAAAAGACTAGACACAGAGGAGATGTTTATGAGTGCTGATAAGACAGGCGCGGTTTACGAAGTGTTGAGTCCATGGTCGGAGGCCGATCCCATATCGCTTCAGGGTCTTTCTCCCCGGCTGGACGACCTGGCCGGAAAGAAAATAGGCCTGCTTTGTAATAACAAGCGGGCGGCGCCGGTCATCCTGGACGTGGCCGAAAGGTTGCTCAAGGAGAAGTACCCCACCACCGAGACGAGCTATTTTTACGCCCGTACCTTTTCGGTATCGTCGCTGGAGCGGAATAGGAAGGATGAATTCGACGATTGGCTCAAGGGGCTTGATGCCGTTATCGCGTCGGTAGGCGACTGAGGGGCATGTACCAAGTACCTTGTGTACGACGCTATCTACATCGAGAAGGCCGGTAAGCCGACGGTTACCTTTATTTTCGAGCACTTCAGAAACGACGCCATGTCGGCGGCATCCAGCAAGGGGATGCCCGTGGTCAGGGTGGTTCCGGAGACCATCGTATCGGAGTCGACCGTTGTCGCCGACATAGAAAAAGCCATCACGGCGGTGTTTGACCATACAGTTGCGGCTCTTACCAAGCCGCTTACCAACGAAGAGGAGTCTCCGAAACCAAAGGAGCCGGAAAGCTACCCGAGGATTATCTTCAAGGGCAGCCTGGAGGATGTCAACCGATTCTTCTACCAGCGGGGCTGGACCGACGGCCTGCCGTTAATCCCGCCCACCGAAGCGGCGGTAGCCGAAATGTGCGCCGGTACCGACCTCCCGCCCGACCATATCGTGGCTGAGCTGGAACCACGGCGGGGCAAGGCTACCGTGGAGAAAATAGCCGTCAACGCGGTGATGTCGGGCTGCCTGCCGACCTATATGCCGTTGCTGATTGCCGGTGTGGAATGCTTGGCGGATAATCCCATCTCCGGGATGATGGCGGCCAGCACCGGCTCATTCTCGCCGTTCTGGCTGATTAACGGGCCGATGGCCAGGGACATCAATGCCCGGTGTACTTACGGGGCTACCAGCCCGGGAGACATCGCTAATGCCACTATCGGGCGCGCCTTGGGGCTGCTTACCAAGAATATGCGGGGTATTCGCAAGCAGATAGAGGACATGGGTGTGCTGGGTAATCCCGGCAAATATTCCTGGGTGGCGGCCGAGAACGAGGAGTTCAGTCCCTTCGAGCCGCAGCACGTGGAGCGGGGATTGAAGAAAGAAGACAGCGCGATAACGCTGACTTTTCCGCAGTCGTTCCAGCAGATGATGCCCTTCGGTACCGATGCCAAAGGCATTCTGGCGACGGTAATCGGAAATATTATGCCGGCGAGGATGGGACAGTTTATACTGCTGCTGACGCCCACCCATGCCAGGACGCTCGCTGATGCCGGCTGGACGAAAGCAGCTCTGAAAAAGTATATCGTTAAAAATTCAATAGTTCCCGAAGGGTATTTTGAAAAGCTGGGACTGGACGGCAGCAAGGCCTTCGACCGGGGCACTGGTTCCGGCCCGGGGGGCACGCTTGATATCTTCCGCCCTGATCCCCGTGACCCTGACCCGGTGCAGGTCTTCGTCTATGGTGGTTTCGGCTCCTGGATGGGTTTTGCCCAGGGAGGCCCGCTGCCCGTTACCAGGAAAGCGGTATTACCGAAAGATTGGGCCAAGCTGGTAGCTAAATACAGGAATATCGTGCCGAATTATTTGAGGTATTAGCTAACTGATATAAATTGTAAAGGCAGGAAGCTCGTCAAGGTAAGAACCCGGTAAGCTTCCTGCCTTATTGTGTCACTAGTTTTCTGTTATGGTGATATCAACACCCAGCGTTTCGCCGGTAATCTCAGGCTGGTAGTAGGCGTAAGCCTGGGAGGCGACACCCTTGGCTTTGACCGGGTAGACGGCTACCGCCTGGAAAGAGAAGTCCAGTGTATCGCCAGGCTTCAGATTTTCTATGTAGAAGATAACCTTTCTGCCAGCTATCTCGTAGCGTTTGAAATTCTCGTTCTTTGCCACGAGCTCGGCGATAGTTTCAGTCACCGGAGCGAAGCCGGTGGGGATGGAGATATCCAGCACCGTCATGCCGGCCTCCATGGGTACCGGCGGATTGAAGCTGAGGTGTACCGACACGGTAATCCGGTCGTTGACCTCCACCTCGGTGGCATTATAGGTAACATCTATCTTGAGGATATCATTTTCGGTGGTACCGGCTTCGGGCAGGTTGAACCTCTTCACCACCTGGGCGATGGCCTCGCCCTTGCCCGTTGTCTTTATCTCCACAACATCGTTGATGGGGATTTCCACAATCTGGAGAACATCGAAGTTTTCCGGAGTGAGTGAAAGAGTGGTAGTTCCGGTAGATGTCTTGACCTCTATATCAAGGTCGATATCCGCCCGGGCGCCGGTGCC
>DUFB01000091.1 GCA_011192005.1 Dehalococcoidia bacterium
CAAGGAATTCAAGCCGATGGGCGCCACCACCAACGTAACGACCGTGCATTACGGAACGACCTGGGACGAAAGCACGCTTCTGGAAGAGATAAAGCAGACCAACCTGGAACTGGAACGGAAGGACGGCGTCAAGCGGCACTTCAGCTACGACTGGGAAGAGGTGGCCAAGTACGTCCCCGACTACCGGGAGTATGTGGAGGGCGAGAGGGAAAGGCTGGGAGAGAGCCACCCTCTGTTCATGACGCAGTACCGCCTGCTACCGGTACGCGGCGGGGGCGGTTTTCTCAGCGTACAGCAGCGGGAGCAACTGCAGGGAAAACATCACCGGCAGCGACGGGCTAAAAGCGGTAAAACCTACGTGGCCGGCATAGACCTGGCCGGGGAAGCGGAGGATTTTGTAAAGACGACCGGAGAACGGCGAGACTCGACAGTAGTGACGATCGGGGAGCTCGATTTTACTAGGGCAGATATCGTGAACAGGGAACCCTTAGTAAAAATAGTCGAACATTACCGGTGGGCAGGACGCAAGCACACCGAACTCTACGCACAGCTCGTTGACATATTGAAAAACGTCTGGAGATGTCGCAGGATAGTCGTCGATGCGACGGGAGTTGGAGAACCAGTGGCGGCGTTCCTGAAAAAAGCGCTTGGTTCGCGGGTGACACCCTTCAAGTTCACGCAACAAAGCAAGAGCGAACTTGGATTCAACCTCCTGGCGGCGGTCAACGCGGGACGACTCAAGATTTATAAAGGGGACGGTTCCGAGGAGTATCAGCAGTTCATGAGGGAGATGGAGAAGGCGCATGGGCAGTACCGTCCCAACCAGACGATTAACTTCTATGTAAACCCGGCTCAGGGGCACGACGACTTCCTGATGAGCCTGGCGCTGACGGTAGAAGCGGCGAGATTGTATGAACCCAAGAAGGCGATAGGAGGGGAGAGGGGATGAGGAGAGAAGAAGGTTAATTCATATATTTAGTATTTAGCAATTTCCCGAAAATTTATGATATACTACTTTACATCAATTATTACTCCAATTAATTGCTCATGCAGGACTTAGAGCGGATAACCGACTTAATGGAACGCATCAGGGCGGCCAGGAACAGCGGGCCTGCCGATATCGTGACAAAATTCGCCAGAAGGCTGGTAAAATACACCACTTCACTTCTAGTAACCCTAACGCCCGTTTTCAGGGTGACTACGGCAGTGGGCGGCTGCTTGGTAGTGATAACAATCGGGATTCTGGCTTTGCCGATATCGTTTGTATGGTCGCCTTTCAACTACCTGTTAGCAGGAAGCAGCTGGCTGTGGCTGCGAGCCTGGTATCTCCGGCCGATACTGCTAATCCCCGGCCTGATAATAGCTTTTATCGGGGATTTATATGTGATGCTTATGCCCGATTTTGAAAGAGGCTCTAAAAGAACCAAGCGAGCTATATGCGAGGAATGGCCTTTATCCTGGTATCTGACTCACCCGCCAAAACAATCGGTTATATAGTGAGTGAGGACCTTAAGAGCCTGGGGTAAGGTGGCAAAGCAAGCCTCCTTCTAGTCTCCGCCGATGACGCCGGTAAGCACCAGGATACCGATAAGAACTGCCACGGGGCCGCCGATGAGCAAGCGCCAGCGGTGCCACCTTTTGGCGGCGGGATTTCTCACGAGTCCGATACCGAAAGCCAGCATCCCCGCCACGATACAGACGATTCCGGCGGCTGTCATGCAGAATTCTCCAAGACTAAACCTTTTGCTTCAGGAGAACCTTGGCACCAATTGTCAGTAGCTTGAATTTACTGATCCTATTGGAAAGTATCTTCATCTGCAAGCCGTTCATATCTTTCGGCGGTTTGGTTTCTTTGTCTTTTTTCCTGAGGCTGATAGCGTTGAATTCACAGATGGTCACACAATTACCACAGCCAATACAACGGTCAAGGTTAATGACCGCCAGGCCATCGGACATAGAAGCAGCGGCGAGCTGGCAGTGTTCGGTACAAGTCTGGCAACCGGTGCAGAGTTCGGAATTAACGACGGCATAATAGTTACTAGCATAGAAATCCGCGGGACGGGGGAATTTCATAACGGACGTAAGCAATCCGCAACAATCACCACAACAACAGCAGATAGCATCAGGACGCAAGGAATTTACCGGTTGGAGAACCAGACCTGCTTCCTGAGCTTTTTCAAGAATACTGAAGGCTTCTTCTCTGTTTATCATACGCCCGATACCCACGCTGCTGTAATATTCAGCTTCGTGGGGAGATATTATAAGGCAAGTCTCGCGGAGATCGGTCACCTTACAGCTATCCCCGACCAGGTCTTTAACCTGACGACAAATACAGTTAGCCACGGCTATAGGACCCGGGGCATTTTCAACAAGCTTTTTGAGATTATCATAATCACTTACCTGATATTTTTCAGGAAGGGGAATACTTTTTTCTATTGGAATAGTACGCAGCTGGGGAACCCCGCTCTTGAATTGCTCTTTGGCGTAGGCTTCATCAAGATATAGCAGCCAGTCCCGCGCGAGGTCTTCAGAGATACGGTCGACCTGGAACTCGAACATGCCTATGGCCAGGGGGGCGTTGCTGTAAAGCATCTCGTCGTTTTCCTTGGTACCAATGATATTGCCTTTATATACCATCTGGTCAAGTGTCTTTTTTAGCTCATCGAGGGATACAGGGCTCTTTTTCAGGCGTTTGTGGATGCGGGTTACCGGTTCTGGTAACATGGAGAGGTGTAATGCTATTTCAGCTTCTTCCGGAGTGAAGAGGTGTTTCAGGATGCGAATTTCCACGCCGGACCGGGTGGCGGGGTAATTGACGGGCATTCTATCCAGATGTACCTGGAGGTCCCGATAAACCTGTTCTACCTTATCCATTTTCTCCTTCTCCCAGAAGAGTTTTCAAGTCGTGCCAATTTTATGTCTTATTGAGTATTTTGTCAATCGAAATAAACCGGACTAGTGGGTAATACGGAGAATATACGAGGCTTTACCGTAACATAGTAAATAGTCGCCAGGCAGTACGGATTCCCCGTCGGCAGAGTAGCGCAGCATGCCGGCGGCTTCTAGGCCGATAGAACCTATCCGGAGAACGAGGAACCAGACCGCGCGAAAGATGAGCATAATAGCGATTTGCATGGTGACCTCCCGATTTAGACGATTAAGATTAATCTGATTATGAAGTGATGCTTTAGAGAGAAATGGGTTTCAAGACGCGTTTACGGGCATCGGGCATAACGACGATAGTCATGACGGGGCGGACGACATTACGCCAGACCTGGGGGAAATGGGCCAGGCCCGGCGGGACATAGATACTCGATGAGGTATTGATGATAACCTTGTCCCTCTCCCTGCCTTCGCCCAGCCAGAACTCCACCTCAGCGCCCAGGTTCGCAGTATCGGTGGGGGCTGTCCCGAGGAAGAGGAAAATTTCTTCATAATCATGCTTGTGGGGCTCGGTGATAAAGCCATCGCCAATGGTGACATCACCGGAGATGATGCCGTATTCAATGATGGAATTACCCTCCTGGATACGGTCAGGGGAGAATATTACTCTGGGTCCGGTGTCCACGGGACTGCTGATGGGTATCTCGTCAGTATCCGGAATTTCGTCGCGGTAATCAGCGGTGACGATGGCTGGCTTGCGGACAACGTATTTATCGTATCTCGATGCCGGCATGCGTATACCTCCTTTATGCACGGGGAATTACGTATAAGCCATGATAGATGAGATAGGGAGTGGCGTCAAGCGAGGGGAGTAATTTGAAAGGGGGCGTCAGCCCCTTCTCGCCGGCCCACTTCCCCCTGTTGAAAAAGAAGGTACCTTCACGTATTATCATAGACCCTCACGTAAGCGGAGAGTCAATAGCTACGGATAAAGAATCTCCCTCTCCTCGGTGGGTTTGGGTGGGAGGAGAGGGAGACAGACGGGACAGATTACAGGAGACGGACTAGTAGAAGAAAGCCGTCCTCCTGCCAAGCCAGTAACCGACACCGAAGAGAATCAGGGCGCCGAAAATAGCGAGGACGATAATCGCCCAGGTGGGGAAGGAGAAGGGCGGGGCGACATAGAATTCGCCGATGCCAGACCAGTCGCCCTCATTAGAGGCGGCGTCAATAGCTTTAACTCTCCAGTAGTAGGGAGCGTCTCTACCGACGAGGTTCGAACCCTCCTGTTCAGTTAGTTCGTACTGAGACGATGTGAGGTTAGTCCTTTCGATCAAAATCGAGGCCTGACTGAAGCTGGAAGCGCCGGAAATCTGAAGGTCATAGGTTACCGGTTGACTCTCATCGGTAACGTCTTCCCAGTCGAAGGAGAATGGGGAGTTTATTCTGGCACCCAGTGCTGGTTCGATCGGCTGTGGAATATCGGGCGCGGTGGTCTCGACAGTATAGGTGGTCTCGGCGGTATTGATGCCATCAGTAACGGTGATGGTATGATTGCCGCCGACACTGGGAGGAACCTGGAAAGTTACCAGGAAAGCGCCAGTGGGCTCGATAGTAACCGTGGCTACTTCCACGCTGTCGTATTTCACAATAGCTGTGCCATTGGGAGTAAAACCGGTGCCGCCGATACCGATAAGTGAGCCGATGGTGTCACCGCTGGAACTGATATTGAGTTTGGACTCGTCCGGCGGCGGTGTGGTTGTTGGGGGGGTGGTTGTCGGGGGTGTAGTCGTCGGAGGAGTAACGTTGAGGGTAAAGGAGGCGGAAGCCAGATTCATGTCTTCATCCTCAGCCTCGATAGTGTAGGTGCCCTGAGACAGACCGAGGTCGGGTATTTCCAATGTCGGTATATAGAAACTGCCATTAGTATCGGGCTGGACAGACTGAAGATACGTATTATTAAAGTAGATATCTACCAGTTTAGGTCTTCTGGCAAAGCCGGTACCGCTCACAGAAACGGTGTCGCCGGGTTTTCCCGATTGAGGGTAAATGTAGATATCAGGTTCCACGGTGAACTGGGCGGTGACCGTGTAACCGGAGACAGTAACGTCAATATCCTGGACGCCGGCAGTGCTTTCCGGAATGAGGATGTAACTCACAAACTCACCGTCATCATCAGTTTCATCATCACCATCTTCAATATCTATTTCATCACCGTCAAACTCGATAGTAATCGGCTGGTCGGCGGGGAAAGAGGTGCCGGTTATCTCTACCAGGGTGTCCACAATACCTTCTTCAGGGTCGATGGAGATTTCACCACCTACAATGGTGAAAGTGGCTACCGCAGATATGACCATGGAAGTTGCCGGCTGACAGGCATAGAGGTAGTGAGTGCCCGAGGTGACGTGGGTATAATCGATATAGGTGGTGGGTACTGTGAAGTTATGCACAAATGAGCCGGTGACGCCCGTAGTAATACCGGCGCCAACGGTGGCATACCTGGTAACGTGAGTTCCGACTGCCTGCCCGATAATAGCCTGGTGGTCTGAGAAATACAAGAAGACGCCGTCAGCCGGAATTGTAGTAGGGGCAAAGCCGCTGCCGGTAACCGAAATAGAGTCACCGATCTGGCCCGCAGTGGGACTTAATAGGAGAGCAGCCGCCAGAGCGGGTGAAGCGGGTATGACCAACGCGAGAAGGGATATAACAAGAGCTATCCCGAGTAATTTGGTGATTTTCTTCGACTTCATTTTGACCTCCCTGGTATATATTTATTCCGGTGGTTTCTTAGTGCCACGCCGTCCTATCCAGTAAGCGAGGTAGCCGACCAGGACAGCGGCGATGCCGATGAGTGTATAAATAGCCCATGCCGGGAAAGTGAATCCGTTCTGTATGTAAAATATCTTGGGGTCTGACCATTTACTCTCATTTTGAACGTAGTCTGTGGATTTTACTCTCCAGTAATAAGGCGTATCTTCACCGGTTTCCGACAGGTGCTCTTCTTCAGAAAGGTAGTATTCCGAGTCGCTCAGCCCGATTACCTCGAACACTATCGCGGAGAAACTGAGGTCGGTACTGATCTGTAAGTGATAGGATACAGGCGGACTCAGACTGGTAACATCCTGCCAGTTAAAGAATACAGGAATCTCCACGATAGTATCAAGTTCAGGCTGCACGAGTGTCGGGGTCTGAGGGGGATTGACTATAAAAGACCAGGACTCCGACCACTCGCTTTCATTGCCAGCGACATCCGTGGCTCGTACTCTCCAGTAATAGGTTGTACCGGTTCCCGAAGCGGGAAGAGCTTCATCAAAGTTGAGGCTGTATTCGGAGTTAGCTAAACCCGGTTTATCGATTACTACCGTTGAGAAGTTCTGGTCCGAGGCTATCTGAAGTTGGTAAACAACCGGCTGGCTAGGGTCATCGGCATCCTGCCAGTCGAGGTAAGCCATGGCTTTCGTGGCGGAATCTTTCACGGGGATGGTTAATCTGGGGAGGGTGGGGGGATCAGACTCGACGGTAAAGGTATATTGTTCAGTAAACGTGCCATCGCTGACCGTGATTTGATGGTTGCCGCCGGTACTTACCGGGATATTAAACGAGGTTATAAATCCCCCGAAATTATCGGTGGTTACCTCGGCGATGAAAATACCGTCATAATCTATATTGACCGGTGTTTTAGGAGTGAAGCCGCTACCGGTAAGAGTGACGGTCAATCCAATGGGCCCCGAAGTATGGCTGATACCCACGGTAGCGGTGACGGTGAAATTGACTTTAGCCTGGAAGGAATATTCGTCAATGGCTTTAATTTCATATATACCCGGGTGTATTGACGGTATGGTAAAGACGACTTCAAAATCACCAAACTCATTGGTTCTGACGGTGGTAATGGGATGATTACCGATAGAGATATCGACCAGGCCACGGTATCCAAATCCGGTGCCGGTCATTGCCAGTAACTGGCCGGACCCGGCGGCCGATAGGTTAATCAATATTACCGGTATTACCTGGAAATAGGCTTCAGCTTGGTTTCCCTTATCGTTAAGAACGGCAATCTTGTGGCTGCCGCCGTTGCTGTTGGGAACGTTAAAATCATAGGAAAAGTGCCCGGTAGACGAGGCGACAATGTCGCCAATTTTTACGGAGTTAATGCCATGATAGTAGTAAAGACTGACGATTCTATTAGAGTAAAAACCCTGACCGGATACATTTACCTCACTGCCGACAGGTCCTTCGGAAACATCCAGGGTTATAAGCGTTTCATCGACGATGAAGAAGTTCCGTGCCAGCATGGTCACGGTACCACCGGTGCTGAAAACCGTAATCCAGTGTCTGCCGACGCTGGCGGTCTCAGGCACGGTAAATTCAGTGGCGAAGCTTCCCGTGGCGGGGATCTGGAGAGGGCTGGTAGGGATTTGCATGGTATCAAAGGTTATGGTGACGTAATCGCCGATGTAAGAGTCAAAATTATTGCCCTGTATCGTGACGGTGGTCCCGGTAGCTCCCGACCCGGGGTTAATTAAGACGACCGGAGCAGCTAACACGGGAGAGGTGAATGTGAAGATAGACAACAATGGAACGATAACGAGTAGTAGAAGAACAATTACGCGGGTTTTTATTAAACGTCCTACCATACTTGCCTCCTTCATGGCGGTTGCCAGAGTCTCTCCAGTTCAGCCATAAAACGGTAGTCAGTTCTCGATACCTTTAATTTAGATATATCAGGATTATTTGTCAAGTCAGCGGTACTAAAGAGTGACAGAAAATTATTGACTGAAATAGAACATATGTGCTAATCTCTTGTTGTTCGGTTTGAGAGGTGAGATATGAGTTTGGTGAGTAGTGAAATTAGCGATGAAGAACAGGAAAAAGACAGAGGAGAAAACAAAGAAAATGAACCGGACTTACCACCAGAGTACTGCCATTACAGAGATGAAGGGTGCGAATTTCTAAATTCCTGTTTAAACTGTCCGCTGCCGCAGTGTCTTTATGATGAACCGCGAGGCAAGCAGCGCTTTCTGAAGGAATTGAGGAACCGGGAGATAGAGAGACTGTACCGCGACGGATGGAAAATAAAGGAACTGGCCGTGGTGCTGGGTCTGAGTAGAAGAACAATACAGAGGGCTCTGAGGAGCTCCGCCAAGCTAATATCAACAAAAGATAACGGAAACCGGGATTAAATGGTGAAATCAAACGAAGGAGAAGTTGGCAAGGATGAATGAGACCGTTCCTTCACAGTTGAACCGCATGGATACTGAAAGGATAAAGGGTTACAGGGCGTTACTTGATTTTTATTCCGGCATGCAGTGGGCAGGGCGCGAAAGGTGGGGTGAGAGACGCCTGACCTTCAACTATGCCAAGGTGTTCATCGAGAAGATAACGTCATACCTGATGACGGGGATAAGCTATGCTGTGGAGCCGATGAGGGATTCCAACGCAGCCAAAGAGAAAGCGGGAAAGGCTATTGAAGCTTTGTATAGGGTCCATGAGGAAAATCACTTGGAGCAGCTCGACCTGGAGACCGAGATAGACTGCGCCGTACTCGGTGACGGCTGCTACAAGGTTATCTGGGACGCGGACGAGAAGAAAGTGAGAATAACTGCGCCGGATGTGCAGGGTATTTATGCCTGGTGCCGCGGCGATGATATCTCGAGGGTATGGCGGGTGGCCTCGCGGTACAGTCTGGGAACGGAGGAAGTCGAGAATATCTACGGAGTGAAGCCTAAAAACAAGACGGCGACCGTCGTGGAGATGTGGACGCAGAGTAATTTCGAATTGTACCTGGATAACGTATTGATGGAGTCCAAGCCGAATCCTTATGGCTTTATACCTTTCGTGATCTACCCGAACCTGCGGGAGCCGAAGAAGTTCTGGGGGATATCCGATTTACCGCAGATAATGGAGAGCCAGCGCGAGCTGAACCGGGCGATGAGCCAGCTATCCAGGATACTCGAGCTATCGGGGAACCCGATAGCCGTGCTGGAAAACGTGGAGGAGTCCGAGGACATCGCGATAAAACCGGGGGCGGTGTGGAATATCCCGGAGGACGCCAAGGCTTACCTGCTGGACCTGCTTCAGGGTGGGGGTATCAACCTGCATATCAATTATATAGACCTTATCTACCGGGCGTTGCACGACTTATCGGAATCGCCGCGGTCGGCCTTCGGGGGCATCGAGCGGGACCTTTCCGGGGTGGCGCTGGAAATAGAACTGCAGCCGCTTTTACAGAAGGTGAAGAGAAAGAGAATCATCCGGACGGCAGCTTATAACCGCCGTAACGAGATGATACTCAGGCTACTGAGGAAATACCGGGGCGAGGACTTCGGGGAAAACCGCCTGCGGGTGGTCTGGGCGCCGGTGCTTCCCAAGGACGTGGACAGGAAGGTCAGCAGCGAGCAGGTCATGGTGCAGACGGGTATACACTCGCGGCGGACAGCCATGAACGAGCTCGGGGTGATAAACCCGAACAACGAATTTGCGCGATGGCTCGATGAAAGAGAGTCCATTTTAAAGATGAACAAAGAACTTAACGCCAGGTCAGCCAGGAACGGAGCGAGAGAGGGAGCGGTACCGTCAACGGCAGAAAGCGTTGAGGAGTAATCAGGAGGAATGATGGCAACAGAGAAAATTGCGGAAACGGCAGATAACCAGGAAGAGATAGAAGCATTAAAGCAGGAGAATGAAGAACTCGTCCGGGAGCTGAAAGACAGAGACGCTACCATTCTCAGACTGGAGCGGGAAAGGGCCGAGCGGGACAGCGAGATTGCCGCACTGAAAGAGGCGATGGCGGATGCTGAAAGCAGAATTAACGAAGTCAATGAAAACCTGGCGCAAGCGATAGCCGCTTACAAGGAGCAGGTAATCCAGGGCAATCCGGGGGTGCCCGCCGACATGATAATCGGGGAAACGGTCGAGGAGATAGACGAATCGTTGAAGAAGGCGCTGGCACTCATCGAGAAGGTGCGGCAGGAAATGGAAGCGGAAGCTTCGAAGATGAGGATACCCGGAGGCGCGCCTCAGAGAACACCGGTAGACCTCTCGGGGCTGTCGGCACGCGAGAAAATCCAGTACGCCATCGGCCGCTCTTAAGGTCACGTTCCTCCGGTGAACAACCAGAGTATTTCAATAAGACTGAGGTGAACAACAATGGCATTAACTTTAAACGAGGCAGCCAAGCTTTCCAATGATATGCTGCTGCAGGGGGTGGTGGAGACCATCATCAAGGACTCGCCGGTACTCCAGCGGATGCCCTTCATTGAAATCGTCGGCAACGGCCTGACCTATAACCAGGAACAGACATTGCCGAGCATCGATTTTTACGACGTCGGCGATACATGGGCGGAGTCGACGCCGACCTTCGAGCAGATAACCGCCAACCTGAAAATCATGGGCGGCGACGCCGACGTGGACAATTTCCTGAAAGCTACCCGCAGCAACGTGCAGGACCTGGAGGCGGCGGTAATCGAGCTCAAAGCCAAGGCGTTGCGGGACAAGTTCGAGGAGATTTTTATTTACGGCGATTCCGGCGTCAATGCCAAGGAATTCGATGGCCTGCGGGTATTGATCGATACCGAATCGGCGAGCTCGCAGGTGGTCTCGATGGGTGGTACCGGGGCAACGCTGACGTTGGCCAAGCTCGATGAGCTTATCGATGCCGTAAAAGGTGGGAAGCCAGATATGCTGCTGATGAGCCGGCGCTCGCGGCGCAAGATAAACGTGCTGGTGAGAGCGGCGGGTGGCATGACCGAGACCGACCGTGACCAGTGGGGCAATTTCGTGCAGCTCTGGGACGGCGTGCCCATCGGGGTGAACGACTGGATACTGGATACCCATGTATTGACTTCCGGTCTGGAGACAGCTACCACCGGCGGCACCTGCTCGACGATCTACGCCGTGCAGTTCGGCGAGGGGGCACTCTGCGGGCTGACCAGTCCGGGGCACCTCCAGACGGAGGCGGTAGGCCCGCTGGAGAATAAGGACGCCTCGCGGACTAGGGTGAAATGGTACGTGTCGCTGGCGCTGTTCAGCGCAGTTAAGACAGCTGCCTTGATAGGTGTCAAGGACTAGCAGATTGACATAATAATATATCGGAAAGAATCGGAGGGAGGTCTTGGTAAAGGCTTCCCTCCGGGGAGGAAGAAATGGAAAAGAAGGAAGGAACAAGCTGGCTGTGCCGTTACAGGTTGAGCAAGTACAGCGAGGACATCGAGGCATACCGGGGCAATGAGGATGAGTTCCACCATTTGTTCAAACCTTACGAGGTAATGGAGCGTGAAGGGAATGTCCTTCTCAACATCGGCATCGACGAGATATGGGACCTGGTGACCGGGGCTTCGTCCGATTACTTCAATAACGCCAATGCGCAGATAGGCGTCGGTGATTCCAGCACGGCGGCGAATGCCAGCCAGACAGATTTGCAGGCAGCGACCAACAAGACTTACAAGGGCATGGAATCCGGTTATCCCACATCGACGGCGCAGAAGGTGACCTTTAAGTCCAGCTTCGGCAGCAGCGAAGCGAACTATGCCTGGAACGAATGGGTAGTCAAGCAATCGTCCAGCGCCATCTGCCTGAACCGTAAAGCGGAGAGCCTGGGTACGAAGTCGGCGGGGACGTGGACACTGGAAGTAGATATAACCTTAAGTTAAGGGATATAACATGATGGCGGCGATAACATATCCGGCAGAAATTAAGACCAGCTATGAAAAGCTCGGGGCGGTTTATTCCCTGATAGAGCAGATGCGCCTTGAGCACAATCGCCAGGGCGCGATTGCTCGTGATAAGCCCGATTTTATCAGCAGCGGCAGGTGGGCGGAGTATACCAGAATATTCAGGACAAAACTCAAGCCGCTGCTCGCCGAGCAGGACAGGCTTCGGGATGAAATAAGGAAATCATTGTATACCGATGAAGAATGGAAAGCCCTCGACTCAGACCAGCGAATTGAAGTGTTTGAGAGAGATATAAAAGGTGATAAAGAAGAGCTGAAATCCCTATCGACAGAAGCTACTACTACTCTCCTGAACGAGCTGAAGGCAATCAAATTAAACGAATTAGGAGTAAGTTCAAGTGGCTAACGAAGTCTTTAAGTCCTCCGACTGGAATAACGGCATCCCGCAGGCAGACCCGAATAATGACCTGACCATAACCTCGTCACGGGTTACCTTTGATACTGAAGCGCGCAATATCGACGCCTATTTCTACCGTGACATGGGTGCTGCTCATTTCGACGAGAATTTCGAGCATTTGCTTACGGTTCAGGTAAACGGCGGTTCATACGGAGAGGTAGCCTTCTGGATGCTCTCCAATACTATTAACGACTTTAAGAGTATTCTTGATGGTGGTGAAGAAGCTCTTGTCTGCGTAGGTTTCAATAACAGCTATATCTATTTAATGGAATTACGTAATACAGGGCAATTCCAAGATGGATATAATTATGGGCAATCTACACCTGCGTACATTACGATAGAACGGGATGAAAGCGTTGGTACTTACGGGACGGTATACATATACATCTATGATGATTCTGACAGAACTAATCTCGTGGATACACTAACAGTCACCTTGCCTGAGAAAGTAAACTTTCGCTATCTTTTTAGCAATTGTTCATATAACTCTGGTACTACACAGGTTTTAAGTGGTTTCTGTGAAAACCTTGACCTGCAGGAGGTCGGCGAGGAGGTTGAAAAAACCTCGTCGGAGAGTGCCAGCGGTCAGGACGTCGTGTCTGCCGGTTACCCCGGCGCAGACCTAGAAGGTGTGGAAACAGGAGGTGGTGAGGAAACCGTCGGCCAGAGAGAGATAACAGCATCGGAATTCGGCACCGGGGTCGATAATGCCGAAACGACCATCGCCCGGACAGATTCCGAATACGGCTCCGGAATTGAGAGTTCCATCGTGAGTCCCGTGTTTTTCGGCGAGGATACCGGGCTGGTGACGGAACTGAGCATACTGACCAAAGATATTTACGGATTTGAGGCGGGTGAAGGCGAGGATATTCTGAAAGAACTGGCAGGCGTCGGCGGGAAAAGCACGGACATGCGTCTGCACTCACCTACGGGCCGGACGGGGATACAGTCCGGGAAGACAGGAATGCTATCCAAGGGGGTAAATATATGAACTTAGCGGAAATGATAGACCTGATGAGAAAAGATTTACATGATGAAGACAGCAACAATTACCGCTGGTCCGACAGCGAGTTAACGCGACATATTAACCGTGCCGTTAAGGAACTATCGGAGAGAGTGCCGAGTCCGGCCCGTGCCACGCTGGCGACCACCGCTGACTCGAGGGAAATCGATGTATCGGGGCTGACCAATCGGATTATGGTGGAAGCCGTGGAATTTCCGGTGGATGACCACCCTCCGAGTTTCCAGCGCTTTTCCATCTGGGGGGACATACTGACGATTATCAGCGGCAGCGAGCCCGATGGTTCCAACTGCCGTATTTATTACGGCACCCTGCATACCCTGGATGCACAGGGCTCGACGGTGCCGGCGAAGTACGAAGACCTGATAGCGACCGGAGCCTACGGCTACGCCGCCATGGAATGGGCGGCTTACACGATAAACAGGGTAAACGTGGGCGGGGCTAACGTTTCCAGGGAATTCAGGCTCTGGGGAAGCGAGAAACTCGCCGTGTTCCAGGAGGCATTGAACCGGCTGGGCCGCAGGCAGAGAGTAAGGGTACAGCGGCTTTTCGATGCCGATTAACAGGGGAAGAAATGCGAGAACTGACATCAACACTGCTGAGCGCCCAGAAGCAGGCAACGGCTGTTCCCTACGTAAAGGTCGAGGTAGCTAACCGGATTGCGGGGGTGGTCAGGTTCGACTGGAGTCGGCTCTACGACGGCACCGAGGACGACTATTTACACGCCCTGACTCTACCCGGTGACGACTCGCTGATACGTGCGAGGGTAACCCCTCCCAGCGACTCGCAGAAACTCTACCGGCAGCGGGTAAGCGATCCCGGTCCGGAGAGTGATTTCAGCCAGTGGACCTATACCGGACAGTACAACGTCGTTGCCGTGGCGGCGGCTTCGCTGGGCTCCGAGGTATCGATATTCTGGATAAAGACCAACCGGGAAATCCGGCGTTTGAAAAGCGCTGATAACGGTCAGAACTGGGGCAGCGCCGAGTTGATAGGCTATTCGCCGACCACAGACATCAACGGCATGGCGGCGGCCTATAAAACGAACGGAGACCTGGCGATTTTCTACGCGGACCAGGCGACGCTGCACGTCAGGAAGAATGTCGGCGGGCAATGGCAATCACCTGGGGCCTGGGACAAGAGTACCGGCAATCTTTCCGGCGCTGCCTGCGTTTACGACGGCGACTGGAACCTGCTGGTAACCGGACAGGATGCCTCCGGTAACTACCGACTGTGGAGCCTGGTCTATGGTGATGGCGGCGATGTCGAAGCCGGCAGCTGGTCGGAGTTGAAGGAGATAGCGGCCGCGCCCTCGGGGGGTGATTTCGAGTTCCGGCAGGCGTTTCTGGACAAGCCCGATACCTACCGCTGCTTCTTCGTCGAGAAATTCACCGGTACGGAGTCGTATAACCGTCCTTTCTGGTCGCACTCCGTCCCCGGTACCGCCTTTATCGATAACCTGTGGCGGGAGCCCGTACCGTTCAACCTGTCCTCGGGGTACGGTCTGGCAATAGCCCACGACGATAATTACGCCTGGCTATCGAGCAACGACGGGGTATGGAGAGCCGGGCTGGCGGCGGAGAGTCTGGACTTGACCGTCGACGTTACTGGATTAAAATGCGATAGCACCGTCAATGACGGGCGGCTGACTGTCGAACTGAGAAACGACGATGGGCGGTACGCGGCACCTGGCGAGGGAGACCTGGGCGTTCTCGATATCGGCAGCGAGATAGAGGTAAATCCCGGTTACGTGACCGGTGCGGGTAACGAATATAGCACCGGGACGAGCTACAGTATCGAGGCGAGGGAACATACAAGTTCCGGCGGCAGGGCGGGATTCATCCTACAGGGGCGTGACGGCTGGGGGGCTCTGGAAGCCTGGCAAGCCAGATACCAGTTCCGGTGGAACAGGACCTCCGATGACATGAGTATGAAAGATATCCTGGCTTTTATCTTCGCCAGGGCTGGACTGAAGCTGGAGATGATTTCGCAATCATCAACGGTCACCTCTTTTTACCCCGACATTACCTTACCTTAAGCGCGGGCAGTGACGGTAAATCGGCGGTGCAGAAACTGCTTTCTCTCGTTCCCGATGTCCTGTTCATCGAAGGTAATACGGCTTATCTTGTCAATCCGCTGTCGTCGGACACTTCCGTATACAGCTATGGCGGTGGACACGCGCTGCTCGAGGGCAGATACAGGCGCAGTGCCCCGGGGATAAACAGAGTCCAGGTAGAGGGCTACGATTCGGTCGGTGGAGAACCCGTGATAAGGGACAGCTTTGCTTGGGATGATGTAGAAGTGGTATATGACCGCCTGAAGCAGGTGGAGGATAAAAACATCGGCAGCTCTGCCGAAGCCCAGCAGCGCGGCGATGCGATATTGCGTAAGTCGGAAATTGAAGCGGTCGACGGCAGCATTCTGGTGCCTGTAAACTGCGGCCAGCAGCTATACGACGTCATCGATATCACGGACGAGAGAGCCGGTCTCGACTCTGAGAAGAAAAGGGTACTCAGTATATTGCTGGGGTTCAATCCACAGCGGGGCGAGTATCACCAGCGATTGAGGCTGGGGGCAGTATAGGACAGCGGGAAGGAGCGGCAGAGATGAGGATGAAAAAAGGAGAGCTGAGGAGTTTTAATTCCGGGAACTATACGGCTACTATCCGGGTTTCCGGCAGTTATAAAGCCTATCTCGAAGACATCACCGTGGCCAGGAATTTACCTTCGGGGGAGATGATTACAGGCAGGAAAGTAGCCGTGCTGTTTTTCGATGAATACAGTCCGAAAGAGGCAGTGATAGTGGCTGTCTATTCCTGAATCTCCGATTCATCAAGTCGGGCGTTGAGATTTTTTATAGCCTTTAAAATTCTTTCTTCGGCCGCCAGTGCTTCGGAGGCCAGGTTTTTACGGTTTATTGCCCTCCCTGACATGGCACGCAAATTGGCGACGTATTTCCGAACGTTATGCAGGCTCTCGGGTTCTATGACTATATCTTCGGGCATTCTCGGTGAGATGTCGGGGTACATTTCCGGCTCGGGCTTCTGAGTTTCCTCAGTCTTCCTTAGACGGTTGCGGGCGCACCCCGGGGGGTAGCTGCTTTTTCTTTCTACAGGAAACTCCGGGTGAACGGGATTTTCAGGCTTGTGAACCGGCGGTTTTGTTGTCGGTGACTCCGAAGTCGAGGGTTCATGGGGGGTGGGTTCTATTTTCCAATGCGGGATTTTCTTTTTAGGGGTCGGTTGGTTATCCGCGTTTTCTACGAGACGCATCAGGATGCGGTTCTGCTGCTCGGCACCTTTTTGCAGCTCATGAGAGGCAGCGTTCAGGCCTTGGATAGCGCCAGTATGGCTGGAGAGATGGGCGGCGTATTTCTCGATGGCTCGGGAGAATTTAGTGAGAGCCTGCTCGGTATCCGCCATCTTCTGTTCCGTTTGTTTCATCCGGTTGGATAATGCAGGTTCCGTGTAAACCTCTTCGTGTGTGGTGGCACCGGATGTCCGCAGGGAAAAAGATTGTATCCAGCGGGCCAGTTCCTTCCAATATAGAATGGAACCAAGCAGCAAGAAAAATACAATAGTGTATATTACGCTGTACTGACTCTGAAAGATAAAAGAGAGGGCTGAATCCGCTCCAGAGCCCAAAGGAGGCGACCAGGGGAGAACTCCTCTTGCGAAGAGGAATCCCGAGGCGCCGGCCAGGATGAGAATTATCATTAATATAGCACGTTTCATAATGGGCACCAATTCACGTCTTGCATTCTGGCATCGATGACAGGCAGGGTTTTACAGACGGTGGGGAATGTGATTCTAGGTGAGCTCACCGATCAGTGACTTGAGGCGTTCCATTAACGACTCTTTAAACTCGTTAAACTCCTCCCTGGTAATATAGTCACCGGTTGCTGCCTGAGAACGGGCGAGGTTTTGCATCATTACCGGCATATTCCGCTGGGCGGCTTCAAACAGCGTACGGGACTGGTCATTGGCTACCAGTTTATTTAATATCAGACGCAAATTACGCCTGATGTTCTCTTCGGTCATATCCAGCTCGGTCGCAATCTGCTCGATAGTATTACCGCTGGCAATGCTGTTAAGTATTTTCGATTCCTGAGGCGCTAGGGTAGCCAGGAGGTCGTCGAGTTGCTTGCTCAGCAGGCTCATGTCTTCAAACTCGATGAGAATCCTGGAGGCTATCTCGGGAATGAGCAGTGATTCCAGTATGGGCTGGCTGCCTTGAGAGACGACGCGGATGATATCCAGCAGGTATTCGGGGTCGGAATTTTTCGTCAGGCAGGCGCTGGCGCCGCTTTTTATCGCCGAAAACAACAGGTCGTTATTGGCCTTCTCCATGATGAGGATTATCGCTACCGAGGGCAGGCTTCTCTTGATACGGCAGGTAATTTCGGGGCCGTCGTATTTGCCGTTATGCATGCTTAGGACGGCGATATTCGGAGGATTTGCCGTAATGTGAGTGTAGGCGTCCTCGTTATTGGTCGTCTCTCCGATAACTTCGAAATCATCTTCACCCGAGAGAATGAAGTGGATCCCCTCGCGGAAAAGGACCTGGGGGTCTGAAAGAAAAACTTTAGACTTTTCCATAAATAATATCTCCCGGCTAGCTAGTAACTTTTATTAACTTATCTTAACACTAAATGTACCATAGAATCATAAATTTGAGTCTATGAATGGTTAAAATTTCATAAAGATAATCTAAAATTTTAATAAAGAAAGAGCGCTCTGTGTTTATCAGTTAAAAACGGGCGAAAACGTTGCTTACGAGCCCGCGGGACGGATGAATTTATAGCCGATGCCGTGTTCGGTGACGATGATGTTGGGCGATTCTATATTATCCTCCAGCTTCTGCCTGAGATGCTGGATGTGTACGCGCAGGAGGTCTCTGGCATCGACGTAGGAATCTCCCCAGACCTTGGTAAGCAGGCTTTCGTGAGATAATATCCTCCCTTCGTTTCTAATCAGGTGATATAGCAGCTTTCTTTCAGTGGAGGTGAGTTTTACCAGGTTACCGTCCAGCATCACCTCGTTGCGGTTGAAATCTACGGAAAGCTTGCCGCTGATAAAGGGCCGTTCTTCATCGGTTACCGGCAGTCCCTGAGCTCTACGCAGGACTGCCTGCACCCGGGCAATCAACTCTATGTGACTGAAGGGTTTGGTGATATAGTCGTCCGCGCCCAGTTCCAGGCCACGGGCAATATCGGTATCCTCACCCCTGACCGTAAGCATCAGCACCGGTACGTCTGAGAAGCGGCGTATCTCTTTAAGAACCTGATAACCGTCAACATCGGGCAGGCCGATATCGAGGATGACGACATCCGGGCTTTCCGTCTCAACCAGTTCAAGTCCTTTATTCCCGCTGCTCGCCGAGATAACGGTGGTGCCGCTCCAGCGTAGTTGAAAGCATAGCGAAACGACTTCGATAATTCCAGGATCGTCTTCGATAACCAATACTTTCATTTCGCTCCTTAGTATTAGATATCCTGTTTTTTAACACGTGCCGGAAGCGTGAAAGAGAAGGTACTGCCCTTGCCCGGTTGGCTCTCGACCCATATTTTGCCGCCATGAAGCTCCACAACCTGTTTTGCCAGGGCAAGCCCGAGTCCCAGTCCGGGATGGCGTTGCCGGTCGGCGTTGAGTCGGCTGTAGGGCTTGAAAAGACGGGGCAACTCTTCGGGGTCGATGCCGATACCTGAATCCTGTACTTCCACCAGTATCTCGGTGTCACGACTGCGGGCCCTGAGGACGATATTGCAGCCTTCCGCGGAGAATTTGGTGGCATTATTCAGCAGGTTGAGGACCACCTGTTCCAGGCGCTGTCCGTCACCGCGGATGATGGGCAGTGAGGGGGGTAAATCGAGCTCCAGGTGCTGTCCCTTACCCTGGATGAGCGGGCTTATCTGCATTCCCGTACCCCGGAGGAGAGATTTGAGATCCACCGGCTCAAGTTGGAGCTGGATTTCACCGGTGCCGGTCTTAACGATATCCAGTAACTCGGCGAGTCTGTTTTCCAGGGTGTTGGCGTTCTGGATAATCGTCTGGATGAGTCTCCGGTGGGAATGATCACCGCCGGCTTCAAGCTCTTCTGCCAGTAAACCGGCAGCGGCGATTATGGAAGTGAGGGGAGTTTTCAGTTCGTGGCTGAGGGTATCAATAAATCTCAGCCATTCTTCTTCCTTGGTTTCTATAGCGGACATCAAATCCCAACCTTCTTTGGCGGCATTGGATTTAGTTAAAATGTATCACTTTTCATGTTGCACATCAAGCGATATATGCCGGACACGGTTTTTTTATAGTCAGATGCCGCTAAAGAAAAGGATTGGTAGCTATTTCTTGACCTCTTGAGCCATGCCCCTGGCGATGCTCTTTATCAGGCTGAGGATACCGATAACGGCACGTTGCACCTCCACTGGCTCTTCAGCCAGCATCTTGGCAACATAGGGGTCAAGTTGTCTGCCGGCGTACCTTGAACTGCCATCCTCGGCAACTCCGGAGCTCTGCGGTGAGAGAAATCCGGCCAAAGTAAACAGTTCGTCCTCGTCGAAGCCCAGGGGTTTGGCGATTTTACGCAGTATTCGCGCTGACGGGAAACGTTCGCCCCTTTCGATGCGCCCCAGGTGGGAGGAAGATACGCCGGAGGCTTTAGCGAGTTCCTGCAAAGTCAGGGGAACCGTTATCCTCTGCTGCTTGAGGATTTTACCCAGGTCATTATTACCATAATCCATGATGACATTATATTTTGCCAATTGGCAAATGTCAACACTTTTTTGTGCTTATTCTTGGCAAATTAGCTATAATTTATGAAAATTTTATGTATTTTAACAGGTTTCTTGACGCATATGAAGGCTATTAATATAATTGGTGAGGTGGCTTGTCAGATTTTCTATCCGGCGAGAGTAAGCGGGAATTTTTAGTCCGGTAACTTTCCAGGCTAGCAATCTATAATAAATATAAAGGAAGGCTTTGTGCCCGATAAATATGACGTAATCATAGTAGGTGGCGGTCCCGCGGGTATTTTTGCCGCACTGCAGCTGTGCCAGGTCGAGGGAATCAGCATCCTGCTGGTGGAGAAGGGAAAGGATATCAGCCAGCGGCGTTGTCCGGTACGTGATACCGATGGCTCCTGCATCGAGTGTTTGCCCTGCAATCTGGTCTGCGGTCTGGGCGGTGCGGGGGCTTTCAGCGACGGCAAGCTGGTGCTTTCGTCGCAGGTAGGGGGACACCTGGCTGAGTACCTCGGTAACGAAGCCATCGAACGCCTTATCCAGAGCGTCGATGATCTGTATTTAAAGTTTGGTGCCTCCAGGAACCTGTACGGGGAAGGTCCCGACGTCGAGAGAATCAGCCGTCAGGCAGAAAAAGCCGGACTGAAACTGATACCGACGCCGGTTCGCCATATGGGCACGGAGAGCTGCTATTCCGTCCTCCGGGCAATGCAGGAATACCTGATGCCGAGAATCGAGTTCAAGCTCAGCACGATGGCGACGAAGACCATTGTCGAAGGCGGGCAGGTCAGGGGTATCGAAACCGATGACGGCTCCAGGTACTATTGCCGTTACCTTATCCTGGCGCCGGGCAGGGAGGGTGCCGACTGGTTTTCGCGCGAAGCCGAACGCCTGAAATTGACGATGCGTAATAATCCGATAGACGTGGGAGTGAGGGTGGAGTTGCCGGTAAAAATAATGCAGGAAATTACTGATGTACTTTACGAAGTAAAGCTAGAATATTACTCGAAGAGTTTTAACGACCGTATAAGGACTTTTTGCATGTGTCCTGCCGGCGAGGTAATCGTGGAGTCTACTGGAGGCACGGACCCGGTCGTTACGGTAAACGGACACAGCTACTCGGGCTGGAAGAGCGATAATACCAACTTCGCTCTGCTGGTAAGCACCGATTTCACCAAGCCTTTTCATGAGCCGATTGCCTACGGCAAATACCTTGCCAGACTGGCCAATCTGCTGGGAGGAGGGGTGCTGGTCCAGCGTCTGGGGGACCTTCTGGATGGGCACCGTTCCACGCCGGAAAGGATTAAAAAGGGGCGGGTAAAGCCCACGCTGAAGAGCGCCGCCCCGGGAGATTTAAGCTTTGCCCTGCCGTACCGCCACCTGACGGGACTGGTGGAAATGTTGCAGGCGATGGATAAGATGATACCCGGCGTGGCTTCGTCGGATACTCTCCTTTACGGACTGGAGGTCAAGTTTTATTCCTTTCGTCCCGAGCTCAGTTCGTGCCTGGAGACCGAAGTAGCTAACATGTTCGCGGTGGGTGACGGCACGGGAGTTAGTCGCGGTCTGGTACAGGCTTCAGCGGCGGGCATGGTGGCGGCGGTAGAGATACTGAACAGGATTGAAAAGGAGTAAGCAATCGAACGATATATGGGGTTAGCCTTCTTGACATGGTGAAAAAAGCCATTTACAATATATATAGCTTTTTAAAAAGTTATTTATCTAGGGTTATTCGGGGGTAAAAGCTGTAACGGCTGAGCCCCTTATATATTCAAAGAAAATCAACATAGAATTGGAAGGGATGTGATGTTGCTTGGCTGAAGTTACGGCTGAAGATGAAGAGAGCTTCGATAGTTTACTGAAACGATTTAACCGGAAAGTACAGCAGGACGGTATTCTTGCCGAATTGCGACGTCGCGAACATTACGAGAAACCCAGTATAAAGCGCAAGCGGAAGAAAGCCGCCAAGAGGCGTGGCGCCGCCAAAGCCTCGAGGATGTCACGGCGTTAGTCAATCTCGTTTATCCTGAAATATTACATCGGCATTTAGCTGGTTACTCATGGAGCAATAATTGACTCTCAGAGAAAAATTTTCCGACGACCTCAAGCAGGCGATGAAATCCGGTGATACCGTAAAACGCAGCACGCTGAGGATGTTGATGTCCGCTATCAACAACGCGGAAATAGCCAAGAGAGCCCCGCTTGAAGACGGTGATATCCTCGGGGTAATTGCCAAGGAAATCAAGCAGCACCGGGAAAGCATCGATTCGTTCCAGCAGGGCAATCGGCCTGACCTGGTAGCCAAAGAGGAAGCGGAGCTGGCAATTTTACAAGCGTACTTACCTGAGCAGATGACGCGTGAAGCCATTGTGGGAGAAGCCAAAAAAGTTATCGCGTCGCTGGGGGCTCAGGGACCGGGCGATAAAGGGAAGGTGATGCAGCAGCTGATGCCCGGACTCAAGGGCAGGGCGGACGGGAAAGAGATAAACGCGGTGGTGACGGAGCTGCTGGGGCGGTAAAAAAGCCATTATCTCTGTCAAAGATTTTCCTGTATAAGGATATTCCGGATTTTCAGTTCACCGGAGGTAAATCTTTTAATAATTTCCTGTGCTTTTTCAGGATTTTCCTCTTTGATTAAATCCGATATTTTATGGAGCAGCGTAATTGCCTGGTTTTCAATATCTATTATGGCCCTGGTCCGACCGTACCACCAGGCACCCGCACCGACCACGATAACCGCCAGTGTTCCCCAGAGAAATGCCATGGCGACCTCCGATAAGTTTTATCAGTTTTTTCCGCTTAAGGCTTTTTCCATTTCAGTGCATAATCGTTTATTGCTGTTGCCTGTATCTATTATAGACCATGGCAATATCTGAGAGGTATCCCACTTTTGGTGGATATAATAGTCCGTGTCGATATGATGAGTAGCGATGGCTTTTCGCCAGCTGGAAAGGGATATTTCGTCAATACTCGCTAACACTTCAGCCAGTCCAGTATCGCCACGGGCAAGAGTCCCCTGGACATGACTCCAGGCGGGGCTCTCGGTTTTCAGGATGATTCCTCGAACGGGCAGGCTTTTTTTCAGGAGTGCCAGACGATGGTTAAGCACGTCCAGCGGTGCTATGGGCAGCCACTGGAAGGGCGTCCCTGCCTTGGGGACAAAAGGGGTGACATTGAGGTTAAGCCGGGTGCCGTAGCGGTATTTATCCAGCCTGGCTTTGATTGAAAGTACCAGTTTGATAATGTCCTCGATATCATTGTCGGTTTCCGTGGGCAGGCCAATCATGAAATAGAGCTTGAGGTTCTTAAAACGGTGCCCGCCGACCATATCCGCCACTTCCAGGATATCGTTATCGGAGACCCCTTTATTGATAAGCCGGCGGAGTCGTTCCGAGCCAGCCTCCGGGGCAAGGGTAATCGTGTTGGCGTTTCCCCTGGCCAGCAAGGATATAATTTCTCTAGAGAGAGAGCCGATGCGCAGAGAGCTTATGGACAATTGAGCGCCCATGCGAATGAGATTATCGAGTAAGTCGACAATATGGGGATGGTCGGTAACGGCGGGCCCGACCAGGCCGATACGCTTGCGGAGCCGGAGCCCCTCTTCCGCCTGTTGCGTAAGACTGTCTACCGAGCGGAAGCGCATTGGAGAAAATATGCTGTTCACCAGACAGAAACGGCAACCCCGCTGGCAGCCCCTTTCCACCTCGATGAGGAAAAGGTCTTTAAGTTCCGTATCCGGCGTTAAAACCACAGAGGTTGTGAAAATTTTATCGATATCCTTTACATACTGGCGGACAACGGGATTTTTAGGAGGACGGGCGGGTACGTAGATACCGGGCAGAACGGCTAATGCCTTCAGTAAATCGTCACGGTTGCCCCCTATATCCTCAGCAAGCACCAGGAGCATGGCGGGCAGTATCGATTCGGCCTCGCCGACGCCGAAGCAGTCAAAGAATGGTGCCAGCGGTATCGGATTGGCGGTAATGCAGGGCCCCCCGGCTATGACCAGAGGGTGAGTCTCGTCGCGCTCGGCGGCGCGGAGGGGAATACCGCTGGCCCTTAATATGGAAACGATGTTGAAATAGTCCAGTTCATATGAAATAGAAAAAGCCAGCACGGAGAAGTCGGCGAGCGGACGGCGTGATTCCACGGATACGGGCGGTTTATTTTTATCTGCATTTTCTTTTTCCCAGAAAACCCTCTCGCAAACGACATCATCATAGTCGTTTAAGAGCTTATAAATGGCGTGAATACCGAGGTTGGACATCCCCAGGTAATAGGAATTGGGATAGATAAGGGCAACGGATAATTTACCTCCCCAGTCTTTAGTGATGGTACCGTTCTCACGCGAAATGATGTCTGGCGGTAACCTGGTTTTATCTCTCGTCGGCATGTCCAAATTATATCGTCTTTAGGGCGGGAATGCTATCTATCAGTTTGCGTGAGGCTGAATACGGGTGATATAATTGGCGCGTAAAACACCCGTGCGAAAATTCCGGAGGTTCGTCATGAAGATCAGTCGTGAAGAAGTACTGCATATCGCCCGCCTGGCGCGGATAGCCCTCACCGAAGAAGAGATAATCCGACTCAGCGAGCAGCTTTCCAATCTGCTGGACAATTTCGAGATACTGCAGCGGGTAAACACCGATAACGTGTCCCCGACGGCTCAATCGGTGGATTTACAGAGCGTCACGCGCGATGATGAAGTAACTCCCTCTTTCCCGCCCGAAGATATATTGGCGAACGCGCCGCGGAGGGACGAGGACTGCTTCCGGGTGAAACCGGTGCTGGAATAGGATTGCCGAATGCAGGTAACGATAAAAGAAGCTTCAAAACTGCTGAAAGACAAAAAGATATCATCGATCGAACTGACGTCAG
>DUFB01000092.1 GCA_011192005.1 Dehalococcoidia bacterium
ACGACCCTCTTGCCAACCGGCATCCAGAGCATGCTCAGCCATCGCAGTGTCTTAATGCCGAGGAATTTCAGAAAGAACTTCAACATGCTGTGGAGTTTGGTATTGCTGATTACATTTTTCCCGTCTATCCCGGGAATATCCGGCACGGTAGTGATACCGCCGGTAGCGAGTATGACCACGTCCGGGCTTATATTTTCGACCAGAGCGCTATCAACCTCTGTATTCAAATGTATCTTAACACCCAGTTTGTTCACCTGGGTTACCAGATACCGAATTAACGCAGGTAGGTCCTCGGGTCTGGTGCCTTTTACCAGTGCGGCTACGGGCAGCAGACCGCCCATTTTTCCCGATTTCTCGTAAAGGGTAACATCATGTCCCCGTAAAGCCGCCACTCTGGCAGCTTCCATACCGGAGGGGCCGCCTCCCACCACCATAACCTTCTTCGGTTTCTTTGATTTTTTCAGGATGTTTTCTCCCGTTCCCAGCAGTGCATTGATGCGGCACCTTCCGCTTCCCAGGCAATTATCACAGGCAGTGCACGGAGCGATATCCTCCAGTCTTCCCTCGGCCACTTTGTTCGGTAAATCCGGGTCAGCGATAAGACGGCGGGTCATGCCGATAAAATCAACCTTACCCTCACGCAGGTACCTCTCTCCGAGTACGGGGTCGAGCCTGCCGACAGTTATCACCGGTATTGACACTACGCCTTTAGTAGCTGCGGCAAAGTTGATATTTGCCCCGGGACCTCTAAGTTTCCAGTTGTAACCTTCCGGGAACGTATTTATGGGGATGGGTGGCTCAGGATAGAAAAGCAGGTCGGGCAGATAGGCGCTAACGTGATAACCCATCCACTGGCTTCTAATCTGGATAGCGTCGGCACCGGCTTCCTGGAGAAGCCGGGCAGTCATACGACTTTCCTCAGGAGTGAATAAATGATTATCGTTGATACCTACCACGCGCCCTATTTCAATTCCGTTGATGCACACTATTACCGGAAAGTCTTTCCCTAGGCGCTTTTTTATCTCCTTTATGATGGAAGTAACAATCCTGGCCCGGTTCTCCCGACTCCCGCCGTACTTGTCATGTCGACGGTTCCAGAAAGGAGAGAGGAAATTATGGAGTAGGTGGCTGCTGGCGGCGTTAATATCGACACCATCGAATCCCGCCTTCTCACCACGTACGGCCGCGCTGGCGAACTTATCTATTATCTCTTCTATCTCCTCTACAGTGAGCTCCCTAGGTTCCTCGTTATGAAAATCGTTATCCGATTTAAAACTCACGCGGGAAGCGGCTATCGGCGGCCCGGGGGAGGGAGGGTTCGGTTCGAATCCGAGTTTTATCTGCCAGGGTCCGTCATGGTTCATCTGCATGAACGTTGGGCAATTATATTTGTGAATAATTTTGGGCAGCGCGCTCAAGCCTTTTATATACTTATCGTCATCTATCCTGAATCGCTGTCGCCACCGTACCCCGTTGGGATAATCAACGGTGGGAGATTCCACGATGAGAAGGCCTACTCCCCCTCTTGCAATCCCTTCATAAAAGGCAAGGACCTTCTGGTTTATCTCGGTTTCGTCTTCATGCCACATGAGCATGCCGGCGCCTGTTTTGATGATTCTGTTTCTGGTCTTGACCGAACCTATACTGGCAGATTCCATTAGCTTTTCAAAATTCATAACACCCACCATCTCGTTTGATATATTATTTTTGACGCTGATATCAGGCGACAAGCAACAATCTATATGTTTCCCGGGATTCTTTTTGACATCATATATGATAATGCAATATTTTGTAAATAAACGCGGATAGAAAGGACAGAATGAAGTGACCGAATCGAAATACGCCAAGAATATCCTTACCGAAGACCTGATGCCGCCTCAGAGTCCCGAATATATAAAGCTAATGGAGGAACAGAAGAAGGCCGGCAATACTATCGACCGGACGCTGCTGATGGGCATACAGGACTCGATAGTTAAGGGGTCGTTTTTCGCCGGCTGTGAATGGCTGTGGGGACTCACCGGTTCCGGACCGGTGAATATCGAGCTTCCCCATACTCATGACTTCGATGAAATAATCGGACTTTTCGGCTCCATAAAAAGCCAGCCACGCAACCTCGGCGGAGAAGTCGAGTTCTGGATGGGTGGCGAGCAGCACATTATCACCAATTCGTGTCTTATTTTCATCCCCCAGGGAGTTGAACACTGCCCGTTAATTTTCCGCAGGATTGATTCACCTATTTTCATGTTTGAAGCGGGTAATGATACCGTTTATCAGAAAATACGCTAGATACCGGGGAGTGCCAGGAATACGGGCGCGAGACCGGGCGAAAATACGGAAGAGATTCTGAAAGAACTTGGTTACAGCATGGAAGATGTCTGGCAACTAAGGAAAGCAAACGTAACTAACTCTTAAAATAGTTGACGTATATAAAGGAAAAGAATAAAATTATACAATTCCATTTGGTAGGAGGTTATTGCCGTGTTTAAGGAATTCAAAGAATTCATCATGCGTGGTAATGTACTCGACCTTGCCATAGGTATAATTATCGGCGCGGCTTTCAGCACGATTGTAAATTCACTCGTAAAAGATATTATCATGCCGCCTATCGGCCTGGCACTGGGCAACGTTGATTTCAACAACCTGTTCGCGGTAATTAAAGAAGGCACCGAGGCGGCAGGCCCCTACGCCACCCTGGCTGATGCCCAGGCAGCCGGAGCCGTAACGATCAATTACGGCGTCTTCATTAACACGATAATCGTTTTCATTATCGTTGCCTTTGCGGTTTTTCTGATCGTGCGAACTGTTAACCGGGCTCGAAGAGCCATGGAAGCCAGAAAAGAAGCCGAGACTGCGGCCGCCGCACCCACCACGAAAGACTGCCCCTACTGCTTTTCAAAAATCCATGTGGATGCCAAACGCTGCCCTAACTGTACTTCAGAACTATAATAATTCGGGAAACACTAAACTAAATGGGGGAGTGATACCACTCCCCCATTTTGCCTCATTTCTTCACCCCTTAAAAGCGTGACTTTCATTCTTTCTACATAGTTGTGTTATCGGTAATAAGTGGTTGAAACTGTACAAAATACCGGCAATCACTGCGAATATTTTATATAATACTAACCAAAACATGGTTTCTACGTTTTAATTAGTTGGGAAAAACGCTAAGGTTTGTTACGAAAGGGGACTATGATGAAGAAAATCTTTATATTAATCGCAACAGTCATATTGATATCAAGCTTCGCGGCCTGCAGTGTTCCTGTAGCCAGCGCCATGTCGGTAAAATCGGATAAGCCGAGGGTAACCTTATCTTCTGTAGATAATGCCGACCTGACAGCCCTGGTCGATGGAAATACCGTTTTTACTCTTGACCTCTACCAGGAGCTGAAGGATAAAGAAGGGAATATCTTCTATTCGCCTCACAGTCTTTCGGTAGCCCTTGCCATGACCTATGCCGGAGCCCGCGGCGAAACCGAACAGCAGATGGCTAAAGCCCTCAGCTTTTTTCTATCACAAGACCGGCTGCATCCGACTTTCAACTTTCTCGATCAGCTACTGGCAAGTCGCGGTGAAGGTGCCCAGGGGAAAGATGACGAAGGCTTCCGACTGAACATCGTAAATGACATCTGGGGGCAGAAAGACTTTACGTTTCTCGCCGACTTTCTGGACACGTTAGCAGTGAACTATGGCGCCGGACTCAGAATCCTCGATTTCATTAATGAACCGGAAGCATCTCGCGTTGCCATCAACGACTATATATACGAGCAGACCGAAGAGAAAATCAAGGACCTGATTCCTGAGGGTGTAATCGACCCCATGACGCGGCTGGTCCTGACCAATGCCATTTATTTTAACGCCGCCTGGTTGTATCCCTTCAGCGAAGACTTGACCTCGGACGGGATATTTCACCTGCTCGATGGCGGAGAGGTTACCGTACCCATGATGCACCAGGGAGAATCACTCGGCTATACCGAGGGTGATAACTATCAGGCAGTCGAACTCAAATATGACGGCGAAGAGCTCTCCATGATTATCCTTCTGCCCGAGATGGGTCAATTCGAAAATTTTGAAACGGCTCTGGATGCCGAGTTACTGAACGATATTATCAACAATCTGGAATCCAAGCACGTTGAACTTACCCTGCCGAAATGGGAATATGAATCTTCATTCATGATGAAAGAAGTATTGAAGGCGATGGGTATGCCGATTGCCTTTACCGACGGTGCCGACTTTTCCGGTATGACGGGAAGGCGTGACCTGTATATTGACGAGGTGATACACAAAGCATTCGTCTCGGTAGATGAAGCTGGTACCGAGGCAGCGGCCGCTTCGGCGGTGATTATGAAGCTGACCGCCATGCCGACGGATACAGCCGTGGTTACCGTCGACCGTCCCTTCATCTACCTTATCCGCGATATCGAGACCGGTGCTATCCTCTTCTTTGGCAGGGTGGTGAATCCGGCGTAATATATGTGACTACTGAAAAGGGGGAGCGCAATACTCCCCCTTTTTATTTTACCAGCATCTCTTCTTTACCCGTTCAGTCCGTAGGTCATCAGCTCGATAAGCTCTTTAACCATGGCGGGATCTCTCTCGGCTCTTTCCGATATCTCGGGCGAGCTGAAGAAACCCCTCCTGAATATTTCAAAATAGTACAAAATGGTATCTAACGAGAACCGGCGGTCGATATACCCCTGTTGCAGACCTTCCTGGAAGAAATCCCTGGCAACGGGCATGACGTGATTGTTGTAAAGGTCTTCGATAAAAGCCTGCATACTGGGGTCATTCTGAACCCAGTTCTTGATTAACTCTCCCTGAAACTGGCTGACAACCTCGGATTTATCAAAAACTATATCCTCCAGCTTCTCATTGAAAGGTCGGTCGCTCTCTATCATATTTTTGTATCTGGCTACCAGGAGCAGGGCATACCATTGCAGGACATCACGGATTAATTCATCCTTGTTGGTGAAATGGTTATAGATGGTAACCTGTGAGACCCCGGCACGTTCGGCGATGTCATTCACGCTCACTTTCTTGAATCCGTAGTTCTGAAACAGTTCCAGGGCAGCCCGCCGTATGCTTTCTTTCTTTTGCTCTTTTCTTCTCTCAAAACCGTCCATCCTGATTACCTCCCGATGATAATTCATAATAAATGAACTATTTTCATAAAATTATACAAAAACATCTTGACAAAGTCAATAGGCTGATTTATTATATTTAGTGTTTTTATATAAATATTACATTTTTATGATGAAGTGTGTGTAAAAACCCGCCCGAAAGGAGATATTATGACCGATTATGCGATTATCGCCGAGGACTTAACCTATTATTACGACGATCTTACCGCCGTTAACCATATAAACTTCCAGGTAGCTGAGGGGGAGATTCTGGGATTCCTGGGACCGAACGGGGCCGGTAAGACAACGACGGTCAAGATGCTCACCGGGCAGATGAAACCCAGAGGCGGCCGGGCGGTATTACTTGGTATGGACGTGGCGAAAAACATCGAGAAAGTACAGGGAAATATCGGGGTATGCTTCGAGACCACCAACCTGTACGAGCAGATGACTGCCATAGAAAATCTGAATCTATTCGCGCGACTCTTCGGAGTAAAACCTTTTTACGCCATTGAGTACCTGAGTCGTGTCGGACTGGAAGGAAGGGGAAAGGACAAGGTCGAGACTTACTCTAAAGGCATGAAGCAACGTCTGATGGTGGCCAGGTCGCTGGTGAACAGGCCGCAAATCCTGTTTCTTGACGAACCCACCGCCGGACTCGACCCTGCTTCGTCGGAAGCTATCCGCGAGGTTATCCTCCGGGAGAAGGAACGCGGCGCTACGGTTTTTCTTACCACGCACGATATGATGGAAGCCGATAAATTATCAGACCGCGTGGTCTTCATGAATCAGGGCAATATCGTGGCTCTGGATACCCCGCTAAATCTGAAACGACAGTACGGCCGGCGAGCCTTGAAAGTAAAGGTCGCTACCGGGAGTGGCGCTCTGGAAGACCGTGAAATCGTCCTCGACACGCCGGAGACTCCGTCAAATATTCAGGAACTATTTATGCATGAGCAGGTAGTCACCGTACATAGCGAGGAAGCAACCCTCGAGGATATCTTTATTAATATCACGGGACGGGGGCTAACCGAGTGAACTGGCGCATTATCGGCACCTTGGTATCCAAAGACCTTTCCCTCTTCTTCAGGAAAAAGGGAATACTGGCGATTACCATTCTCGGCCTGGTTTTCTACCTGATTATTTACTTCGTCATGCCGGGCACGGTTAGCGAAAACCTGAAGATAGGCATCCATGCCCCGGAACTACCGCCTGTCTTTCAACACTTACCCGAGGAAGGACTGGAAATATCAATCGTCGATTCCGAGGAAATACTAAGGCAAAGCGTTAGCGACGGTACTTATATCGTTGGAATATCCCTGCCGCCCGATTTTATAGAAAAACTCAATACGGGGCAGAAACCCGATGTTAACCTCTATTTCACTGCCGACGCTCCGGAAGAAATCAGGGTTGCTATGGACTCTCTGGTGAACGAGTTCGCTTCAACGCTTACCGGGCAGGTTATGACGGTAGAAGTGTCCCAAGAGATACTGGGGCAGGATTTGCTCGGTACGCCGATACCACCGCGAGACCGTCTCCGTCCGTTGCTGGCAATATTCATTATCTTCATGGAAATACTCGGACTGGCGAACCTGATAAGCGAGGAGGTGGAACGCCGTACCGCCCAGGCACTGCTGGTAACACCGGCAACGGTTATCGATTTATTCACCGCCAAGGGCATAGCCGGGATAGGCCTCGCTTTCGTACAGGCGGTGCTATTTATGGCCATCGTCGGCGGTATGAACGTCAACCCGATGATAATCCTGGTGGTATTATTCATCGGTGCCGCCCTGGCTACCGGGCTTGCCTTCCTGATATCAGCCTTCGCCAAAGACTTCATGTCGGTTCTCGCCTGGAGTATCCCCGTCCTGGTGATACTGATAGTCCCATCGCTGGGTGTTATGATACCGGGTGCCATCACCGGCTGGGTAAAGGTAATCCCCTCCTATTACCTAGTGGACGCGGTCCATCGGGTGGCGAATTACGGGTCCGGCTGGGGAGATGTCTGGACCAGCCTGCTGATTCTCTTCGGGTATACGATTGTCATTATAGGATTTGGTATCCTGGTGCTGAGGAGGAAATTACAGTGAGTCCGAGACGCGTGGGTATATTGCTAGCCAAGGAGTTCCTCTACGGCTCCCGGAGTTATATGTTTATATTTTCCATCGTGGGACCCATTGTAATATCCGTGGTAATATCGCTGGCTCTGGGTACATGGCTGGCGGACACCCCCAAAATGGGTATTTTCGATGAAGGCAACTCCCAATTTGTAGTCATGGTTCAGGAGCTCGATTCGGTAGAAAGCCAGGAATATGATTCCGTTAATGCTTTAAAACAGGCGGTAGAAGACGGCAAAATTGATATGGGCATAATATTATCGTCCGGCTTTGATGATGATGTTACCCAAGGAAAGCCCGCGGAGATAAAGGCTTATATCTGGGGAGAGAGCCTGGCGAAAAGCCGCGCGATAATAGGAATAACTATCTCCGATACAATACGGGAGCTGGCCGGTCAGGAAACACCCGTTGAGATTAATACAACCATTCTCGGTGAAGGTGCCAGTATACCCTGGAATGACCGTTTACTGCCGTTTATCGTGCTCGTGGCGATATTCTTGGGAGGATTGATGCTGCCGGCGACATCGCTGGCTACCGAGAAGGAAAAACGAACCCTTCCTGCCCTGACCTTAACCCCCGTTTCCCTGAGCGATGTTTTCCTGGCCAAGGGACTACTCGGATTTATCCTCAGTGTTTTCATGGGTATTCTTATCCTCATTCTTAACCAGGCTTTCGGCAGCCAGCCTCTTTTACTCATCCTGGTACTGGTATTCGGCGCCATAATGGCCGCCGAACTCGGTATGCTGCTCGGGGCTTTCGTCAAGGACTTCGCAACCCTGTTTACAATCTGGAAAACAGCCGGCATCATATTATTTGCTCCCGTATTTGTCTTCCTGTTTCCGCAGATACCGGAGTGGGTGGGCAAAATATTCCCGACATACTATATACTCCAGCCGATAGTCGAGTTAAGCCAGCTAGGCGGCGGCTGGAGCGACATTGCGACCAACACCTTCATTCTGATTGGGCTAGACATCGTAATCCTTATCGCCCTTCTAGCGGCAATTAAAAAACGACAATATGCCATAATCGGCACCTAGTCTATTTCCTGTACATAATAAGAACAAAGTACTATACCCCGTGTTACCATTTACCCCTTGAACATGTTTTGAATATTTACGATGATATTAACATAAGTTCCATATGATACTAGTCAATAAGTAATATTACGTACTTGCATTGCTGTTTAAATACGCATCTGTATTATGAAACTGGTGGCTTGATGAACATTATAAGGGAGAGGTATCAAATCTCAATCAGCCCTTTTGTATAAAGGAGGAGAGTATGAAATGTCCGTCCTGCGGATACCAGAATCAAGAGGGGGCCCAGTATTGTAATATGTGCTTATATTCGTTTATCAAACCCCACCCGGAATCACGGCGCCCCAAACAATTACAGCCACAAACGGCATCCCGAGAAAGACAGGAAAATCCGGAAAGGGAAAACGTTAACCAGCAATACTAGCACCAAGCTTACTAGTGATTTTTGATATTGACCTGAATATGAACACACCTGTAATGATATTATCTTTTTCACTACTAGTGTTAATGTATCTATTATCGGTCACCAAACACACACCGATTTTCCGTTTACATATACCTCTACACTCTAACGCTTAGCCAGACGCTTCTGTCTCCATTCATCGTAACGCACAATCAGACCCGGCATTACCGTCAGCGTTATCACCATACAGAGAAATACGCCTACCACAGTGGCGATGCCAAAATCGCGAATCATCACAAAATTAGAGACTATCAAAACGCCGAATCCCCCCAGTGTGGTCAAAGCCGTTGTCACGATAGCCCTGCCTATCTTGGAAAGCGCCGTTACCATGGCATCATGCGGCGATAATCCGAGCGCTTTTTCTTCTTCATACCTGCCCATGAGCAACACCATGAACTCGGTACAGATGCCGATTATCAGGACGCCCAAAATAGCGGTGAGTGGGTTAAGCGGAATGCCGATAAGGTACATATCCAGTGAAGACCAGGCAATTACAGCCCCCACCGGTAGTATAGTGAACAGGATATTACCGAAACGGCGATAAACCAGCACCAAAACCACTAAAACTGCACCAAGACAAATCAGATTCAAAGTTAACCGTGAACCTATCACCGCATCCATGATATTTGCACCTATGGCGATGCTGCCAACAGGTGAAAAAGTAACCCCTGCCGGAGTCCCGGCCTCTTCCTGCATGGACTTAAGCAGGTCGAGAGTTTCTTGAAGTGACATGTAGGCTATGTTGAATGACATTTTCGTCATCGTACGGTCACCGGCAAGAAACTGCGATATATATTGTGGGGGAGTGCCTGCTATAATGGCATCTATCTGTTGCTGAGGAGGAATTACTCCACCGGCAGCTTCTTTGATGAACACCGCCAGGCTTTCTCCCGATATGATTTGCGGGCGCGAGGACAGGACTCTATCGAGGTAGTCTTCCTGCCAGTTGAGAACCTCTGCTGAGGCTACATCATCCGACTCTACTATGAAATAAACCGTTTCACCAGCACCTACTATCTCGCGTAGTTCTTGCATTTCCACCAGTTCCGGTGTATTTTGCGGCATTAGCTCTTCATAATCCGTGTTCACGGGTAACCAGTTGTCCGCGATACCACCAGCCACCGCAAAAGCCACGGCTATGATGAATATCCACAACGTATTCTTCACGGCCAGCCTGCCCATCCCTGCCAGTACTCGTTCGATGCGGCCACTTGCCTCCCGGGAAGCAGCTTTCAGCTTCTTTACAGGCGCTTTTCTGTCCGCCAGATACACGATACTATGCAAGAGAAACAGACCAACCAGGTAACTTATGATGATACCCACCGCCAGGACAACGCCGAAATCCTGTATCATCGGTACCTTGGAAATATACAGGGTAATAAAGCCGATTATCGTCGCCAGCAGGGCAATACCGACCATGGGCAGCATATGCGTTACCGAGGTTACAATAGCTTCACCTACGGAATCTCTTTTGGTTATTTCTTCCTGGTAACGGTTGTGGAATTGTATGGAGAAATCAATACCCAGTCCTATCAGTATCGGCAAGACCGCCATGGTGGCCATCGTCAGGGGAATCGATAGATAACCCATCAGCCCGAACGTCCACAGCGCGCTTATCATTACCATGAACAGGGACAATAACCGCCAGCGTACTCGGAATAGCAACACCAGTATTAAAATCATGACTATTACCGATAAAGCGAGTAAAACGTTCAGGTTGTTGCCCATACTGAGGCTGATTGCATTTACCAGCTTAGCCCCGGAGATAACGGTCACTTCGACCATCGCCAGGGAATTCGCAGAGAAGAAACTTTCGATATCGGTGGTAACCTGAAGAGCTTCGTCATCGCTCATATTACCGCGGGGAGTAACGTTGATTAAGACGTGATTCGCATCCGGCACGAAAGGACTCATCGCTGCGCTTATGTTGCCCTGATCGTCATACAGGACTGATTTGACGAAGTCCTGGTTGCCCAGAGGTATTTCAGCGGAAGGTTGGCCCGGATTCATTTCTTCCCAAGCAGCTCTCAGGACGGAAACAGGACTATAAACCGAGATATACCTTTCATCAAGGTAGATAGACCTCTCTAATTCAGCGAGCACTCCCAAATTTTGAGCTGTAAATATATCCTCAAGTTGTCCGGTGAGTAAAATTACTACAGTCTCGCCGCCGAATTCCGCCTGATAACGCGCGTTGTCGCGTGCAATCTTATCGTCGGGTGAAATAAAGGCATTGAAACCGGTGTCTTTTTCCAGCATGGTAACACCCGGCACGGCAGCAGCGGATATCAAAACCACCAGTATGATAATCAGCCACGGCCAGCGACTGATAAAGCGCCCCAGTGCTGCCGATACTTTCTTCATTATTCCGTGTTCCCCTTATTCCCATTGAGCTTACGAGATACATTCTCGTAGAGCATGCGGGCTACTTCATGAGCCTTCTCAAGTTGCTCCATAGTAAGACCGTCAAGTAGGTTTACCATCTGAAAGCGACCCGTCATCCATAGTTTATTGATGAGTTCCTGCCCCTGAGGAGAAAGACTGCAGATAACAACGCGACGGTCCTCGGAGGTATTTTCACGAATAACCAGTCCCTTTCTTACCAAATTATCAACAACGCCGGTAGCGGTGGGAAGAGCAACGCCAATAACGGAGGCGATAGAGCTCATCCGGCTGGGACCCTGGGACTGCAATACCAGTAATATTCGTAACTGAGCGACGGACAGGTCAGATTCCAGCCACTCCGATGGTATGTTTAGTGGAATTGAATTGTAGATATCTTCGGACAATTTCAATATCTGCTGCACCAGTTCTCCTCTATCCGTCGTCATGTCACTAATTTCCTCCGTACTAATTATTCGTTTTATGTTAATATTTTGGTTATACCTAATGTTATTTTACCGTGTCCTACCTCCTGCTGTCAACAAACAATTTCTATCTGTTCCTTAAAAATCGCCGATATAGTTGCATAGCACGCATCTTTTGCCCATAATAAGAGCTAAAGGTGATATTTTATGGTGTTAGAAGCACTGGTTCTTCATCCGAAAGATAACGTAGCCACCGCGGTGCGCCTCCTGGAAAAAGGCAAGCGCATTTCCTTTAAAGATAGAGGGAACGACACCGATGTTCTTCTCCTGCAGATAATCCCCTTCGGGCATAAATTCGCCTTAACAGACATAGAACCGGGCGAAAAGATAATCAAATACGGGGAAGTTATCGGGCAGGCCACGAAAAGTATAGAAAAAGGGGAACACGTACACGTGCATAACGTAGAAGGATTGCGGGGAAGAGGAGACCGTCAATGAAATTCTTGGGATACCGCCGCGCTAACGGGACGGTAGGCACGAGAAACCACATGCTGGTATTCCCTACCGTAATCTGTGCCGCCGCCACCGCCGAAATGATAAGTCGGGCGGTGGCTGGAACCGTCGTCGTTACCCACCCTCACGGCTGCGGACACATGGGGGTCGAGACAGAACACGTCGTGCGCAGTATGTCCGGCTTCTGCGCGAATCCCAATGTCGCCGGTGTGTTACTGGTCGGGCTGGGTTGCGAGCTTATCACTCCCCGGACAATTGCCGAGAGACTGGACGGTTACCGCCAGCGCTACGAGATAGTCAATATACAGGAAGAAGGCGGTACGACCGCTACCGTCGAGAAAGGCAGGCTCCTAGTCGAGAAACTCCTCAAGGAAGCCGCCAAGGTTAACCGCGAACCGGTGGATATCTCCGAACTCATCGTCGGGACCAATTGCGGCGGTTCGGATACGTTCTCCGGTCTTACCGCCAATCCGGCGCTCGGCAACGCCTGCGACAGGCTGGTGGCCGAAGGCGGTACGGCCATCCTCTCGGAAACACCGGAGATGATTGGCGCCGAACAGGTCCTCGCCGGACGGGCCGCCAGCGAATCGGTGAAAAAGCGTATCTACGAGATAACCTCGGCTACGGAAGCCATGGCGTTTAAAGCCGGGGTGGATATACGCGGCTCCGAGCCTTCACCGGGGAATATCGAAGGCGGACTGACCACCCTCGAGGAGAAGTCGCTGGGCGCCGTGCTGAAGGGTGGTACGACGACAATCAAGGAAGTGGTAGACTTCGCCGTTAAGCCTGCGGAGAAGGGACTGGTTATCATGGACGGGCCCGCTCACGATGCGGTCTGTAACACGGGCATGATTGCCGGCGGAGCCCAGGTAATCGTTTTTACGACGGGTCGGGGTACGCCGATGGGCGCGCCGATAGCCCCGGTAATCAAGGTAGCCACGAACAGTCGCATCTACCAGCACATGAGGGACAACATGGATATCAACGCAGGAAACATCCTGGAAGGCACGGAGACGATTGAGAGCATCGGGGAGAGGATATTCCAGGAGATAGTGGAGGTGGCATCCGGGAAAGCGACCCGCGCCGAGATGCTGGGGCACCACGAGTTCGCGATACACTCGCTGGGTCTGAGCGTGTAGACAGAACTTAACACCCTCTTGACTCCACCGGGCGGTACTACTACAATGCACATTACTACAAACCGATAATGGGGTAATATTCTTTTGATACTAAAGAAAAATATAAAGTTATCCCTAATATTGTGCATTATTACATGTTCCATTATTGTTGGTTCTTCCTGTTCTGGCGTTCCAGGTTACCGTACTTTCACTGGAAATCAAGAATCATTCGCAATAAGTTTTTCCTATCCAGATTCATGGCAAAGGTCTATGGTTTCATCCTATTCCAATAAAACATATATAGAAATAAGTTATCAGGATTATTATGTTATTATCTCCTCTGAGATAAGTAACGATGAAAGCGTTAATGCCGCTGCGGTAATCCAAAAATATGTTGATAGAGCAAAGATGGAACCCGAGGGTAGGATTATCCACCAGGATATTATTAATCTGGGGAATCAGGAAGCTCAGGATTTATATATATCATATCGGTTAATTTTCGATAGCCATGAAATGGTGTATTATGTTGACAAACCTCTTTTCGAAAGAATAATTGTTGCAGACTATCAAGGACGTACTTATACAATACAATCTTCAATGGACCTTGAAGAATGCGAAAGCACAAATCAAGTAATTGATTATATAATAGAAACCTTTAGATTTCTTAGTCAAGACTAGTATTCCTATTTGACCATTCAACAGCCATATACTTGACTCCACCTGAGTTGTACTACTACAACGCCCGCTACTATGATCCTACCTAAAAGTAATACCGAATTTTGACAAAGCCGCCCTCCCATACCATAATAGACTATCCATCTAAATTCTCCTGATTATCCGGTTGTATGAACGATTCAGAGCAAGACAACGAACGCTGGTATCCCCGGGCCCCGATAGCTGGCGTGGGCGTGGTGGTATTCAAGGACGGTAAAATACTGACAATCAAGCGCGGCCAGGAGCCCAGTAAAGGTAAATGGAGCATTCCGGGAGGCAGAATCGAGCTGGGCGAGACTGCCCAGGAAGCCGGACGAAGGGAAGTGAAGGAAGAGTGCTCGATAGATGTACAAATCGAGCGCGTGCTTGACGCGGCCAGTAACATCATCAGGGACGAAGAAGGGCGCATCAAGTATCACTTCGTCATCATCGACCTGCTGGCGAGGTACGTCAGCGGCGAACTCAGGGCGCAGTCGGACGCCGAGGAATGCCGGTGGGTAACCCCCGGGGAAATCGCCGAACTAGACTTAACGCCGCTGCTGCGGGAGATGCTGACGCGGCAGAAGCTGATATAGCGAGAAGGAACACTACAATGGACGAGCGAGAAGCAATGAAAGAGGGGCTGGCCCTGGTGGACAGGGCGAAAATCTGCATGCTCGGGACGAACGGTGGGGACGGCTACCCGAACATCAAGGCGATGATGAACATGAAACACGAAGGGCTGAAGAAAGTCTGGTTCAGCACCAATACCTCGTCAAAAAGGGTACAACAGCTGAAAAAAGACAACCGCGCCTGCGTATATTACGTCGATGAACAGAATTTCCAGGGGCTGATGCTGGTGGGAACGATACAGATACTACAGGATATGGAGTCGAGGAAAATGCTCTGGTTCGGCGGTGCTGAAAGGTATTACCCGAAGGGCGTGACAGACCCCGACTACACGGTGCTGGGTTTCACGGCGGAACGGGGGAACTACTACCACGGCCTGAGCAATATAGACTTTGAAATTGAATAACCCCGGAGGAAGGAAGTGAACAACACGATTATCTTACCGCAACTCGCTTGGTTCGGCGCTAAAGAGCTGAAGCTAACGCTGCCGGAAAGCTGGGACGTGGAGGTATGCAACATGGCGGGTTACGACCGCCCGCACCTGAACCCGGATGAAATCAAAGCGTCGATTGCCAGTCCAATAGGCATGGCACCACTCCGGGAATACGCCCACGGGAAAAAAGATGTGGTCATCATCTTCGACGACATGTCGCGGGTAACCAGGGTGGCGGAAATCGTGCCTCACGTGCTGGAAGAACTGACCGCGGCGGGCATCGAGGACGGGAAAATTCGCTTCATCGCCGCCTGCGGCTGCCACGGGGCAATGAACCGCAACGACTTCGCCAAGAAGCTGGGCGAAGATACTTTAAAAAGGTTTCCGGTCTACAACCATTCGCCCTGGGAGAACTGTACGTACGCCGGCACAACGACACGCGGCACGAAGCTGAGCTTCAACGCCGAGGTGATGAAGTGCGACCTCAAAATTGGCATCGGCTCGGTAGTGCCGCATATCATGGCGGGATTCGGTGGCGGGGGCAAGATAATGCTGCCGGGGGTGGCATCGTACGAAACGATACTGGGACTTCATTCGCCGCAGATATCCTCGGAGAAGACGGGATTCAGGGATACGGTCACGGGCATGGGTATCGTCGCGGACAACCCGCGGCGTCGCGATATTAACGAAGCCGTGGCAATCGCAGGGCTCGACATGAAAATAGACGCCATCGTGAATACGTGGGGAGAGACGGTGGCGATATATGCCGGAGCTCCGATGCCAGCCTTTACTGCCGCCCTGGAGGACGCTAAAGTCCATTATCTAACGCCATCGGCGAAGGATAAAGACATCGTTTTCGCTAACTCATACGCCAAGGTCAACGAAGCAATATCGGGGCTGATGGTGGCTTTCCCCTCGGTAAAACCGCAGGGGGGTGACGTTGTACTCGTCGCCAACGCTCCCGAGGGGCAGATAACGCATTACCTCATGGGACCGTTCGGGAATGAAATCGGGGGGAAGCTAAGACTGCAGATGGCACCGCCGCAGAATATCAACCGCCTCATCATCTACAGCGAATACCCCGAACTGTCAGGCAAGAACTATCTTCAAAGTACCGGTAAACTGGCGATGATGAACGACATGAACAAGGTCGTCGCGACGCTGCGGGAAAGCTATGGAACCAACGCCAGGGTTGCCGTCTACCCCAATGCCGATATCCAGTACTGTCAATAACAAAACCGCAGGAGGAACACGATGAAGATAAGAGCTGCTGTATTACGCGAATACAACGTGCCGATGGAGATAGAGGAACTCGAGCTGGCGGAACCGCGCGAGAAGGAAGTGCAGGTGAAAATGCTCGCTTGCGGATTCTGCCATTCCGACGCATCGGTCTGGCTGGGCTACATTCCGCAGGACGTACCGATGGTGCCGGGGCACGAAGCCTGTGCCATCGTGGAGAAGGTAGGACCGGGCGTGACCAAACTTAAGCCGGGCGACAGGGTCATCGGGTGCTGGATGGTGCCCTGCGGATACTGCTTCCAGTGCCGGAGGGGCCGGCCGAACCTGTGCGAGATCAGCATGAAGCACTTCCAGGAGGGAAATTTACTCGACGGGACATCACGGTTAACGGATAAAAATGGAAAAAGGGTGGGAATGGGCAGCTTCATCACCGGGTTCGCCACCCACAGCGTCATGCCGGAAGTCGGCGCCATCAAGGTGCCCGACCACATCAAGCTGCCTCCCGAACAGCTCTGCCAGCTGGGATGCTCAGTGGCGACGGGGTGGGGAGCGGTGGTGAACGTAGCGAAGGCGCGGGAAGGCGACTCGGTGGCGGTTTTCGGCTGCGGGGGAATCGGGCTGAACGCGATACGCTTTGCGGCGCTACGCAACTGTAATCCGATTATAGCCGTCGACCTGGAGGAATCGAAGAAGCAAATTGCTTTAGATTTTGGTGCCACACACTTCATTAATTCCAGTAAAGAAGACCCCGTACCCAGAATCAAGGAACTCACGGGCGGGGCGGGACTGGACTACGCAATCGAAGCCAGCGGAGACCCGGGCGCCCAGGTACAGGCGTGGTATTCCCTGCGGGCCGGAGGAACGGTGATTGCCATCGGCATTCCTTCAATAGACTCCACCACCGACATACCGATGTTTTACGCGCCGCTGCACGCCAAAACGATAAGGGGCACGCTCTATGGCGAGACCCACCCCACCGAAGACCTCCCCAGCCTGATGGAGGTAATGAACACGGGCGCACTGAAGACGGACAAGCTGGTGACCAGGCTTATTACGCTGGACGACCTCGATGAGGTGCGGGAGGCGATACTCGCCAGGAAAGTGATAGGACGGTGGGTGATTAAGTACGATTAAACGGCGAGTGAGTGCTATGGAACGAGCCGAGTGGCTAAAGGATATGCGAGACAAGGCAGAGAAGCTGTATGATATCTATTCTCCGCGGTATTGGAGCGAGTTCGGGCTGTATCCGAACGAAACGCACCTGGAGTACCTCCAGAAGTTTCTGGATCGGATTCCTCCACGTAGCACGGTGCTGTCCGCGGGGTGTGGGGCAGGAAGGTATGATGGGATATTGCTGGAGGCGGGTCACAGTGTTGTGGGCATCGATCAATCTGCAGGAATGCTGGCACAGGCAAGGGAGCATTTCCCAGAAGTGAGATATGAGAAGATAGGCCTGCAAGAGATGGACTTCCAGAATGAATTTGATGGGGTGACCTGCATAGACGCCCTAGAGCATGTTTTCCCGGAGGAGTGGCCGGGGATTGCACATGGATTCCGGGAGGCATTGAATCCAGACGGGGTGTTATATTTTACGGTGGATCTGGGAGGCGATCATTTAGAGGAGGCCTATGAGCGGGCGAAGGCGATGGGGTTGCCGGTAGTATTCGGTGAAGTGGTGGACGAGGTGGAGGAAGCCTACGAGCGGGCAGTAACATCAGGAGAGAAGGCTGAAGCGGAGGACGTGGCGGTGTATCATTATCATCCATCGCTGGAGCAGGTGCGGACCTGGATTAGTCAGGAGGGACTGGTTATCGAGGAAGAGGGGATCGGAAACTGGTATGAGCATTTCATTATGAGGAAGAAATAATGAAAAGGTCAACATTCCTACGTACCGCAGGAAACATATCCCTATATATATCTAAGTACCTAAGGGGGGCTTCGCCCATCTTTCCCTTATTGGGAGGGCGTGTATTTACCCTTGGACAGGCTCAAGCTCTACGGAAAACCTTATCCCTTATTCCTGCATGTACTTAATAAAACCCTCGCCGGAGAGGGAGTCCAGATAGCGTTTCCTGCCGAGGTCACGGAGGAAGCCCAGGTAGCTCAAGCCTTCGGCGCAGGCGCTGTACCGCACCGCTCCGGGCTCGATACAGGCACGGCACATGTCTATGCGGTCGATTTTATCCCGCCATTCCTTCGCCGCTTTACTTTTCCAGATATCCTCGATAGCCTTCTCACGAACGTTGCCGATGGACTCCGAGAGCAGTTCGCAGGGGTAGACCGAGCCGTCGTAGTCGATAAACAGGTAGTTGTAGGCGGCGGTGCAAGACCAGCTTTTTTCACCCGTGGCAAGGTAATCCCGTATCCTGGAGTAGAAGTAGCTGGTATCGAGTGCATCATTGCGGTAAAACTGCAGGAGCTTATCGCGGTCGGCGGGTGACAATTTCAGCGACTCACGCTTATCGCTATTGCGAAACCTGGCCTCGGTGAAAAAGACGGGGGAAATTATGTGGAAGAAGTCTTTACTCTCGGCGTATTCCAGAATGGCATCGAGGCTATCGATATTCCGGGGCAAGACGGTGGTCTTCACGCCGACATAGTAATCCCGATACTCTTTCTTAAGTTCCGACAATCCTTCCAGCGTCTGCATCGCCAGCTCGTAAGCGCCCTTCGTGCCCCGTATCCTGTCGTGAACCTCCCCGATGCCGTCGAGGGAGGCAACGCTGACAAGGTCGATGCCGGTGTCCTTTAGACCTTCGAGTATCGCACGGTAGTTGCTGACAATCCGCTCCGGCAGCAGCCCGTTGGAGGTGATGACAATGCTTCTCAGGCGCGGAAAGTTATCCTTTTTTAAGGAGGCGATATTCAGGACGATATCAACAAGGTCATCCCGGAGGTGAGGTTCGCCGCCGGTAAGGTCGAGTTCGACGAGACCGGAGAACAGCGGCTTCGACAACAATGAGATGATTTCATCTCTGGTGAGTTCCAGGCGGTCGATATCCGGTACCTTTGAAGCCTGGCGCCACATATTGCACATGATGCAATGGGAATTGCAGCGGATGGTGAGGGCCAGGCTGACAACCTCGGGCCGGAGGGGCTTGGCGTTAAGGCGGGCACGGCGGAACCTGATAGCACCAGTCAGCAGCCGTACGACGGTGCGGGTAAAGATATCTTTTTTGTCTTTTTTCATCCGTCTTCAATATAACAGAGATGGGGCCAGTAAGCTAGGCACGCCGGAACGAGACCAGGTACGAACCGAAGTATTTCTGCTTCCAGCACCCCCAGAACACGCCCACCTGGTAGGCAAGATGCTCCGCCAGGTAGAAAAATAGGAATACGGGATATAGCAGGTCGGGCTTCTTGGTAAAATAGTCCACCAGCGAGGCGAGGAGCAATATCCAGGCGTCGAAAAGCCAGAAGGAATGCAGGAAGAACCCGGGGATAAGTAGCAGGATCAGGTAATAGCGTATCAGGTGGAAAGAGGCGAAGTAGAAGAAAGAGAGATAGGTGCGCAGGATGGAATAGGTTATCTTTCCCGCCGGCAGGGGCATCCTGTGCTTTTTCAGTGTGACCGATTTCCGCCAGAGCTCGAAGAGGAATACCGGCGGGACGGCACACAGGGGATAGGGATTAAGCATCACCAGAACCACGGCCAGGGCCAGAAAGACGAGTAAAGGATACACGGAAACGTTGAATATCTTCTTCTTATCGCGGTGATTACGGTAAAGCACGGCCTCAGACGTACCGTACTCACCGCGCCTCTTCAGCATCCTGTCCAGCTCGCCGCGGTGTTTGTGGGCAACGGTGCCGCGGGGCACGTAGAGCAGGGAGTAGCCGCTATCTCTAAGTCGCCAGCAAAAATCGACATCTTCACCGATGCGCATATCCTCCTCGAGCCCGCCGCACTTATGGAAAGCCTCGCGGGTGACCAGCAGGTTGGCGGTGGGTACGTAGAAGCTGTTATCCGATTTTCCCTCGAGGATGAGCCGGTTGCCCATGTTGAGCGAGGAGGCAACCCCCTCATACCTGTCGAGCAGGGTCTCCTGGTAATACCCCTCGATATAACCCCCAATAGCGCCGACCGAGGTTGCCTGGAAAAAGGGAAGCAGCTCACTTAACCAGTCCTCATCGGGAACGCAGTCGGCATCGAGGAAAGCCAGTATACCGGCGCGGGTGGCGCTGGCACCGAAATTCCGCGAGAAAGCGGGGCCGCGGGTGATTTCCTGGCGGATAACCCGGGCGTTAAAAGAGGTCTCAAGCCGCGAAATCTCCATTTTCGAGTGGTCGTCGACGACGACAATCTCCAGCTTCTCCTGAGGGTAATCGAGTTCCTCAAGCGCCTCCAGGCAGGCAACGACATCCTCGAATTGGTCCTTGACCGGAATGACAACGGAAACATCGGGGTATTCTTCGAGGGGAGGGATGGTATCCAGCTTGAGGTAGCCGCGCGACGTCAACGACAGCAGTATCCTGAGGAGATTCCCGGGATTGAGTCCGGGATTCTGCGTAACGAATTCGGCCAGACTGCCGCCCCGCTGCGTAAATTTTATAAGAGTATATAACGTCTGGTTCAGACGCAATATTCGAAGGGGGAAGCGGGAATAAAGGCTGTAATTACCCAACTCTTCCCTCATGTATATATTCTCCGCCAACGAGAAGCCAAAGCTGTTCATACATCCGCAGTCCGCCTGATTACTCCCTCGTCGATGAGAAGCTCGAATAGCTGGTCGGCCAGCTCCTCGGTACTGCCATCGAGCATCTTCCCCTGGCGCTTCGAGATGCCACCTTCGAGCAGCTTGAGGACACGATAAAACGCCGGCAGTGAGCTATCGGGCGTGATTACCCTGCGGGGGCGGGGGCGGGGAGCCAGAAGAGCGGTCATCCGGGTGGGCTCACGTTTAAATTCGGCAGGATTCAGGTTCAGGTCACTGAGCGAAACCTTCTCGATGGCACCCTGGTGGCTCTCTATAAGCTTGTCCAGGGAAGGATAGGGCAAAACGGCGCCTTCTCCTTTGACGGAAACGACGGCGGGTAGCGGACAAAAGACTACCTCCCTTTTCCCCCTACCCAGGTCCCGGGTAAAGTTCGGCACGCCTGATTCAGTATTAATATCAACCTCGGTGACACTGGCAATACAGGGCAGGGAGAGTCGGGCGGCGAGAAGAGAGCCAACCTGGGCATCGGCGGTATCCAGGCTCCGGGTTCCGGTGAGGACAAGGGCAGCCCCCGACAGCGATATGAAAGCGGAGAGCAGCTTCGACTTGCGCCAGGGTGAGAGTCCCCGGAAATCGTCTTCCCAGATACGCACGACTCTGTCCACTCCCATCGCCAGCGCCTCACGTAGATATTTTTCACTTCGTTCAGGGCCGATGGAAACAGCGGTAATTTCGACACTTTCAGCGGGAGCCTGCGACTTCAGTCCGAGGGCGATGCCGAGAGCGGCAGCATCGTCGGAATTGAGTCGCCGGGGGAGTCCTTCCTCGAAGACAATCCGGTGTCTCAGTCCGGTACCCAGGCTAAGAGCGGTATCAACCACTTCTTTCAAGCAGACGACTATTTTCATAAGTGTTCCTTCAGGTCAGGCGGTAATTAACGCCGTAACCCCCCCGCGGATAGGACCAGTCGAGGGCACCTTTATCGCAAACGACATAGCAGGTGCCGCATTCCAGGCAGGTTTCGTAAACAACGCTCATCAGTTTCGTCTCTTCGTTCCAGGTGTAGCAGTTAGCCGGGCAGGTCTGCACGCAGGCACGGTGGTCGCAGGAGCGGCAAATTTCCCTGTCGATGACGATATGGGGCTTTTCATCGATGATGAACTGCGTCAGCTGCTGGATGTTCTCGATATTCATAGCAAAGCCCTGCCTATTTTTATACCGTCGGCGACAAAATCCTTCAGTCCGATTTCTTTGAGCGCCTCGCGGCGCGCCAGGCCCAGGAGTTTCTTCCTCGGGGTGCCATCGACTTTATAAACTTTCTTCATGATATTAGATAAAATCCGCGGATACGTATCATAAAGGCGGTCGATGTGCATCATTCCTACGGCACTTTTAAACTTTTTCATGTCTTTCATTACAAAACTTTCATCAAGTTTCCGCTTATAGAGCGAGAGCATCGAGTCGGAATAGTCACGGGACTCGACAGCGGCGATAGCGGTCTCGGCGGCCAGCGCCCCGGAAGTCATCGCCAGGTTGATTCCCTCCAGGTTGATACCGTTGGTATAGCAGAGCCCGGCGGCATCACCGACCACCATCATGCCATCGGTATAAACCTTCGGCACAGCCCGGATGCCGCCCTCGGGGACGAGGTGGGCGGAATACTCGAGGGACTCAGCGCCCTTAATTAACCGGCGCACCTGCGGGTGCTGCAACAAGTCCTCCAAAATATCGTAAGGGGCTTTACCGGACTCCTTTAAGGAATCGAGGTGCATGACCATCCCTACCGAAATACTCTCGCGGTTGGTATAGAGGAAGCTGCCGCCGCGGATGCCCCCGGGAATACCCAGGAAGGCGATATCGGCGGCCTGGTCGCGCACGAGGTGAAATCGCTCGTTAATCGTGGCTTCGGGAAGTCCAAGCAGGAGTTTTACGCCGACTCCCATGTTAGACGGGAGAAAATCGGCTCTCAGTCCGGCCTGCTTCGCCAGGAGAGACAGTACGCCGTCGGCGACGATAACGATATTAGCCCTCAGCTCGCCGTCACGACCTTTGACCGTAACACCGGCAATCTTTCCATCTTCAGCGACCAAATCGTCAGCGGTGCAGTCGCAGAGGAGCGTGGCACCCGCCTTCACCGCCTCGTCGGCCAGCCAGCTATCGAAAACAGGGCGGAGGACGGTATAACCGTTGTACGGAGGCTGGTCGAATTTCTCGTTTTCAAAGGTCAGCGATACCGCCGATTCGGGCGTCATGAAAGCCAGCACTTTCTTATAGACATGGCGTTCCAAGGGAGCTTTCTCCCAGAAGGACGGAACCAAGTCGTTAAGGGCGGGGGTGTTGTGCAGCAAGCCGCCGAACATGTTCTTGGCACCGGGACGGCCGCCGCGCTCCAGCAGACAGACATTCAGTCCCCGGCGAGCCAGCTTCAGAGCCGCCACCGAGCCGGCCGGTCCGGCGCCGACAACGATAACATCAAAGTATTGCACCATCTTCCCTCGCCTTCTTAATCTTATCTATCAGGGCGGGCAGCACCTCGCGCAGGTCAGCGGCGATACCCACATCGGAACTGCGAAAGATAGCCGCCTGCGGGTCGCGGTTAACGGCAACGATTTTCCCCGAGTCCTGAATCCCCCCGGTGTGGTGGGTCGCCCCGGAAATGCCCAGCGCCAGGTATAAATCCGGGCTGACCACCTTGCCCGTCTGACCGATCATCTTCTCGCGGGGGATTTTGCCCTCGTCGATAACAGGCCGGGTGGTACCCACCGTTCCGTGGATTAGATTAGCCAGCTCTTCGACTAGCGGGAACAAATCATCGGTAGCCGCGCCCATGCCCGCCGAGACGATAGTGTCAGCCTCGGCGACATCCACGGTACGGAAGTCCACGGGCAGGTATTCCAGATGTTTTATTAAGAGCGTGTCCGGAGATAGCGC
>DUFB01000093.1 GCA_011192005.1 Dehalococcoidia bacterium
TATATAGAGATGCTAAGGTTACTATTCTTCGTCCAGGAATTTGGAGAATACCCTATATCGATAATATATCTTTATTATTCTCACATAAGAGAGAAATCAGGCGCCAGATTGAAGAATTCCAGCCGGATGTCATCGTTGGCTTCGGCATCCTCAACAGCTATCTGGCGGTGAAAGCCGTGGCGAATCATAAAATTCCGTTCATTTATTACTGGGTGGACGTTCTTCATCGTCTCATCCCCACCAGAGTTTTTCAGCCTTTCGGTGTCATATTCGAGAAGATGGCTTTAAAACGTTCGGACATGATTCTGGTTATCAATGAAGGTCTCAAAGAAGTAGTTAGCGGCCTCGGGGCTCCACCTGATAGAACGCGCATTCTCCGGACCGGCATCGATGCCGGTCGGTTCACTCCGGTTAATGCCGATAACACTCTCAGGATGCAACTGGGACTGAAAGAAACCGATACCGTCCTCTTCTTTATGGGCTGGCTCTATAAATTCTCAGGCCTTAAAGAAGTGGCCCAGGAACTAGCCAGAACCGGTAGTAACATCAAACTGGTCATCGTCGGTGAGGGTGATATTTACGATGAGCTTCAAAGGATACAGGCGGAATACAATCTGCACGACAGGCTGATTCTTATCGGTAAAAAGCCCTATAAAGATATTCCCGCTCTTATCTCCATTGCTGATATCTGCATCCTGCCGGCCTATCCTGATGAAAAAATAATGCAGGATATCGTACCCATCAAGCTCTACGAATACATGGCGATGCAGAAGCTGGTCATCTCTACCCGACTCCCTGGTATTATGAAAGAGTTCGGCGAGGACAACGGCGTCGTCTACGTAGACCGCCCTGAAGATGTTATTAATAAAGCTCGAGAAATGGCTGGCAGCGGTAATCTAGGAAAGCTGGGACTGAAAGCCAGGGAGTTCGTCGCTGGCAATACCTGGGAAAAGATTACCGACGAATTTGAAAAGATCCTTCAGGAAGCTATCGATAAAAGAAAAAGTGCCTCTTAGTATTATGTAAATCTATCCCCTGCCCCAATGGTCGGGGTGAGTGGATTTGAACCACCGGCCTCAGCGTCCCAAACGCTGCGCGCTAAACCAGACTGCGCCACACCCCGACAGATACAGTATAGCCCAGCGATCTATACGACGCAAGCATAAAAAGAGGGGCTTTCGCCCCTCCAGTTAAAGATAAAATTTGTTTAGTTAATTAATCACGGCAGTCGGGACAGGCAACATACTCGCTGAGCTTTGTACCTGATGTTTTGGCGATGTACGCTATCTGCTTCTCCGGTGCCCAGTAGTTACCGCAGACCGAGCACTTCTGCAGTTTGAATTCCATCCGGTTATGCGGCCACTTTATTGTCCTTTTACTTCCCCTGTCTATCAGGGTTATCGCCCCGGTGGGACAGCTGTAGGCGCAGGAACCGCAGCCGATGCATGCCTCGGAGAAATCGTCCCCGAAGGGAGTCGTCAGTTCCCGGTCCACCCCCCGGTTAGCCAGGCTTATGGCGGATACGCCGACCACTTCCTCGCAGGTACGGGCGCAGTTGGCGCAGAGGATGCACTTGTTGTTGCCTTTGCGTTTGTAAAACCGCGTGATGGTAATGCCTTCTTTGGCGGCCATTTCCTGGATAACCTCGGAGTCGGGGCATCGCGCCAGGAGTAATTCCAGCAGCACACCGCGTATCTTCCGTATTCTTTCCGTATTTGTCTCGACGGTAAGCCCCTCTTCTACCAGGTAAATGCAGGAGGTAACCAGCCTTTCCCTTCCCCTGGCGGTCTTTATCTGCACCAGGCAGAGACGGCAGGCGCCGTAAGGCGATACGGCTTCGTTTTCGCACAGCGTTGGAATAAAGATATTATTGTCCCGGGCGGCATATAATATCGTGGTACCCTCTTCTGCCTGTATCTTTCTTCCGTTTATCGTCAGTTTTACCATCTTCATATATCCTTATTTTTCTTTGCTGTCCCCGATTTTACAGACGCCGGCGGGGCACTTCTTCTCTTTGATGTGGGCTACGTATTCGTCGCGGAAATGCTTGAGCGTGCTCATGACCGGGTTCGGTGCTTGCTGACCTAGGGCGCATAAAGCGGCGTCCTGCAGCACGGCCGACAGTTCTTCCAGTAAGTCGACATCACTCATTTTCCCCTTGCCTTCGGTGATACGCGTCAGAATATCTCGCATCTGCTGCAAGCCCTCCCGACATGGCAGACACTTCCCGCAGGACTCGCCTTCCAGGAACGAAACGAAATATCTGGCTATCTCGACCATGCACGTTTTGTCGTCCATGACAATCATGCCGCCCGAGCCCATCATCGAACCTGCTTTGGTAAGCTCGTCGAAGTCCACCGGCAGGTCCAGCAGGCTCTCCGGGATAACACCGCCGGAGGGTCCGCCGGTCTGGACGGCTTTGAATTTTCTGTTCTTGGGAATGCCACCGCCAAGGTCGAAGACTATCTTCCGCAGCGTTATCCCCATCGGGACTTCCACTAGTCCGGTATTGACGATATTCCCCACCAGCGAGAATATCTTGGTGCCCTTGCTGTTTTTCGTGCCTATCTTGCCGTACCAGTCGGCGCCGTTGTTGATAATAATCGGTACGTTAGCCCATGTCTCGGCGTTGTTGAGGTTGGTCGGCTTGCCCCACAGGCCCTGTTCTGAGGTGTGGATGTATTTGGCTCGCGGTTCGCCTACCCGTCCTTCCAGCGATGCCATCAGAGCCGTCGACTCGCCGCAGATAAAGGCCCCGCCTCCCCGGTTGATGTGGATATCGAAATCATAGCCGGAGCCGAGGATATTCTTACCCAGCAGGCCGTAGGCTTTCGCCTGCTCGATTGCTTTCCTGACATGCTGTACGGCCAGCGGGTACTCGTTGCGGATATAAATGTACCCCTCGCTGCTGCCGATGGCGTAAGCGCCGATTATCATGCCCTCCAGGACGCTGTGCGGGTTCCCCTCGACCAGACTCCGGTCCATGTAGGCGCCCGGGTCACCCTCGTCGGCATTGCAGATTATGTATCTGGTGTCACCTCTGGCGTTGCGGGTGCTCTCCCACTTATTGCCGGTAGGAAATCCGCCACCGCCGCGTCCCCGCAGTCCCGATTTCTTTACCTCGTCGATGATTACCTCGGGCTTCATCTTCAATGCTTTGACTAGTGCGGCGTAACCGCCTACTGCCAGGTAGTCTTCGATTGATGTCGGGTCGATGGCGCCGTTATTGCCGAAAACGAGTCGTTTCTGCAGCTTGTAGAAAGGCACGTCGTTTTCGTGGGCCAGCTTGGAGCCGGACTCCCGGTCGGTATACAGCAACCTCTCGATGGTGCTGCCCTTGCCAATTGTCTCGGTAAGAATCTCCGGTACGTCTTTGACTCTCACCCTCTGGTACAGGATATCTTCGGGCTTGATTACCACCAGCGGGCCTCTCTCGCAGAACCCGTGACAGCCGGTGGCCCTGATATCCACCTTATCGGTGAGTTTCTGTTTTTTCACCTCCCTGCGGAAGGCATCGGTCACGGCTACGCAACCGTGGGCATGGCATCCCGTGCCATTGCAGATGGTGACCACTATTTTCCTAGGGTCTCGCTGGCTGATTATTGTTTGTCTTAAAGCCTCCAGTTCGGTCGGTGATTTTAGTTTTGCCACTGGTGACGTCCTCCACTCATTAGTTGTATTGTTTTAATACAGAAATGATGCCTTCGGGTGTCATCTCTCCGTGATAGTCTTCCCCGATGATTACCATCGGACCCAGCGCGCAGGCTCCTACGCAGTTCACCGTTTCCAGGGTGAACTTCAGGTCCCGGGTCGTCCCGCCCCGCTTTATCTTCAGTTCCTGCTCTATCTGCTCCAGCACTTTCACCGCTCCTCTTACATGGCAGGCCGTCCCCATGCAGACGTTTATCAGGTGGCGTCCCCGCTTGGTCAGGCTGAAGGCTTTGAAAAAGGTGGCCACGCTGTAAACCCTGCTTATCGGCACGCCCAACTGTTTCCCGGTCTCTACCAGGGCGGCTTTGGGCAGATATCCTATTGTTGCCTGAACGTCCTGCAGGATATCCACGAGCAGAGACTTGTCGTTATTGTGCTTATCCAGTGCCTTTTTAACGGTTTCTCTTAGTCCTTTTATTGCCATTTTTCGCCTTTCCCAGTAGCTTTTCGTATTCCAATTTGACTCTTTCCTGTATCTGTGCGATAAGGTCGTCACTGAGATGCCGGAACCTGCCCTGGCCTTTCAAATAGCTTTGTATCGGTTTTAGTTTCGGCAGATCAATGCTCATCTTGTATTGGCCGTTCTCGACTTCGTAAAGCGGGAATATCCCCGTTTCCACCGCGAGCCGTCCCAGCCTGATAACCGTATCGGTAGCACTTCGCCAGCCCGTCGGGCATACGGATAAAACATGGACGTAGGCTGGTCCTGGTGTATTCACCGCTTTCTTGACCTTCTCCATCAAATCAAAGGGATAGCTGTGGCAGGCGGTAGCGACGTAGGGGATATTATGGGCAGCTGCTATCTCCGGCATATTTTTCTTCCAGGTGAATTGCCCGAAGCTTTTCTTACCTGCTGGAGAGGTGGTGGTCACTGCCCCGAATGGAGTGGCTGAAGACCTCTGGATGCCGGTGTTCATGTAGGCTTCGTTGTCGAAGCAGATATAGGTAAAATCATGTCCCCTCTCGAGTGCGCCGGATATCGCCTGCAGTCCGATATCGCTGGTAGCGCCGTCGCCCCCGATGGCGACCACCTTTACGTTATTCGGCACATCCATGCCCTTGCGGCGCATTGCCTTGTAAGCCGCTTCGATGCCCGAGGCTACCGCAGCGGCATTTTCGAAGAGCGTATGTATCCAGGGTAGGTGCCAGCTCGAGTTGGGTATCTGTGACGCCACGATTTCCATGCAGCCGGTAGCGTTGGCGACGATTACATTATTGTCCAGGGCTTTGAAGGCTAGCCTTACAGCCAGGGCTTCCCCGCATCCGATGCAGGCGCGGTGCCCCGGCGCGAAATTCTCTCTCTTCTTGACAAGTCGAGGTACGTAAACTGCGTATTTTTCCATTATTCCCTTACCCCGTAAATCTCGTATTCGTTTTTGCTTCCCGTGCGGGCTATCTTGATACCTTTATTGATGAGGTCTTTGAATCCTGCCACGGTGATATCCCGTCCGCCGAGTCCCCCGACGATACTGACAATCTTCGGTCTCTTTTCCTGGTCGTAGAAAGCTGACTTGACCTCAGAAGCCACCGGTCCGCCCGGCCCCCCGTAGGAGATAGCCCTGTCCAACACGATCAGTATATCGGTGTCCTTGACCGACTCTCTCAGTTCCTCGAAGGGGAAGGGACGCCATAACCGCAGTCTTATCTGCCCGACACTTTGTCCCTCGGCGACCATCTCGTCAACAGCTACAGAGGCCGTCTCGCCGACTGCACCCATCGTCATCAGCACCACTTTGGCGCCGTCGCTGTGATGTTTTTCAACCGGCGTGTACTGCCGCCCGAACTTTTTATTATATTCGTTCCAGACCTCTTTTATCACCTTTTTGGAATTAACTATCGCCATTTCGTGTGCCCATTTTGACTCGGTAAAGATAAATGGCGGGGCGAATTCCCCCATGGCGACCGGTTTGTCGGGATTTAACGGAAGGGGATATGGGGTGCGTTTCAGGAATTTATCCACTTCTTCCTGCTCGGGAAAAGCAATCGGCTCAATTACATGCGTCAGGTTAAATCCGTCCAGATGGACCATTACCGGCAGTAATACCCTCTTGTCCTCGGCGATGCGAAAGGCGCAGATGATATTGTCTACCAGTTGCTGCCCGTTTTCGCCGATTATCTGTATCCATCCGGTATCCCTGACGGACATCATATCGGAATGGTCGCACCAGATACTCAGCGGTGCCGACAGAGCGCGATTGGCTACTGCCATGACGATGGGGAGTCGCATGGGTGCGGCCACGTATACCACCTCGTTCATAAGGGCCAGTCCCTGGCTGGCGGTTGCGGTGAAAGTACGGGCGCCCGAGGCCGCCGAGCCCAGGCAGGCACTCATCGCCGAGTGCTCCGATTCTACCGGTATATATTCGGCATCGAGTTCCCCGTCCGCAACCAGTTCAGCTAGGTGCTCTACGATATGAGTCTGTGGGGTAATCGGGTAAGCCGCGACAACATCCGGATTACAGAGCTTAACGGCATCGGCGATGGCAATCGATACTTCGATACCTACTCTCGTCGTCATTATTCCACCTCCTCTACCATCTTAATTACCCTGGGCCAGCACTCGCGGGCGCAGATACCGCATCCCTTGCAATAAAACAAGTCGGCTTCAAAATACCCGTCTTCATTCTGTTCGATGCATCCCTCCGGACAGAACAACGCACACGTACCGCACTTGATGCACTTGCTGAAATCGTAGGTTGGCCGTTGCGAGCGCCATGTCCCGCTCTCGTAAGATCGGGCGCTGCCCGGAGCGGCGATTATCGCGCCGATTTCCAGGTCCTTCCAGGTTAATTCACTCTCGGATTTAGCCATCTATTGCACCTCAGCTACTTCTTTATAGGCTGTTTCCATCGCCTTGATATTTCTTTCTCCCAGACGCCCGAAGCGTTTTTCCAGCGGGGCATGGGCTGATTCTTTCTTCACAACCCCCGTCAGCTTTATTACCGCTCCCAGCACGGTGGTATTGACGATCGGTACGCCGAGCACTTCCCGTGCTATCTTGGTGGCGTTTACCGTGGCTACCGGAGATTTTATTCCAAATTCCTTTTTTATTTCTCTGGCTGTCTTTCTGGTGTTGATAATAACAGGACCACCTTTCTTCAGACCCGAAGTCACGTCGACTTTATCTAGCAGGCTGGGGTCGAGCACGACTACTACGTCGGGTTCGGTGATATCAGCCCTGATTCTTACCGGTGCTTTGCTGTCTATTCTGTTGAAAGCCTGCAACGGAGCGCCGCGTCGTTCGGGGCCGAAGCTGGGGAAAGCCTGGGCGTACTTGTTTTCGCTTACCGCTGCCTGGGCCAGTATCTCGGCAGCGGTCACCGCCCCCTGTCCACCGCGACCGTGCCACCTGATTTCTATAAGGCTTTTATTTTCTGTCATCTTTTGCTCCATACTAACCAGAAACGCCCCCGGAGCGACTCGAACGCTCGCACCCGGCTCCGGAGGCCGGCGCTCTCTCCACCTGAGCTACAGGGGCTAATACGAAAATAATACTATAAATTCAACTTTGTTCGCAAGTTATTAATCATGTTGCTTCAGTTTAGATATGAATGATGTTATAATCCTATAATCAGGTTGAGGCAGGTGGGGGGCGAAAATGAGATGAGTACCGAGCTATTTCCATACGAATATGTTCCTGCCGGTTTTGAAATCGTGATAGACCTCGATAGTCAGGCCGGGCCTCGTGCTAAGGGTGAAATCGCCCCCTCCTCCAAAGGCGGTATCTGGAACCTCTGGTGGAATACCACTCTCTCTGACAACCCGGAGAACTGGGACGATGAGGTAAAAGCAATCAATAATATGCAGACCGGGCTGGGCAATCTCAGCGACGACCACCGCCTTATCCGCGCTCATATGGCGGAATTCTGCCGGTTTCATCCCTTTTTTCCGCAGAGCATCGATATCCTCTGTGAGGAAATGGGTACCGGCCGTTTCACCAGCCCGGTAAGGTTCGGCTGCGAAGGCCGCGGTTTACTCGAGACCCTCGGCAAACGGAATTCCCAGACCCTCGATAAACAGCGCAGAGAATCCCTGAGGGAATATCTTCAAGCCCTTTCTAAATGGTTAGCCCGATCACCTCAGGAGAATCCTATAGATTCCATGATCTTTGGTTTTCTTGGCCAGCCCGCCAATAACAATACATCCTTTGTTGAAAAACTCGTTGCTACCATCAATCCCGATGAACCTACCATAGTTGTCATCAATGATATTTGCCGTCAACAATGTATCAGGACCCACGGCGAATTAGCAGTCGCAGGCATTGCCTTTCCTCACATCTGCTTCAAATGTGAGCAATCGAGTTGCGAGATACCGCATTGCCAGTGCTGCCATGTCATGCTCCTCAATGCCGCCCTCATCTGCACCGGTGTTTGTGGTGAGGAAAGACCGGTGGGCAAAGAGAGGGAGCTTTTTGAGCAGTGGGTTTTCGTAGAGGAAAATATTCTTACCTACGCCACCACCGTCAACTCCTGGCTAAGTGGTGAATCGCTGGAGAGTGTTAAATGGTCTCTGGACGGAGAATATGTTACCGGCGAAAGCGCATTACAGATAGCTCGGAGGGTCTATGAATCACTAGGTAAAAAGGACGAGGTTAAAGAATGGCTGGCTACCTGCCTTCTAAAAACTCTCAAGGATAACCAGAGATGGCTCAATGCACCCGAGCTTATCCATAACTACCCCGGGGCTACTTCCTGGCTCGGGAAAATAGTTAGTTAGTCGATGAACCATTCCGCTCCGTTGAGAGGTTCATATATTTATGATAAGCTATTTAAAACGCAGGTAACCCGACTGATTTCAGCGAAAAATTACTGAGGTATAACTTGGTCTGGTTAAAGCTTGTTGCTTGTATACTCATCATTTTCTTCTCCGGGCAAAAGGTCGCTAAATACGGAGACATTATCGCCAGCAGGACCGGTATCGGCCAGGTATGGATGGGCGTTATCGCTATTGCGGTGATCACCTCGTTGCCCGAGCTTTTTACCGGTATCAGTGCCGTCACCATTGTTAAGGAACCCGATTTAACCGTCGGCGACCTTCTCGGTGCCAATGCCTTTAACATGCTCAACCTGGCTTTACTGGATATTTTCTACCGCCATGGCTCGATACTGGTTGCCGTCAGTGCCGCACACCGTCTCACCGGGCTGTTCAGTGTGATTCTGGTGGTCATCGTGGGTGCCGGTATCCTCATCAGTATCCATGTTTCACCGGCTGGACTCGGTTGGGTCGGCTGGTACACTCCCCTGATTATCCTGGTTTATCTTCTCGCCGTAAGGCAGATATTCTATTATGAGAAAGCTCATCCGGGGCCCCCAGATATGACTCCGGACGATAGCCCTCATTCGCTCAGGCGTATCTTTGTATATTTCGGTATCGCCGCGGTCTGTATTATCGGGGCGGGTATCTGGCTCGCCACTATCGGTGACGAGATTGCTGCGGCCACCGGCTGGGGGCAGAGCTTCGTCGGTACCCTGTTCCTCGCTTTCACCACCACTCTCCCAGAGATTACCGTTTCCTTCACCGCTATGCGTATCGGCGCCTCCGATATGGCGGTCGCCAACATGATTGGCAGCAATCTGTTTAACATGGCTATCCTCCCCGTCGTTGATATTATCTACAGTGAAAATCCCATACTATCGGCGGTATCCGAAGGTAATCTGGTCACCGCAGCGGCTGTAATATTGATGACCTCACTCTTTGTCATCGGACTGCGTTTTCCTCCTGCAAGGTGGTTCCGTTTCAGCTGGTTGAATGTCATCATGATAGTATTATTTATTCTCAGTGCCTATTTCAGTTTTATTGCCGCGTAAACTGGTGCTATAATGCCTGTGGCTTTGAACTACTTCAGGTGTAAATATGAACGATATATCCGGTAATAAGCTGCCGAAAACTAAAGCTGTTATTCTGGTGGGCGGTCCCGGCACCCGGCTCCAGCCGCTTACGGATAGCATTCCCAAATCTCTCGTCCCGGTGCTAAACAGGCCGTTCATGGAGCATACCTTTGCCTATCTCAAGCATTACGGTGTCAAGGATATTGCTCTCACTCTGAATTACCTGCCCGACACTATAAAAGACCATTTCGGCGATGGCCGCCGGTTCGGTGTAAACTTGAGCTATTATATCGAGGAAGAACCGCTGGGTACGGCCGGGGCTGTGAAAAACGCCGGCGAATTCCTCGATAACACCTTCGTTGTTCTCAATGGAGACGTTTTCACGGATATTGACCTGGCTGATATGCTTACTTTTCATCGCAGAAACAACGCCGCCGCCACCATCTCTCTAAAATGGGTGGATGACACCAGTGCTTTCGGCGTCGTTGAGACTGATGATACCGGCAGAGTGCGGCGTTTCATCGAGAAGCCCCCCGCTTCCGAAGCCACCACTAACTGGATTAATGCTGGCATCTATATCCTCGAACCTGATGTCCTTGAAATGGTACCATCCAATACTCACTACATGTTTGAGAGGGGTCTTTTCCCCGGTCTCCTCGATGCTGGAAAACGCGTTTTCGGGTATGAGTTCAGGGGTTACTGGATGGACACCGGTACCCTCGAGTACTATTTTTCACTTAATAACGATTTATTATTATCGAAGACCGGCAGCCCCCTCCTCGGGAAACTGGATGCCGCCACTGTTTATTACGAGTCAGATGATGTTGATATCGACCCTTCGTCTGTAATTATCCCTCCGGCGATTATCGGCAGAGGTTGCCGTATCGGCTCCGGGGCAGTAATCACCGGACCGGCCGTTATCGGGCCTGATTCCTCCCTTGAGGAAGGTGCCAGCGTTACTAACGCTGTGATCTGGGATAAGGTGAGAATCGGCTCTAAAGCCAGATTGAGTCGGTGTATTATCAGCAGCGGTGTGGACATCGCCCCGGACGGTGATATCGCCGGCTGTGCTGTTACTCCATCAAAAACGAAGTCCATATTCATCCATTCCTGAGATGATGATATACTGTGGTTAGAGGAGTAGAGATGACCGAGAAAAAAGATTCGTCTGTAAAAACGGGAAATAAGAAGACCCAGGAAATCACTTTCCGATGCCAGCGTTGTGAGACGCTTTACCCGCTGGAGGACATGAGGAGTGTTACCCGGTTTAATCCGGTATTGATAGTTTGTAAAAAGTGTGAAAAGGAGTTGCGCTAGACCTTTACGCCGGTATTATACAGGAGTGTTAGCCATGACTGAAGAACTGGGGAAGATAGAAAAGCCTTCCGTAGAGGAATTTAAAGAGGGAAGAAAGCTCTATTTTATCCCGCTTATCTATCGCGGTGAAGACTCGCCCGATGAGTATATCATCAAATTCAACAAATACTGGGAACAGGTCGAGAAGCAGATAGCCGAACTGGAGGCCAAGCTCGGGGCTGTAAAACGGATTTATCATGAGCTGGTCCCTGCCGTCGGTGATGACGGCATTAAAGCTATCGAGGAATTATGTGATAAAAGCTGTAAAATCGTTAGGGAATGCCTGGAAAGAGGGGCGCAGCTTGAGGCCGCCGAGGGCACTGATATCCTGACCGAATTTATGGACTGGAGTCGGTGTCTGATGATCGGGCTGCAGAACCCGAAGGTTATCAATCAGGTTTATGAGTCCTATCTTGAAGCAACCAAAAAGCGAAACGAATATATTATCACTAGGATAAATGAGACGCTGCAAAAAAATGAGACGGGCATTCTGATCATGAGGGAAAACCACCAACTCCAGTTCCCCACTGACATCCAGATAATCTATGTGGCTCCGCCCGCTCTGGATGAAATCAAGCGCTGGCTCCGGGAGCAGGAAAATAAACCAAAAGAATAGTTCGGCTAATAGTCCTGAAGATTTAGCGGACCAATACTTTCCTGCGTCTCGGTTCGGGTACCTGTTCCTCAATCTTTTCGTGTTTTATCAGTATGGCTCCGCATTGCAGGCACGATACATAAAGCCCTTCGGAATCACGTTCTAAAAACAAGTCTCCACCACAGCGTTTGCAGCCCTTGAACTTGATGATGTTTAACATGCTTCTCCCCTCCTGCTGAAGAATATATTCTTCACCTCCGGTGATATTTTACTTATCAAGAGAAAGGTATTAATCGTTATATTTCTATCAATCCCGTCATTCGCGTTATTTGCTTTAAGTGCTGGTATTGTAAGTAATCAAAATCACATTGGTATCACACAGGTCGCTGTTAATGTCACAGAAATATCACAGAATGTACTACGGCAGGTAAGTCAGTTCGTTTTCAGGAATAGATAACCCGATACGGTAATATTTGCGGTGCGCCACGCTTTTACTCAGGTAAGCCGGTTTGTACGTTATAAAACAGCGAGAGGGCAGGTATTAGCCTGCCCTCTTTCAATGCCGGAAGGTTTTATGAATTTATTTTTTTATAACCAGTTGTTTTTCTTCAACTTTCATGGGAGACAGTTCGTCCGGTATCGGTTGAAGCCTGGTAATTTTAATAACATGGAAATCCGGCGCGTAGCCGCATTTGGCGGCTATCAGCAGGTAAGGTCCTTCCTGCGGGAATCTATAGGTAAACTCACCGTTGCGGTCAGTAAATCCTATGAGATAACGCCTTATTTCCAGATTGCTGTCGTAAGCCCTTTCATCTGTAGTCAAATCCCCATCGACGGTCGGTTGCTCCAGCATTTGCGCGCAGGCTTCGGCTTCTTTAAGCAACCGGTCTATATCTGTGTTGCTGGCATCGGTTAAATTCAACAATGGTATGGCAAATATCGCGGCGCGGTATACGCCATGTCCGCTGGAATCCGTTACCTTCATCGTCACCGGTTCCCCGACTCTCGCGGAATGCGGAGCGCGCAGGTTGAGTTGCGACCCCGTGATTTTTATATGGTGAAAATCGGGTATGTAACCGCGCTTGGCGGCTATCAGCAGGTAGGGTCCCGCCTTTTCGAAAGCATGGTTCAACTGCCCGTTGCTGTCGGTGAATCCGATGAAGTAACGCCTCATCTCCATGATTCTGTTATGTGCCTGCGGGTCAGCGGCTTTCAGTTCGGCTTCGGCGTCGGGGTCATCGATTAAATCCGCGTATGCCCCGGCATCCTCGAGCAGCTGGTCGTAGCTGTTGTCTCTTAGCGTATTGTCGGGTGTAATGGTTAGAGGTACGGCGAATATCGCTGCCCGGGGTATTCCCTCCCAGTAGGGCCCGGTGACCGTCATCGTTATTGTCTGGCCGACTCTGGCGGTGTCCGGCGCCCGCAGGTTAAGCGGTATGCACGATGTCACTTTCATCATGGCAAAACCGGGGTCGAAGTGCGGTTTGATGGCGACAAGCAAATATTTTCCTTCCCGATTAATCCGGGGTGCGGGGTCGACATACCCCCTATCGTTGGTCGTACCGAGGAGAATGCCATTTGCCTGCGTCAGGGTGGCAACATCGGCGGTTAGCGCGGCGTCGCTGGTAAAGCTATTGAGGTTTATCGCCCAGACTTCTGCCTGGGGTACCGGTCTTTCGCCCGGTCGGGTTACTATCTGTATCCTTATCGGTTCGCCGGCTTTCACCACTGCTGGAGCCTTTATAAATAGTCCCAGTCTCTGCGCATCGACCTCTACTGGGTTTGTCTCTGTTTCGGCTATGGCGAAACCAGTTATCGATAATACGGTACTGAGGGCTACGACTATGGCTAGCGTGGTCAGAACGGCTCTTTTCATTTCTTTCCTCCTTTATTTCGTAAATCCCTGGGTACTTTCATGGCTACATAAATACCTCCCGGCTCGCGCTTATGTAATTAATAACGTCATTTCGCCGTAAAGGTTAGGTGGAATGAGAAAAAAGTACGTGTTTAACCGGGGAAATCAGGTGATTGATGCCCTAAATGGAGGAAAAAGAATGTTGAAAAGAATGCCGTTGATTAAACATATAAAAGTGCCACTCGATTGTTTCCGTCGTATCGGGTGGCACTCTTCTTAATTCATTAATATTTGCTGTTATTTAGGTAGGTATTTACGCCAGCTCCTGGATCGGAGTCTGACGAGGTATACCGCCAGCAGGACCAGCAGTATGAAGGCGGCGGCGAACCCTATCATCAGCCACCAGTTTATCCAGAGTCTGCTTTCGAATTCCCCGCTTAGTTCGCCTATCTGCACCGTATATATCCCGGGCTCTTTATCTGTTACGTTAAATACAATGTGTTTCATCTCCCCGGCAGCCAGGTCGGCGGTTTTCGTGTCTACTCTGTCTCCGTTAAGCAGTAGAAACACTTGGTATTCCCCGGCCTGCCCGCCGATATTGGTCACGTTGAGAGCGATTTCGGCGTCTTCACCGTATCTGGAGATGAAGACCAGATTATTCCACGTCTTTGACTCCGATGCTGTGATGGTCAGGTGGCTCAGCACAAAAGACGCTGCTACTTGCAGTGGTGGTGGTTCCTGTCCGTCCGGTGGGATAATAATCTCCTCCTCCGGTATTTCCACCAGAATGCCGAATACGGTGAAGTGACTCATCGTTGATGTCAGCCTCTCGCCGCCGGCAACCTGGTTCCTTACGGAGTTGAGGTGTTTCCAGCCTTCCTCGGGACTGTAATAAGACATGCCGATTGATATAAAGTTGTCCGGCAGATTTTCCACCTTGAAACCGATTGAAAGGCTGATGGGATTGTCAAAAACAGTCCCTGACGGCGTGATATTAAAAGCATCACCGGCCAGTACGGTATTTACCGGTAGCTTCAGCATATCGGCAATCCGTATCGTGATATACGTTACCTCATTACCGTCGCTGTCGGTTGCCCGGGTACCCGCTCCTATCTCCAGCACGTGGTTTTTATCGGGACTGTAAGCCACCAAGTCTTCCAGCGGCCTGCCGTCCGCCGAGGCTTCCACACTGGTGATATTGCCCAGGAAGTCTACCGTGAAATATTTCTTTTTTACCTGAGCTGTCGTGGATGTTGTCGTCGGTGACGGGGATGTCGGCGACATTATTGACCGCGATGTCGTCGGTTCCGTCGTTGTTTCGGTGGTTGGTTCTGTTGTTGGTTCTGTCGTCGGTTCTGTGGTTGGTTCTGTCGTCGGTTCTGTGGACATCACCCATGTCTTCGTGGCGGTATCGGATAATGTAGGAACGGTGGTAGAGGTGGCGGTAATTGTATCGCTCATCTCCACGCTCGATGATATGGTAAAAGTAGCTATACCGTCGCTGTTAGTGGTTATCTGGCTGATAGCAAGCGTTCCGTTCACCGAGGACAGGTTAACAGTTTCCACCATGCCCTGCCCGAACTGGTCTTTGACCGTCAGTGTCAGGGTATGGTCCTGCTCTTCCGGAAGCTCGTTGGTGGCTGACTCCGGCTCCAGGGTGAGTGTGGTGGGAACCGATTCAGGAGCCTCATCGACGCTCGTGTATATTTCGACGATGTTGTTGCTCCAGTAAGCCTCCTCGCAACCACTGACGACGGCAGCCCGGTTGATAATAGGACTTCCGCCGGGTAGCTCTATCGCCGCATTTACCGTGGCGACGACGATAAGCTCGGCCGAAGCACCGTCAGCCAGGCTCCCCACATCCCACATTATGTAAGAATAGCCCGGTGGCAGTGTGGTAATCCCCAGTTCCTGATCGAGAATATCGAGAACCCACTGTGGCAATACCTGACTTACCGTACCTTGGCTCGGCGTGGTCGACTTTATAGAGAAAGCGTCAGTGGGGTACATGTCAAACACGTAAACATCACCGGCGTTGTTGCCGTTGTTGGCTATAGTGATGGTATACGTCAGGTCGTGCCCGGCATAGACCGGGTCCGGATTATCGGTTTTGGCTATAGAAAGGTCGGTTTCGTTTGGGGATATTCCCATTCCGCAGAGTTTAACGTAAAAAGGATTTTGCCCCGGATTGTTGTGCTTTATCCGTAAATAAGCCGTCTTATGACCAGATAGCAGCGGTGAAAACTGCACCGATACCGTAGCTGATGCCCCCGGTGGCAGTACCGTGTTCGAAGCATTATCCTCGGTAATCTTGAAATGTACCGTATACGTGCCGGTCAGGTTGATATCATAGATGCTTAGATTAGCCCCGCCATCGTTCCTTATAGTTACGACGTGTTCGGGACTTGAGGAGCCTACGGTAACGGGCCCGAAATCTATACTATCGGGGAATACCGTGATAACCGGACTCGCCCACGCTGTGGCCTGGGCTGGTATAAAAACTGTTATGAGCAACGCCAGAACGATAATTAGCGATAGTTTTTTCACGATAAACCTCATCTAATTGCTATATTAATACCAATCATTTAATAAATCAATATTTTTTAGTAGCTACATTATAAATATACTAAAGTAAAAATAAAGTGAACGTAAGGTTAGAATGCAGGTAGATTTCTCAGGCGTGCGGGGCTCGGTTTCGGTATGAATTTTGGTGATATTCCGTATTTCTTTAAGCAAACCGTCTTCGATGAATCCTCACCCCCGGGTAATGGCGTACCATCTTACCATGTTCACCGGGACTAAAAGGTGATTTGTTCGTGACTGTAACTATGTTAAACATAATCTGTAATGCAGATTTCATTAAGATGGTATATCTATCCGGTCCTGTTCATCGTCTGTATTCTCTCTGGCTGGCAGGGAGTCTGCGCGTATCCCGATAGTTATCAAAACGCTAATGCCTCTGGGAGTGCGCTCGCTATAGACCAACCTGCAACCCTGGTAATTACCGAGGAATCTACAGAAATCTCGGAAACGATCGGCCCCGTGAATAACCTCACAGAAAAGGCTGATGATTCCCTCGTGGAATTTGTTACCCCCCTTGGCTCGTTATCGGAACGTATCGCTGAAATTCAGGCCTTATCCGTTACCTCCGGTACTGGTTCTGTAATCGTGGCAGTCCTGGATACCGGCATTGATAAATATCATGAGGACCTTGCCGGCGTCGTTATCGCCGAGGTTAATTTTACTGACAGCACCACGCCTGAAGATGTCTATGGCCACGGTACTCATGTTACCGGTATTATCGCCGCTGTTAACGATAATAATGTCGGTATTGACGGTATTGTTCCGGATTGCCGGTTGCTTAACGTTAAGGTAGCTGATGACCGTGGCAGGTGCAGCATGAAAGCGCTCGTCCAGGGTATTTACTGGGCGGTCGATCACGGTGCCTTGGTCATTAATATCAGTATCGAGATGCAGGAGCACTCGCTCCAATTGCAGCAGGCTATCGATTATGCCTGGGAAAATGGCGCTATTGTTATCGCCGCGGCCGGTAATGGCGGTTGCAGTGTTCCCGTTTATCCTGCCTGCTACGATAATTGTATCGCCGTAACTGCCGTGAAAGATAACGGGGAGCTGGCTCCGCTGGCCAATTACGGCGATTGGATAAATGCGGCTGCTCCCGGCTACAAAATCTATTCTACCCTGCCGGGTGATGAATACGGGCCTAAGTACGGTACTTCTTTTGCTGCGGCTTACGTCAGCGGACTGTCGGCTCTGCTGTTCCCTCTCATGGAAGACACCAATGAGAACGGCCGCGTTAACGATGAGGTCTGGCAGGCCATCGACTCAATATGTGGCTATAATATTATGTAAACATTTTTGCTACATTCCTACCTTTTCCCCCTTTCTTGGTGCTGTTTTTGTCTTTTTATACCATCCCCTGAAGCTGACTTGTCAGACTAACTTGCATTTTTACGTGTGTGTGCTATAGTCATTACTGAAAAAAGATGAAACGTGCCTGTGTACTAATATTATTGGTCGTTTTTTGTATTGTTGGTTTTCTTTCTATATGGGGCGGTTTGCCCTTTACGGCGGTCTCCGGGTCGGCGATGGCTCCTGAGCTGCGTACCGGCGACCTGTTGCTTATTGCTTCGGTAGCCCCGGATGCTGTTAAAGAAGGAGATATTGTTGTCTATAATGTCCCCGATTATCTCCGGGAGCGCCATAATTACCCGCCCGTTATTACCCACCGGGTGGCAGAAGTAATTGCCGAAGACAGCGTGTTATGGCTCAGGACCTTGGCTGATAATATCGGTGATGACCCTTTCCTGGTCAGGCTGCTGGATATCCGGGGTACGGTGTCCGGCACCGTCCCCTATCTGGGATACCCGCTGCTTCTTTTCCGGGGAGGCACCGGCACCGTATTATTCATCATTGCCATTATCCTGCTGGCTTTGATAATGTATGCCCGGGAAATTGCTGTAAGAATCGGCCGACTGCTACGCACGACTGTTGTTTCTGTCGTCGAAGAGAATCAGCAGGTTCGGCTTGATTTGTCATACCGCTTTGATGCTACTGAAAGAGCTCTGGACGGTTTTGCGGATGCTGTCCGGATGTATGCTCAGCATCTGGCCAGCCATACCAGTGCTATACAGGGACTCCGCGATGCATCTCAGGCTTTGAAAGGCAGTGCCACCGAGCAAAACAGGATACTGGGACACCTCAGTGCGTCGATTATCCGTGAGAGGAAAACCCGGGAAGCATACATGGTTGAGAGGGTTGTCCGGGAGTTCGCCAGGAAAACGGCTGAAGCTCTGGAAGCCCGTGATGAGCTGGAAAAGAGACTTCCTGAATCGGGGCTTGATTATCGGGAAATTATCCCCATACGGGATAAGCGTCAATCACCGCCGGGTTGTGCCGCCAGTCCCAAGGCGCTTCTTGCCAGGCATCGTTTCTAATCTACTTCAGCTAGGTGCTGAAGGGACTTGGCGCGTTATAAGCGGCTGTTTTGTTTTCCTCTTCGAATATCGGCCTGATAAACGCTGGTATCTTGGCTTCGAAGTCGTTGCACAGCGGGCAAACGCCCCCCAGCGTACCGAGTTTTGAGAGCTCTTTTATCGCGGTGATAACTTCGTACGGTTGTCTCTCGACCTGCGGCCAGAATCCCTCTTCCTCGATTTCGGGGATTTCGTTTTTCAGGTGAGGTATATAGCATTCGTAAAACACGAACTGGGTGTATTTTTGGCACGCCGACTCAACATTCTTCCTGAATATGTTGAACAACTGGTATCGACTCAATTGTATCGTCTTGTTGTGGATGTCTTTTATCTGGTACCTGTAGCGGAACATGCCGTTCTTGCGCAGTCCGTAAATCCCGGTGCTGGATACTTCTTCAACCGTTTTTAAATCGTTCTGTAGCAGCATATTTGAAATCTCGGATAACTGGGTCTGGTGCTCTTCTAATTGCTTGGATATCAGTGGCTGTAGCAGCGTCTGAATACCGTCCTTGAGTATTTGTACTGCCACTTCCATCTCCTGCCTTCTGTCGCCGATGAATTCTTCACTCGTCCTCAGCGGAAATGCCAGTTTCCCCCCATCTTTAAGGCTGGCGTATTCGTGCAGGATGTCTGCGTCGCTGTGCCCGTCTATCACCATCTTGTAGATAAAGCGGAGTTCTTCCGGGCTGATTTTCTCACTTGTATGTGCCATCTCTCTCCGGTCGAGCATAATAGTGTGTTCCTTCGCCGGAGCATCTTCTTGGGGTTCTGCAAGTACGAGTTTCAATTGCGTCGCTACTGCCATTTTATTTCACTGCTCCTCGAAAGTATTTTTTATTTGTAATTTCCCCGTGGGTTACTCTATTTCCCTTTAATCTTATCAGGCAAATTCTAAAAATGATATTCACTGAATGTACTATATTGCATAGTATTTTAGTTACGGTTGTTATTCCTAGTACTTTTGTTTTGTTTGAATTACCCTTAAAGTAATATTGAAAAATAACCGGTCTCTGGTTATATTATTTTCCTATGAGGAATACTCAGGAAGCGGCTACGTTAAAGTCGGAGAGCGGACAGAAGGACTGCGTGCATTACTGGATTATCGATTTTCCTGATGGTCCCATCAGCACCGGTAGATGCAAGCTTTGTGGCATGGAAAGGGAGTTTTTCAACTGTCTGGATAGCATCGATTTGCAGAACGATGACCGCTACAGGATAAACCGCAATAATTAAGCCTTTTTTCCTGCGGTGTTCAAAGAGACCTCCCTTCTCCTTCTCCCCGCCCCCTAAATTATCATTACCGTTACCTCTCACTGCTATATTTCTGTATTGCCGTTTGTGAAAAAAGATGTATAATATGCAACATGATGATAAGAAACATCATCGACAGCATAGTATTCTCCTTCGTGGTATCCTTATCATTTCTAGCGGTAAGTTCCGCCGCTTGGGCTGATGACTTCTCGGTAAGTTTGACTGTCAATGGCAATGATGTATCGGAAATGGGGGCTGTGGAAATAGACCCCGATGGAGAATTTACCGTAGACCTCCGGATTTTCGATAACACCCATGATGTAACTCTGCATCAATTATCCGTGTCTGTAATCTTTATGGATATTACTATACTGACTATCAACGAGCCCCTGAATGATTCCCGCTTATTACCCGGTGAAGAATATCACCAGAAAATACCCGTCGATGCCCGTGAGTACCTCAAGCTGGGTGATACCACTCTCACTACCGGGAAATATCGTACTCGTGTGGAGCTTGAATACTCGGTGGGTGACAGTTCCGCGGTCTGGGGCAGGTGGGTAAATCTTCAGGTTGTCGGTAATCCCATAATGACACCCGTTGGAGGGGCTGGCGCGGCCATCAGCGTTATCACGTTGGGAGCTGTTGTCTGGCTGGCTAAAGGATTATCCGGCCTATATCATTTTGCCATCGGTCACCTTGAAGCTTTGACGCGTGGCAGGGTTGTCGGCAGCTTCGTTGATGCTGCCCGTAAACGTATCGTCAGGGATAGATGCCCCATCTGCGGCGAGCGCTTTCAGGGCGGGTATTGCCCCAAATGTAAGAAATCCGTTAAAGAGATACGCCGTGAATATCATGAAAAACTACAGGAACTGGCTCAACAGGGAGAAAAAATGCTCGCCGATGGTGAAGCTACATTTGATAACCTCAGCGAAAAAATGGGTATCGACGGTCGACTGGCGGAAGATGTCATCGCCATCATCAGGGATGCCAGGCTCTTCAGAATGCAGGGAATAGCCCGAAAACTCATGGTCAGGGCTTTTTTTACGGGTATCGGTATCGCCATATCCACCATCATCTGGATTACCGTGGGCGGATTGGCCGCCCTGAGTACACCGGCCCTGGTGGCAATATTGATTGCCGCTATTTTTGTTCCTCTGGCCATTACCTGGGGATTTCGTATTAAGGCTAAGCGTGCCATGCAGAGAAGCACCATTTAGGCGGTCAATCATCTCGTCAGTCATGGGTTTTCCCGTGTTCTGGCAAATTCTTGATTGGTATTATTGATATATGGTATTATATCCAGCACCCATATTAGTCCTGCCCGGTCATCGGGTACTGATTAACCTGATTTTCCCGGCCGGCAAGACACTAATGCGTAAGTAATATTTGAAGGAGGTATGGGTATGTCTGTATCAAAAGTTCCCAAAAAATGGGACGGGGAGGCTGATGTAATTGTAGTAGGTGGCGGAAATGCCGGATTGCCAGCCGCTATTACAGCATATGACAAGGGAGCCAGTGTCATAGTTCTGGAGGTCTCCGGTGGCATGGCCAGCAGTCTGGCTATGATTGCCGGTGGTACACCTTTCACCGGCACGGACCTTCAGAAAGCCGAGGGCATCAAGGATTCTCCCGACCAGCTTTATAAGGAAGCTGTGAAGGTCAGTGGCGGCGATCCCAAACTCTGGAGAGCACTGGCCGACCGCCAGGAGGAAGTCTACGAATGGCTCAAATCGATCGGTGCCAAACCGGAGCGTGTACTTCTGGCACCGGGACACCTCCTCAGGCGTTCCATCAAATTTGAAGGCCACGGACCGGCCCTCTGCAAAGTCCTCCGGGAAGCTGCTGCCAGCAAAAAAATCGATATTCGGTACCATCATCGCGCTGAAAAGTTAATTCAAGACCCGGATAGCGGACGTGTTATTGGGATTACCGCCAAGCATGAAGGCAAAACAAAGAATTTCAGGGCCAAAAAGGCGGTCATCCTCACCACCGGAGGTTTTAGTCAAAATCTGGCAATCGTCAAGGAATTCGGACCGCACTTCGCCGATCTGGTCTCCACGGCGCCCAAAACGCACCAGGGTGATGGACTCAAGATGGCTATGGCTATCGGCGCGGGGACGGATGGTCTGGGCCTGGCGGTATGTCCCTCCATGCCGGTCGGCGCCGAGACTCTTCAGTTCGTTAATGCGGGCTTGGGGGGCGGTATAACCGTGGACAAAGACGGCAAGAGATTCGGTAATGAGGCGACGGAAGAGCTGGGTACTTATACTGAAAAGCATAAGATATGCCTGGACCATGACCCTACCGGACTGCATATCTCCATTGCTGACCAGGCTATCAGGGACCTTAATCCACCGCCGGGTAAGACAAAAGAGCCAATTTACAAGGCGAATACCATCGAGGATTTGGCCAAGCAGTTGGGTATAGACCCCAAGGCACTGAAGAAGACCGTTGACGAGTATAACTCCGATATCGAGAAGTATGGCTACGACAGGAAATATGGCAGGCGCTTATTGGGTATGGCATGGCCTGAAAAACCGGTCATGAAACTCGATACGCCTCCGTATTATGCCGTTAAAAACAAGATTTGCCTGACCTCGATGAAGGGCGGACTGAGAATAAATGCCAAGTGCCAGATAGTCGACCAGTACGGCGATGTCATTCCGGGACTCTATGCCGCCGGCGAGATAGCCGGAGGTCTGGAGCGTATACCCCACCACTACTACACCGGCAGGATGACGGTGCAGGCTTTTACTCAGGGAAGAATCGCTGGTGATGTGGCTGCCGACGAGGTTGGTGCCTAGATAGAGTAATAGACAGGCTTAAATGGACTGCCATGTGCAGAAGCCTTCTTTCTCCGTGATATAGCCGAGTCCCGGGAATGGCAGGTGATAGGCAAAAACCTGAACCCCGGATTCGGCGATATCGCGCAGCATTTGTTTGCGCGTGTCCACGGCCTGTTCTGGCTTGACATCGAATGTCGTAAAACGCTCGGGATTGGTGAATTCTACCTGCGAATGGATGATATCCCCGATACAGAGCAGGCGTTTACCTTCTGACGTGATTTCCACCATGACATTTCCCGGAGTATGTCCAGGCGCGGCTATAAATCTTATGCCCGGCAGTACTTCGGCATTCTCTTCCACGAGGTCGAACCGGTCTCGGATGGACAGGAAATGCTTTCGCGCGAAAGCAAAAAACATATTATGAAGCTCATTGCTGCCCGGCGGCTTTAGCCAGTGTTCCCACTCCCTTTCCGTGGTTATATACCGGGTGTTAGGGAAAACGGGCTTTCCCTTTGAATCGTAGCTGCCGCTAACGTGGTCGACATGACCGTGAGTGATGATTACTCTATTGATATCCGGTCCTTTTATCCCTTCTGTCTCCATGTTTCTAATAAGATCACCGGCTGTAGCCTCGAATCCCTTACCACATCCGGTATCGATGAGTACCTTGTATTTTCCTGTATCTATCACTAAATTATTCAGGCTGAATAACTCTTTGCCTTTATCGTCCTGATAATTCAGAGTCCCGTCGCTGAAGACCGTGCATTTAAATTTTCCCATTTTAAAATGATATCCTGC
>DUFB01000094.1 GCA_011192005.1 Dehalococcoidia bacterium
TCCCGGTTAAACTGGTTGCTTCAGCACTGGGCGCTATCGGCTTCGTCTACCAGAACGGTATCCTGATGCTCTCCGGCACGGTGGTCTGGCTGGTCTTCTTCGTCATCCTGTTTATGATAGCCGTCCCGGCCGTTGACCAGCGCCTGCGGAAACACCTGCACTGTTTGAACAAAACGGCTAAAACCATTTTTCTTTCTCTCATCGTCCTCGGGGTAGCCCTAATCGTATTTGTCGTTTTTATCGGCCTCGAGTCTTTCTTCAGCGACGAACCGGATAATAAACTGTCGCAATTACTCGCCTCACTGGAAAACGTGTACGGCTATAATGACGCCACCGCCCTCTCGCACCAGGCTACGCAAAACCTGCTCGATGGTAAAAACCCTTACGAGGAAGCCAACATCGTCAGAGCCATGATTGACTATGAAGGTCAGATTGACAAAATCACACCTTTACGCGAGGGAAGGTTCGCCGACGTATTCCCCTATCCGACTATAGACCAGCTGGAACAGTTCTGGGATGAAGTAAGGGCCACTCCCGGGCAAGTCCCGGTAGAAATCGAGTCAAAATTCAATTACCCGGCGGGGGGCTTTCTATTACCCGCTCCTTTTATACTGATAGGAATCGGCGATTTTAGATTTATCTATATAGTCCTGCTGCTTCCCGCCCTAGCATACGTCATATATAAAGTCCGCTCCGACATGCGCATACACCTGATATTCGCTCTCATCGCCAGCCTGGAACTCTGGAACTCGCTGGCCGCCGGCGAGACCGGATTTCTTTATTTTCCGTTTCTCTTGCTGGGATGGATTCTCCCCAGGAGAAACCTCTGGCTGTCCGCCCTGTTTATGGCCATTGCCATAGTTGTCAAGCAGCTTGCCTGGTTCGTGTTGCCTTTTTATCTCATACTAGTCTTCAGGACAATCGGGCTAAGGCAAATGGCGACGGCGTTATTTATCATCATCGTATTCTTTCTTGCCACCAATCTGGCATTTATCCTCACGGACCTGGACCTCTGGTTTAATTCGGTTGTTGCTCCTGTGACGGATAACATGTTCCCGCTGGGTGTGGGTATTGTTACCATTGTTTCCGGCGGTTTTCTAGATATTCAGTCGCCGATGCCATTCGCTATCATCGAGATAGTCATTGCCGCTCTGGCGGTAGTCTGGTATTTCTTCAAGTGCAAACACTATCCGCAGACCGGCCTGATACTGGCGGTGTTGCCGTTGTTCTTCGCCTGGCGCAGCCTCTGGGGATACTTCTTCTACATAGATATCATCGTGCTGGCGGCTATCATGCTGAACGAATACGGAATGGAGTCGAGTAACGAAACCGGGAAAGTCTTACCGGCTACTTCGGGCGGGTGATAAGTCGATTTATCGCCAGGTTATCCATGTATTTAGCAGATAATTCCACAATGTGGCAATGATGATGCCGATGAGATACGAAACCAGATCGTGAATCCCGATAGCATGGTACAAAAGGGCATAAACACCGGCCTGGACCAGTGCTCCGGCCACGCAGATAACATTGAATTTCAACAACCGGGTTAGAAAATGACCGGAAGACCGGCGGTCCCGGAAGGTAAAAATATCGTTAAGTATAAAGTTGGTGATAATGGCGACTTCGGTGGCGATAGCCAAGGCTAGAAAGTCGGTCTCTTTCATTCCACCGACTCTGGTTAATAAAGCGAAAATCCCGAAATTCACCCCGATGCCACTGGCCCCCACCAGGCAGAACTTGATAAAACGCCACAACTCACCTTTTCGGCGCATCAGGCTGTAAATGTGCCTGATGTATTCTAACTGCTGTTTGATGTTAAGCTTGCTTTCACCCTGGTCCCGGGTCACAAAGGTATAGGGAACCTCGACGGCTTTCTTGAACTCGCCTTCCATCAGAATTTCCAGCAGTATCTTGTAACCACGCGGTTGAAGTTTAGCATTTTCGACAACCTTGCGGTCGAACATAAAAAAGCCGGACATGGGGTCGTTAACGGAGCGGGTTGGCGGTAAAAAAACATGGGCAATAATCGTTGAGACCCTTGATACCAGCTTCCGGAAAAGTCCCCACTCCTGACAGCCTCCACCCTCAACATACCGGCTGGCAACCACGATATCGGCGCCGTCTTCCAAGGCTTTTACCAGAGAAGGTATAACCTCGGGCGGGTGCTGTAGGTCGGCATCCATCACCAAGACCTTCTGGCCGGTGGTATTCAGGATGCCGTGCACCACTGCCGAAGCCAGACCCCTCTCATTTTTGCGCACGACTATCCTTACGGGATAAGTCTTTGAAAGCTTCTCTACATTAGCGGCGGTATCGTCTTTACTATCATCATCAACAAAAAGAATTTCGTAATCATAGGCGGACATGGCTTTATTGATACGTCCAACCAGGGGTACAATATTTCCGCCCTCGTTATAGGTTGGTATTATAATCGAAATGGCTTTACTCATCAGACGGCGTTACCAGGTCGTTTCCGGCATTCTCAACTATGGAAATAAATCAATTTAGTATAAGCGTTCTACCACGGAATTACAAATCATCCACACGGCAACGGCGCTTCGCCATGTATAACGGAAAACGCCATGTTGCAGCAACCTGTAAAAGAGTTGGCGAGATTGCGCCGGGACATAAAATATCATATAGTACTCAGTAGCCGACGAGAAGACATAAATGTTCCTGAAGCGAAATGATGAATAAAGACAATAAAAAAAGGATATATGGAACAGCCTGAAATGGGCCCCGCCCGTCCGAAAGCCCGGCCTTCTCTGTGGAAGAGGTTGATACGGTGGTCAGGCAACTATAAATGGCCGATAATTATCCTGCTATGGATAGTGGCAATTATCCTGGGTTATGTCGGGCACAGCAGGTATTTTGCGGAAATAGGTGAATCACCTTCTATTGCCGAGAGACTATATCGGACTATACAGCTTTTCAGCCTGGAGACCACGATTTCAGGGACGGCAGGCTGGGAATTACAGGTAGCCAGGTACATGATGCCTATTCTGGCCGTTTACACCGGCATTCAAGCACTGGCAAGCATTTTCCGTGAGCAGTTTCAGCTGTTACGCCTGCGGTTTCTTAAAGACCATATTATCATCTGCGGGCTGGGCCGCAAGGGATTACTTCTGTCCCGGGAATTCCGCGAACAGGGTGAACGAGTGGTGGTAATCGAGCAGGACGGCAATAACAGCACGCTCGAGCTATGTAAGGAGAACGGCTCCACAGTGCTGGTGGGTAACGCCGTAGACAAGGAATTACTCCGTAACGTGAGGGTGCACCGGGCGAAGTATATCATATCGGTTTGCGGTAACGACGGCATCAACGCGGAAGTCGCCGTCCGTGCCCGTGAACTCACCAGAGACCGAAAAGGCAGGGCATTTTCGTGTCTCGTCCACATCACCGATATCCGATTGTCCAGATTGCTCCGAGAGCGGGAACTCGGCATGGGCGGACACACCTTCAGGCTGGAATTCTTTAACGTCTTTGAAAGCGGGGCAAGGGTCCTGCTGGATGAATATCCCCCCTTTGATACGGTAGACAGTGACACGAGCTCTCGACCACACCTGGTCGTGGTCGGGGTAGGCCGCATGGGAGAAAGAGTGGTAGTGAACGCCACCAGGAACTGGAGAGATAGCGGCGGTGCTCATGGAAAACGCCTCTGTATCACTCTTGTCGATAAAGAAGCGGAGAAAATAAAGGAATCATTATACATCCGGTACCCGCAGATGGAAATGACCTGCGATTTAACGGCAGAGCAGACAGAGATAGAATCCACCGATTTTGAAAAAGCCTCGTTTCTTTTCGATAGTCAAGGACATTCCGACGTATCTATTATTTACATCTGCCTTGACGATGATTCTAATGCTCTGGGTGCGGGACTTACGCTGCATCAGCGGACGAGAAATCTGAATATTCCCATAGTGGTGCGCATGACCCGTGACGCAGGACTGGCCAAATTGTTGGGAGTGGATGGGGATGAGCTTAAGGAGTTTACCAACCTCCATGCCTTCGGACTGCTTGACCGTACCTGCACTCTGGACTTGCTCCTAGGCTGTACCTACGAAATTATGGCACGAACCATTCACGAAAACTACGTACTGAAAGAGATGGAGAAAGGCTTTACCACCGAGATGAATCCTTCCCTCGTTCCCTGGAAAGAGCTGCCGGAAAACCTCAAGGAATCGAACAGGAGCCAGGCGAAACACATCCGTTTTAAACTGGAGGCTATCGGCTACGGTGTTACCATTACCAACGACTGGGACGCTCAACCGGTGGAGTTCTCTCCCGCAGAAGTGGAGCTGATGGCTAAAATGGAGCACGAACGTTTTATCGAGGAGAGATTTCGCGAAGGATGGAAATACGATATAACTAAAAACCTGAAAAAAAAGACCAGTCCTACTCTGATTCCCTGGAGCGAGTTACCGGAAGAAGAAAGAGAAAAGGATAGAGACGCGGTACGGGGTATCTCACAGTTATTGGCCAAGGCTTGCTTTCAGGTCTATCGACTATAGAGGATACAGCGAAATATTTAAAAACAGCTAAGCCGTATAACGCCGATATGCTCAATATAAATAATATAGCTTATTCCGGTTGTCCAATCACGGTAGAGCATAAAGGCAAAATTTCATACAATTTTAACCATTCTTTAACCTGTTTTTATCCGTTATCTAGCCTTTTACTACTAAAATAGTAACGTATCATCAGCCATAGAAAAAACGAATCGGGGTTCTCCTGCATGAAAAACTGGAACAATGGGAAAAAGGACAAAAAAATTCGCGGAAAAACAATCGGTTCGGAAAACTTCACCGGTAAGATTAACCTGCGAATTGAATCAGCCGAAGACCAYACTCAGGTAAATGACTTTTGTGTATATTTAAAGGAAATTAAAAATCTWAAAATATCATCATTCAACTGGTCRGAGTCAAAAGGCCTGATGATTACCATCTCGCTAAAGGACACAATTCCYTTAGGCGATAGGCTACGTCAGGTACCCCTGGTAGAAGAGGTATATAAAATTAAAAAGGATATCACCGTGGTACTGGATACCGCTTTTCCGGCAACTGATACTCCGGTCGTATCTGGGGATGAGGGAGTAGCCACCGCGTAAAATCAAGTCATCAATAGTCCAGGATTCCTGAGGGAGGAGCTATACTGCCCCTCCTCTTTTAATTTAATATCCAATTTACAGGTAATCAATTAGCTTTCAATAGCAGCTTCATCCCCAGCGGTACGATGATGGTCGTGAGTATGGCCATGATGACGATGCCCGAGAAAATGGCGGCTACTACCGGAGGCACCGGTGTCGGTCGAGTGAAGAAGCCGGCTTCTAGCGACACCACCGCCACCACAATCTCGACAGCCCCCCGGCCATTCATCCCGACACCGATAGCCAGGCTTTCTCTCGTAATGAATTTCGCCAGTCGGGCCGGGATGCCGCAACTGGCTTCATCAATTCTTGCGTGATTTGAAAAGCCAGTTTCGCAACAAGAGCGGCGGAATGATTGTGGTAAGTAGACTCATCGTTACCAGAGCGGCATAAGTATCCTGTTGTATCCATCCCTTGGATAGCCCAATAAGAGCGACAATCATAGCTACCTCGCCTCTGGGCATCATGCCGACCCCGATTATAGCCGAGTCCTTCATATTGTAACCGAATAATCTAGCCGGCAGCCCGCAACCGATGATTTTAGTGGCAGCGGCCACGGCGGTCAAAGCCAGTATGAAGACGATAATACGCCCGTCGATAACATGAGCATCGAGTAAGACGCCCAGGGAGATGAAAAAGATAGAAGCGAAGATGATTTTTAAATGTTCCGCTCCCCGGCGGAATATGGCTCCCTGTTTAAGTTCCATGCTGGCGAAGGCTATCCCGGCCAGGAAAGACCCGACCACCGGCGATAGTCCGGCGGCTTCCGCACCGATACTGTACAAAAAAGCTATCATCATCGCGAAGATAAAAATCGACTGCGGGAACTTCCGGGCTACCTTGGTATCATCGAACCATAGCATGACCCTACGCAATAATACCCTTACCGGTATCGCACCGATTACCAAAAAAGCCACCGCTTTGCCCAGGCCGGCCAATATCGTCAGGGATTGTAAAGAACCGGTCACCAGTTGCTCGGAAATGGTCAGCGCTAGCAGAGCCAGAATATCGTCGATAATAGCCGCCCCCATGATAGCGCGAGCTGCCTTGGTCTGAAGCTTGCCCATCTCTTCGAGGACATTAGCGGTAATGGCGATACTGGTGGCCGTAGCAGCTGTGCCGATGAATATCGATGAATTAGACTCGAATCCAAAGGCCTCGGCTACGAAATATCCACCCACCCAAGGTATAAGTATACCTGCCAAGGCAACTACCAGATATTTAGGCTTGGTGATATCCTTCAGTTCGAACTCCAGCCCGATGGTGAAAAGTAAAACGACGGCCCCGAGATGAGCCAGGCTGGAAACGAAGTCTGTATAAGTAACTAAACCGAGCAGGCTGGGGCCGACAATGACCCCTGCAATGATAATGCCAACAACCGCAGACTGATTTATACTATAAGCCAGCAAGTAACCTGCCAGAGCTACGAACATAAGCAGGCTCATTTGAAACTCGACGCTGGTTAAGATATCTTCTGACACTGTAACACTCTAATTGCTTATGATATCTTATCATACATTTTTTGTTATTAACCCGCTATATTGTAGAAAGTTGAGCTTTATAAGTAACCGATTTACAATTTAGACTGATGGCCGGGATTAAATAGATAAACACAGACGCGATGCTGTACAAAATAGAAAGCTTCGTTATAGAGCCCAACTATGTGCCCATTATGAAATCCCCGGAATGAACTGTCAAGCGACCGTAAGTGACATTATTCCCTGGGTTTTTCGCCAAGGCTAACGTTGGGAATCCATGACAGCCATTTCGGCAGATACCAGTTGCGCCGTCCCAGAAGCTTCATCGTTGCCGGGACCAGTACACAGCGCACCAGGGTAGCATCCAGGAAAATGGCTACCGCCAGACCGAATCCCATCTGCTGCATCATTACCAAGTCACCCAGGGCAAAGCCACCGAACACCGCTACCATTATCAACGCCGCCCCGGTAATCAGCCGCCCGGTAGAGCGTAAACCGAAGGAAACCGATTCGGTATTATCAATGGTCTGCTGGTACCGCTCGCGTACCCGGCTTAGCAGGAAGACGTGATAGTCCATGGAGAGCCCGAAAAGCAGAGCGAAAAGGAAGAGAGGCAACCATGTTTCGATAACCTCGACCTGAGTGAATCCGAAGAACTCAGCGCCGACACCTTTCTGAAAAACAAGTACGATGAGACCGTACGCAGCCGCTACTGATAGCAGGTTCATGATAATGGCTGTGGTTGATATTACCACCGAGCGGAATGCCAGGAGTAAAATAATGAAACTCAACGCCAGTATGTAGGCAATTATATACGGGGTGTATGCGTTCGTCGTATCGTTGAAATCAACCATAAAGGCGGTGTCACCGGTTACCAGAACGCGTACGGAGCTATCGGGGAATGCCTGCGGGATGAGCTCATTACGCAGATTCTCCACCGATTTCATCGACTGCAGACTCATCGAGTCGCCGGAAATATAGGCATCAATAACCGCCAGATTGACATCCGGGTAAAGAGCTACCGCAGAGCCAGCAAAAGCAGTATCGGCCTCGAGGAGAGTTTGCAGACGGCTTATTCCCTCCTGGGTTGTCACTGCATTGATATCACCATCGATGACGATTTGCGTCGGCAAATCCATCATCCCCATCTGGAACTCTTCCTGTAATACATTGTAGCCCTGTTTGGCTCTTAGATAATCGGGAACGCCGCTGATTCCCGACATACCGGTGTCTCTATCGAAGAACGGGATGGCGGCGCAACCCAGTATCGCCACAACAAGTACCAGACTGATAATCGGCACTCTCGTGACTGTCCGGGTTAACCACACCCAGAATCCGGTGGGAGACTCATAGGTTTGTGCCGTTGTACCGCGTTGAATGAACGGAATACGGAACCGGTTCACTCTATCACCTAGGAGTCCCAGCATGGCGGGCAGAAGCGTTAACGAAGCCGATATAGCCATCAGAACTACCAGGATGGAGCCGATTCCCATGGAGATAAAGATAGAAAGCGGGAATATTACCAGACCGGTCAGCGCCAGCACCACGGTAAGACCGCTGAAGAACACTGCCCGGCTGGCTGTGGCTCCGGCAACACCAATGGCATCCATTTTCTCACGGCCGCGCTGCCTTTCCTCCCTGAAGCGGGTCAGTACGAAGAGAGAGTAGTCTATACCCACCGCCAGTCCCATCATGGTTATCATATTGGTAATCATAAAGGTAAGGTCCATAGTCTGACCTACCAGGGCGGTAAGACCGAGGGCGACGGCGATGGAAACCATCCCCAGGATAATGGGGAGAATAGCCGCGGCAAGAGCACCGAAGACAACGGCTAGGATTACTATGGCCGCCGAGAGACCAATGGTCTCACCTCTCATCATCGAGCTTTCGCCCAGCTCCATCGAATCGGCCATAAAAGGAGCGGTGCCCGTATAGAATATCTCGAACGAATCGGTAGCGAAGCTATCCCCGATTTCATAAACCTTTTCTATTTCCTCGTCAGCCTCCCAGGGCATGGTCAGGTTCATAAACGTACTGTGGCGGTCAGGGGAGACCATTAATGGACTTTCGGTCATATAGTAGGTAGCACCGCCCAGGAATATATCCTCTCCCAGCGCCATCATCGCTCCATAGAGCTGTTCGACGTGGCTCCTAAACTCAGCATCACCCACTGTCAACGTATCAGAGCGGATGATAATGATCGTATCGAGAGTGTCATAAGCAGACACACCCAGTCGCTCTTCCATAATGTCGAGGGCTTCGAATGACTCGGGATTATTGGTCGGCTCTATTTCGGTCACCAGAGCATCACCCAGAAGGCTAAAATTGAGAACCACGGCTACGGCTAAAACAACAACCCATATACCGATGGTCACCCAGGGATGTCTTGCGCATGCACTTGCCAGCTTCTCCGTCCAGTTTCCGAGATACATGTGTTATTCTCCCTTCGACAAATTTTAATTGTGATATAACCCAAAACCCCTGTCTCAGGCAGTAGTTTCCTGAGACTCTAGGCTATCGAGGATTTTTTCCGCTTCACTGACTGTGATCCGCCCCTCGCTCAACGCTTCCAGAACGGCCATCGGTGTTTTATAAAAATCCAGCACCTTAGATGGCTTAACATCCCTGCGAACTCCAGTCTCTCTGGCGGCTTTACCAGCAACCGGCACCGTCTCTATTTTTATATCGCCGCGTAATACCGACAGGTGAATCTCCGGTACTTCTGTATTCTTATCGGGAACCGAGCCGATAATACCGACCATTCTTACGCCATGCCACGGTTCCGGCCCCTGACGGGTAACGCGTACCAGCGGCGTAACGGACTTGATATCGCCATGTCTTGTAGCAGCATCGAGCCGGGCGTTAATATCCGAGGGCAGAGTAAGTGATATATCGCCGGAATGGGTCTTAATCTTCCAGTCGCCCGCGGGTATACAGGCATAGCTCTCGATATCACCTCTGATTACGGTTAAGTCAAGGTTTGATATTCGCCCCGCGTTTATTTGTACATCACTCCTTGCAGACCTGATGATGTAGGTCTCCGCGTCTGTATCCTCTATCTGTAAATCACCCCTGGCTAATTTAATATCAATCCCCTGGCGCTGCCCCGCTCCCCCTTTTTGCCCCAGCAATCCTTTTACCATTTTTTCACTGAAATCAAGTCCCCACTGAGCCCAGTCTTCCTTCCCCCAGCTCGCACTGATAACCTTGGTCGTGGATTTTTGCTTTTCTTTTCTTTTACTATCCGGCAGCGGCGGCATCTCCGGTACTGCCTCTTCGCTAAAACGTTTCAGTAGCACGTCGGCATTACCGGATGCCAGGCTAAAAGCACCGCGACATTCATTTAGCTTGACTTCACCCTTGACCAGTATCAGATTAAGCCGTGCCCGAACACCATCAGCCTGGAAGTTGACGTTCCTGGCGTAAAGGTCTACCGGCCAGATTTTTTGTTTCGGCAACAGCAGAGTAAGCTGGATATATTTGATGGATGCCCCGCTGGAAATCCACAACCAGTCTCCCAACCTTTCCACACTAAATCTGGCGGTGTGCTTCTCGCTTAGATTACTTTCCAGCCTGATATCACTCGCATCGGTTCCTTTAAGGCTGATGCTGGCATCATGCGCCCTAATACCGATGGCTTCAAACGACCCGGCTGGCCAGGTGTACTCCATATCGACGATTATTCTCCTTTTGAAGGTGCCTTACTCAGTTTTTCCGCCGCTGCCGACGGCGATAATTTCCCCTCAGCCACTTCCTGTAAAATCTGCTTTCGCGATTCCTCGGCGGACATCGGGTGAACAGCCGGCGTACCATTGTCTTCTGGTTGTACCTGCCCGGTATCCTCACCTTTATGGGCGAGTATTTCGTTAATTTCATCCAGTTTATTCCGGATAGTGGGATAGGAAACCCCCAGAATTCGCTCTACTTCGCTGAGGTTACCCCGGGCCGACAGGAAAACCTGGATAAAAGTCAGTTGGTCATCAGAAAGATTGAGATACCGTCCCGGCCAGAATTCACCGCGCATTTGCATCTGACACTGGCTGCAACGACACTCTGTGATGATAAGCTGGCCACCGCAGGCAGGACATTTATCAAACATATTCTGCATAATTCCCTCCTGATTTTTATTATTCTAATGCTATTTTTTATTATTGTCAATATATTTATTACTATTTTTAATTATTTATATATATTTATTGATATTTACCCTTATAAAATTAACAATCATCCATTATCAAATGTTGAAACCTGATTTCACCAAGAGTAGAATGTTCATGACCATTGACACATCTCTGCTTCAAAGGTAGCCTGTGAAACAATCGGAAAGCGGTAATATCGGCAAGGGCATTACGGGATTCCCGGTATTACGCTCTTTTAAAAACCCCGATTATCGATTTTATCTTCCCGGTAGTCTGGCACAGGTTACCGCCTTAAGCATGCAAATCTTTACCGGTCCCTTCCTGATGTATTATCTTACGGGGTCGAAAGCTCTGCTGGGAACCATGGCTCTGGTCAGCGCCTTCCCGATGATACTCGTATCACTGTTCGGCGGGGCTATTGCCGACCGCATCAAGAAAAAACGTATCGTTATCGTGAATGTATTAGCCTCGGCAGTGGTGTCAGTCGGTATCGCCGTAGCACTATCATCCGGCTTTATCAGTCCCGAAAAAGAAGGCTCGTGGTGGATTTTCATGCTAGCCGTATTGATTATGGGCTCGCTGATGGGCCTGATGATGCCGGCACTCCAGGCGCTGGTAGCCGAAATCGTGGAACGGGAACATTTGATGAACGCCGTGGCCGTGAATACCATGGGCATGAATGTCCTGTTCGTTATCGGTCCCCGTCTGGCAGGTTACCTCATAGACTCCTACGGTTATGATTACGTATACTACGCCATGGCTGGTTGCTATGTTCTATCAGCCTTCTTTATCGCTTTCATACGCGGCTCCGGCCTCACAAATCCGCCTCCTTCCGGCCCCACATCAATTGCCCCGGGTAGGGCCAATATCCTGGGCGAAATTCAGAAAGGTTTCCAGTATATCCACAAAGAGTCGCTAATACTGGCTGTACTGGTTTTTTCGCTGTTGGTTACCGTGCTTTCCCAGCCGTACCAGCAGCTGCTTCCCATTTTCGTTGAGGATATCCTCAAAGTAGGTACCACCGGCGGTAGTGAACTGATGATGATTGCCGGATTGGGGGCACTAATCGGTTCCATTATCATTACCTTTTTACCCAACAAAAAACGCGGACTTATGCTACTCGGGAGCGGCCTCATCGCAGGTATAGCATTGATTTCATTTTCCTTTTCCACGATATGGGGGTTGTCACTAGGAACCATGATATTCATCGGCTTCGCCCACAGTTTTCGCATGACGATCAGCAGCACGCTGTTACAGGCATATTCCGAGCCCGAATACCGGGGGAGAGTGATGAGTATTTTCAGCATGCAGTGGGGCCTTATGAGTGTATTTACCTTCATCGCGGGGATACTGTCCGAGGTAGTCTCTGTACAGTGGGTGCTGGGTACTCTGGCCATGATTCTGGTCGCTCTCTCCATCCTTTCTGTTTTATTTGTGCGCGGCATTAGAGAAGTGGAATAGCCTGAAACAGGCATTGACAACAGGAGTTATACATCTGGAGGTACATATGGAAACCAGGAGATTGGGCAGGACCGGACACATGAGCAGTATCATTACTTTCGGAGGGTTCGCGCTGCTGCAGGCCAGCCAGAAAGATGCGGACAAAGCTCTGGAAACAGCCCTGGCGAACGGCATCAATCACATCGATGTTTCGCCACTGTACGGTCAGGCCGAGAAACGCATCGGGTCATGGTTCGGCCGAAACGGCAAGCGGTTCTTCCTCGGCTGCAAGACTCACGAGCGGGAAAAGACCGAAGCCTGGGAAAGCCTGAAGCGTTCGTTGGACACTCTTAAAGTGGACCACTTCGACCTCTTCCAGTTTCACGGCGTCGACAGTATCGAGACGGTGAAGAAAATACTCGGTCCCGGAGGTGCCCTTGAGGCTGTCATCGAGGCAAGAAATCAGGGGCTTTTGAAGTATATCGGCATTACCGGCCACCGGCCCGACGTGCAAAACGAGGCACTTGACCTGTTCGACTTCGATACCGTCATGTTCCCATTAAACAGGGTCCACGCCGCTCATCCCGAGAAATGGAACGACTTCTTGCCCCTTTTGAAAACAGCCCGCGAAAAAGATGCAGGAGTGTTTGCTATAAAGTCGGTGGCGAAACAGCTCTGGGAAAAACCCGACCGGGCATCTCACGCATATCAAACCTGGTACGAGCCGTTCGATGAAGCTTCCGAGATAGAAAAGAGCCTCTGGTTTACGTTATCCCAAGATATCACTTCGGCAGTACTGCCCGGGGACCTGCGACTGTGGCCGATGGTGATGGACGCCGCCAAACGCTTCAAACCTCTGGATGACGGTGCTCAAAAAGAGGTAATTTCCAAAGCAGCACAGTATCAACCCCTGGTTGGCCCGAATATGGACTGATACTCAATCTGTATTTTGCATCAGATGTAATTATTATAGATAATAAGTTAACGCAACGGTTTTGAGATATAACATTTTAACCCGGGAGGATTTGAAATGAAAATGAAAATCACAGCGCTATTTACCCTGCCACTTTTAATTCTTATACTTTCCTCATGCATCGTCACATCAGAAAATATCGTGAAAGAATATTCCTGCGACGATTTCTCCGGGAATCCCACAGGCCTGTCAGACGATTTTACCGTGGAAACCGGAGATAAAATCACCGTCAAATTATGTTCCAACTCCACGACGGGTTTTCAATGGGACTATGAGATGAGCGGTGACGAGTCCGTAAAAGAAGAGGACCATGATTTCGAAGAACCCGAAGGAGACATGGTTGGTGCGGCGGGAATAGAGGTCTGGACTTTCGAAGCAACTGAAAAGGGTACCGCAGTAATATCCATGGAATACAGCCAGCCGTGGGAAGGTGGTCTGAAAAAAGAGTGGATTTACACCATGACAATAACGGTTGAATGAAGAAAACGACCGTGTCGGATACGAACCAGCGAACTGATATTACTTCAACAACATATCAGGCTATGAATACTTTTGATTTACACGCAACGCAATATGTCAACATCGTGAAAAACCCCGTAAAAAATAGCCTCAATCGGCTTTATTCATATTGAAAGAAAAAAGTACAAAATGCTATAATCTGATAAATCCGGAGGTTTTCAATCTCAGGGATATTGGTATATTATAAGAACAGAAAATATCAATAAATAGAGAGGAACTACAATGTCAACAGCAATAGAATATCAGAAAGTGATGAGCGAAATCGTCTACGTCAACCTGCCCGGACCTACCGAGCCCGTACCGGGGATGAACGGGACAGACCTTCTGCACGGATTCCTTACTGAGTTTCACCGGGCTCAAAGTCCCGAGGTTAAAGCTTTCGTTGATTCCGCCTGTCTAAAGTGGAATGTCCACTACAGGACATCAAAAGATTCCTAAAATCCAGCCGATCACAGGAAGTGTTTACGCTCATACGGGTCTTACCCAGGAAATACCATATGACCTGCATTCATTCCTGCAAGTCAGTATGAAATCATACAACATCCCTTTGATATCCACGCGTATCATTCATAATATGCATTTATCCATTCTATAATATGTTCCCGCCTGTGTAATATCTAGCAAGAATTCTTTCAAGCCTGATTATCCACTTCTATAACAACCCCACTGATGAAGCCCAAATATAATGATTCATAGGATTTTACTGAGAATTATCAAATTATTACGTTACATTAGCACTAAAGTAACACATAATAATTACTAAAGTCGTATACAAATTTGCTTTACATTCATTAATAATAGAAAGGAACCTTTAGAAAAAAGAACACGCTCGATTAATTACGTGTGTAGAACGTTAGAGGATAGGTATGGCTGCAAAAATACAAAAACTCTTTAATGACTTCAAACACAAAGAGAAAGGATTCACCTTAATCGAACTCCTAGTGGTAATAGCTATCCTCGGTATACTAGCAGGTGTAGCCATTCCCCGTCTGGTAGAATTCGCTGACAGGGGCAGACCGGAAACCGCCGCTACTGAACTCTATAACATACAACATGCCGTTTGGGCGATGTTAACGGAAAGCGAAACCGCCACTTTAACTCCAGTTTCAGATGTTACTGACATGGATAACGTAGTTACAACCGATACCACACCGTTAGTTTTAAGTGATTATCTGACCGGACTAGAGGAAGACGGCACTATAAAGACGTTTTTTACTTACAGTTTCACCGCTAACGGAACAGTCACCCAGAATACGCCTTAAAACTTCCCGCAACCCTGATAATACACCCTCCCCATATCAATTCTGCAGTAAAGATAACTGCGTCTGTTGCCAGCACTCCAGGACCGTTTTCTTATGGTACGCCTTGTATCTATCCAGCTTACTTTTCGATAGCCCTTTTAACGGGTTTGACGGGCTCCTTTCTCATTTTATCGATGAAGTGAAATAGAGTTAAAAACGGATGCCTGAGGGTCATGCGGGGTCCGGCATACCTCATAACAGCTCTGATTTTTTCTCTCATCAGTGGTTGATAGCAGTGCACAGGACATTTAGCACACACTGTTTTACCTTCCCCGAAGGGGCATTTTCTTAAGCGTTCCAGAGCATAATTCGTAAGTTCGACGCACTCATTGCATAATTTCCTGTCGTGGTGATGATGCCGGCAGTAAAGAGATATCATCACCTGAACGGTCCTGCCTTCCCGGGCTATTCTGGAAGATTTTACTGACATTCCCGTGTAAATTATGACATGTACAGATTGTTTAATCCAGAAAAGCAAAGGTTGATGAAGTTACGTAGAAAGACTAAAATAAGCCAAGACTTTTCAGTTATCCAGGGCGTAATATCGAGTACTATCCATGATATGAAAGGATGGTGATAGATAATAGTTAAAAAACAATATAAGATATTAGAACAATTTTAATTATCATCAGGTAAAAACTGATTTAAATCTTATAGAAAGTTATATTTTGGAGGTCGACAATGCTGGACCAGACTAGCCAATGGTACAAACTGCAATACCCTGAGTGCTTTGTAAACGAAGAACAGCGGATGATGCAGAAGATGTTTGCCGATTTTACAGACAACGAGATTATGCCGGTGCGGGATAAAATCGATGACGACGTGACTCACGAGCAAATCGTTACTCCCATTCTTAAAAAGCTACAGGTGGACCTCGGCAGCCAGAAAAACCTGATTCCCAAAGACTACGGGGGGAACGAAATGCTCTCCATCGTTACCGGGGCACTCAAACAGGAGCAGATAGCCCGCGGGGATTACGGCATCAGCATGAGCAGTGCCGTTACCGACTGGGGATGGACGCCGGCCACGCTGGCATATCTCATGGCGCCGACACCTGAAGCGAAGGCATGGGGGAAAGCGGTACTCGACGAATTTGCACCGATGTTCACCGGCAATGAACTCAAGGCTGCCTGCTTTAATATGAGCGAACCCGAGTCTGCCTGTGATATTGAGAATCTGACCAATGAAGGCAAAACGATAGCTGTCAGGGCGAAGCTTGAAGGGAACGAATGGGTGATCAACGGGAACAAGTTCTGGGCATCCAATGCAGGCATAGCTGACCTTAACTGCGTGGTCTGTAATATGGACCCTAAATTGGGGAAAGATGCCTTTGCCCTGATTTACGTACCTGAACCCTGGCCCGGGGTTTCTCACGGTAAGTTTGAGGTGAAGTGCGGTTTACAGGCCGACAGGAACACTTCAACCTATTTCGATAATGTAAGGGTGCCCAAAGAATGGGGACTCACCGGTCCGGTAGCCTGGGCAATTTTCGAGTCGACGGTGATGGCTCCCCTGCCGTTGAACACCGGCAACATGGTAGGTGTTTTACAGGGAGCATTCGATGTACTCATTGAGTATACCGGGGAAAGGGTAGCCGGAGGCAGGCCGGTCAACCAGCACCTCTCTGCTGCCATGATACTGGGTGAAATGGCTTCGCTGATAACTATAGGGAGAGCCGCTTTCCTGGAAACGGCCCACCAGTTCGATAACATGGATATCTACGGTATGTGGAACACCGACAGCATGTCGGCCAAAGGTCATGCGATACATGCCTACATCAGCCGGGCGGCAGCGGAAATGATTTTGCGGGGAATGGAGGTGATGGGGTGTTACGGTATTGTACGTGAAAATAAATACGAGAAATACTTCCGCGATATACCCGTAGCTAAACTGGTAATGGGGGGCAGTCATATCGGCTACTTCTCGGTATGCAAGCAGTTCTATGACCTCGACTTTTCATCGTTCGGGCCGGGGAAACTCAAAGACCCTACTCTAAATAAATAAAAGAGACGACAATCTAATTGAAGAAATAACAGGGCTGGGATTTGACCAGAAACATTCCATCAGCTTCTGTGTAATTAATATTAACAGGGGTCGTACAATGAGTACAGTGCAAATTTTCGACAGTCGCCAAAACAGGGTCCTGGAAGTGGAGAAAATCCAGAAAACGGATTCTGAATGGAAAAAGATACTTACCCCGGAGCAATACCAAATTACTGCTAAAAAGAGTACCGAACGTCCGTTTACCTGCACTTTCGATGATATTAAAGAACTGGGTATATACCGGTGTGTAAGATGCGGGACTGACCTCTTTAAGGCCGATACCAAGTTCGATTCAGGGACGGGCTGGCCAAGCTATTACGAACCCGTTTCTGATATGAACTTAATGTTTCAGGAAGATAATAGCCTCGGCAGGCACCGGACTGAAGTTCTCTGTGCCAGGTGTGACGCCCACCTGGGGCATGTGTTCGACGATGGGCCTCCCCCTACCGGGAAGAGATATTGTATTAACTCAGCCGCACTTACGTTTAAGCCAGCTTGAAGAGCTTCTCCGCGACCGAGTGCTGGATTTTCTCTTTATCAATATTAGAGGCTGGAATTTCCTCGATAAACCTGGCTGCCTCCCCGCTGTTCTCGTAGGGATAATCAGCAGCGAACATCATATGGTCGGCCCCAAGCTCAAGGTACACGCTCAGGAATGCGGGTACCGAATGCATGCCGCTGGTATTTACGTAGAAATTATCCCGGATATATTCGCTCGGCATTCGCTTTATCCGGGGACGAACCTCCTCCTCCATCCAGGGTCTTTTGAAGCTGAAATCTAGCCGATACATCCAGAATATGAGGCCCTCACCTAGGTGTCCCAGTATAATTTTCAGGCCAGGATATTTATCGAAAATGCCGCTGTATATCAGGCGCATAGCCTGCAGGGCTGCCTCGGCGCCGAAGCCCCAGGCAGGACCGGCCAGGGCAAACCCATGATCTAGATACGGCTTTATCGTCGAAGGATTCGGTGTGTTGGGGTGTAGAAACACCGGCACGTCCAGACTTTCCGCTGCTTCAAATATCGGCCAGTACTTCTTTTCATCGAGGTAGCTACCTCTTATATGGGAGTTGATTTTAGCCCCTTTAAGTCCGAGCTCCTTAACGGCCCTTTCCAGTTCTCTGGCTGCTTCCTCGGGACTTTGAGGTGCCAGGGCTGCCAGACCGATGAATCTATCAGGATATTTGTTTATGGCTTTATGTAGCTCTTCATTGGTTTTTCTGGAGAGAGCCATACCCCTGGTTGCACCGAACTGCTCACACCCCGGAGTTGACAGGCTGAGTACCTGCATATCGATACCAGCCTCGTCCATATTCTTTAACCTGCGTTTGCCCAGGTCTAAAAGGCTATCTTCAATTTGAAGGCCGTGAGGTTCCCATATTTGAGGTTCGTACCAGAGCCTGACATACCCTTTATACATTTCTTCTCTGGGCGGCTGTTTGCGGGAAAATAAATAATGCTGATACTCGGGAGTATAGAAATGGGCTTCGGTGTCAATCTTTCTCACAGGCACAAGTATAGATTACACACGATTCCATAGTCAATTTCTCATACAGGAATAAATGGTCGATGAAAATCCCTTCTAGTAATATTCACAAGAATTTTCAATCAGTTTGTCTTACATGCCTGTTATTCACGTTCTTTCTATTCACAGGCACGTTACAACGGCATCACTAATCTCCGTGTGAGTAACTGCATGAAGCTTATCTTATATCTGTATAATTTTGCAGGAATCAGTTATAATTTGACGATACTAGCCGACACTAGTAAAATACAAGACTGGATATGCTGTTATCGAGTTGGGGGGTGATGTATGTAGTATAAATTCCTTTTCTGCTTATAATATAGAAAAATACTAAGGAGGACTTGAATGAAAGGAAGAAATTACCTTAAGATTATTCTCGCATTATGCCTGGTTTCCATGTTGTTGCTGCCTCTTATGGCTGGTTGTGGCGAGAG
>DUFB01000095.1 GCA_011192005.1 Dehalococcoidia bacterium
TTGAGGATACACCCACTGGTAGACTGCTAGAGGCGATGATCGAGAGCCTGGATGAGTTCTACTCTGCCAACCTGGGGGAAGAAATCGTCAGGGGTCTCAGGGAGAGCGCCTCCAGGGGCTTCTATCTACACAACAGGCCCCCATATGGATACCGTAAATATAAAGTAATGGATGGTAGTAAGGAACGTCCCAGGCTTGAGATCGAACCGCACCAGGCGCAGATCGTCGAGTCAATCTTCAGGGAGATTGACGCCGGTAAGGGCCTCAAGGAGATAGTGAAACAGCTTAATGGAAAAGGCATTGCCGGTCCTTCAGGAAAGACCTGGGGCAAGACGACGCTACATAAGATGTTGACCAACGAAGCATATACAGGAACACTCGTTTGGGGTAAAACCAGCAAGCGAGACCTTGAACCGATACGTGTGGAAAAAGCCTGGCCGGCTATAATTGACCGTGAGACCTTCGTGACAGTCCAGAAAAAGCTCAGGGACCGGGCACCGTCTCGGCTCAATCCGCGGAGGGTTGCCAGCCGTTACCTCCTGAGTGGACTTGCCCGGTGCGGTCATTGTGGCAAGGCTCTTATAGGTCAGGAGGCTAAGGGAGGACAGTTTCAATATTACGTTTGTGGGACATTACTTAAAAAGGGAGCTGGTTCATGTCAGGCTGGTTATCTCAACCGGGAAAAGTTCGAGGGGCTGGTTATAGACAGGATAAAAAAGTGTATCCTGACTGAGGAGAACATGAGGGAACTTGCCCGGCTTGTCAATGAGGAGACGAACAGCACAGCCAACAAACTTAGTAAAGAACTAGAGACGATATCTGAGGAGATTGCAGGAATAATTAACCGCCTGGAAAGGCTATACGACGCACTGGAGACGGGCAAGATCGAAATTGATGATCTGGCCCCGAGAATCCAGCAATTGAGAATGAAGCAGGACCTTCTTGAAAACAGGAAGCGGGAATTGGAGATGTCATTATCGGACAGACGGGTGGAGCTTGCTGACTTGGAAACAGTTACAAGATGTGTCAAAGACCTGAGGGAACTATTGGAAGAAAGTGAATTGATAGAGAGGAAGGCGTTTATCCGGAGCTTTGTAAAAGAAGTGAAGGTGACTGGGAACGATGTGTTTCTAACCTATACAATGCCAATTGCGCCTGAGAATATATCTAAAGATGGGTCAGGAGTTCTTTATTCCGTACACTTAAGTGGAGATAGGGGGATTCGAACCCCCGACCTCCGCGATGCGAACGCGGCGCTCTCCCAGCTGAGCTATATCCCCGTGACTCTGTATTATACCATATATCAGCGTTCTATCCGCTCGATACGATACCGCAGCTTGCCCGCCCGCACCGTTATTTCTACCGTGTCTCCATTGCGCCGCCCGAGGAGCGCTTTACCCATCGGTGAAGCTATCGATATCTTGCCACGGCTCGGGTCTACCTCCCGCGGGTCCACTATCATGTAACGCAGTTCTTCCCCGGAGGCAAGGTCGTTTAGGACGATGGTATCGCCAACCCCCGTTTTCATGGCGGGTTCTTTTTTCTCTTCGAGCACCGTCGCCGATTTCAGCGTTTCCTGCAGTTCTTTTATCCGCCCCTCAACGTGGCCCCGTTCCTCTCGTGCCGCCGCCAGCGGCGCGTTCTCGCGGAAGTCCTTGTCAGCGGCCGCCCGCTGTATTTCGCCTATCAGCTCCCGGCTCCTCTTCTTGAGACTGGTAATCTCTGACTCTATTTCCCCGTAACGCTCTCGCGTCAGGGAGATGACTTCACGCTGGCTTTGCCGACCCGTCGGCTTAGTTACGGTCCTGGACTTTTTCGTTTTCAGGTGAGTACCCAGGTTCGTCTTACTCCAACCCGCTTTCTTGCCGTAAGCCAGGAAAGCCCGTACCAGTACCAGTTTATTGGTATAGTCGGTATCCGAGAGAGATAACTGCTCGGCATAGCCGGCGACATCGGGAGGTACCAGTCCGGAAAAGGGTCTATCCCAGCCGTACCAACGGGCGAATTTGTATACCTCCGGCTGGCTTATATCCCGCTTCTCCGCCGGGAGCGTCGCCAGAAACCTGGTGGCGGCCTCGCCCAGACTGTGAATCTGGCTGCTGTTTACCATCTGTCTCTCCCCGTATCGATGCTGTTCTATTCTAGTAAGTAATCGTGTTACACGTCAACGCTTGAAGACCTAAAAGGCATTCGTAAAATTCTCATCGTTCGGGCTATTATCTGGTATCGCAGCAGACGCATTATCGTCTTGCTGTGCCAGTCGAACGAGAGATCTTTGGCCTTCAACATGGTTTCATCGATATTGCCCGACTTTACTATCTCGAATATACGGTCGATTTGCTTTTCACCCAGCCGCTCGAATATCCTCCTCGCCCAGTAGCCCACGGTAAGCTCTCTCCCCAGCTTCTTTTTCCAGCCCCTCTCGTAACGCGCCAGTCTCCTGGCGGAGAGGTCTTCGTCTTCTAGCGCTTCGTGCAGGGTTGCGGCGGCTATCTCGGCGCTGAGCAAACCGAAATATATCCCCCCGCCGCTGGTGGGCTTTACCTGTCCAGCCGCGTCTCCCACCACGATAAGGCGTTCGCCGTAAGTGCGCGGCGGCGGCCTGAGCGGTATAGCTCCGTAGTCCGGTTCTGCCGTGCTGGCAGGAATCCTGCCCTCGCTTTCAAGCTTTTGCAGCCACCTTCGCAGGTACATCCCGGGCATCCTGCGCATCAGCAGCCCGATGCGTGCCAGAGGCGGTGTCGTCGGCACTATCCAGGCGAAGAATCCGGGCGCCATCTCGCCGAAATATACCTCGACGTCCTCGATTCCGCTGGTCTCTACCTCCACCTGGGCGCCCACCGTGAAATCGCCGTAGGTACCCAGTCCCAGCCTCTGCAGAAGGCTGGGCGCGAATCCGCTGGCGATTACCACCACTTTCGATTTCACTTCCGTGTAATTACCCTTACGTGCAACGCTTGCGGTCACGCCTTCTCCGGTTATGCTGATATCCGTCACCCTGCTGTTGAAGGAATACTCGGCACCGGCTGCCATAGCGCGCTCCGCCATGTTGATGTCGAATGCCGCCCGGTCGAGAACGCAAGCCTGCGGTTCTTCGCGCTGAATAAAAAGCGGCCTGCCCGATGGCGGGAAGAGTCTGGCGCCGTTAACCTTCCGGAGAATCAGCCTGTCTTCGATATTGAAGGCATCGACGCATTCCGTGCCGACGATGCCCGTGCAGCAGACCGCCTCCCTCGCCCGGGCTTTCTTCTCCGCCACCAGCACGCTGTGACCCTTCTCGGCGAGCTTGCGAGCGGTATAGCTACCTATCGGTCCGCCACCGACCACGGTTACGTCGTACATCTGTTACCCACCGGAAACCCTCATTCGTTTCGTGATGTGCCTTTTGATGAAGTAAGTAATCGCGGCGGCGACGATTATGATGGCGATGGTTATCAGCGAGGTTGAGCCGGTTATTTTCATGCCGAAAAGGACGTGCAATACGAGAACTCCCAGCGTGACGATGGCTATCGATAGCCCCATCGAGAGGACGATTCTCTCAATGACGCTGACCTTGCTGAAGAAAACGAATGTCCAGGCGAAGCCCGGCAGGAAGAAAACGACGACAAATCCCATTATTCCCCGGAGTACCGGAAACTGCTGGGCAAAGGGCACCGCGAAATCCAGAAGTTCATTGAAATCCACGGTTTAATACTACTCAATAAAGGGGGTGACTGCAACTGACTTGTGAAGCCATTCTTTACCATTACAATACTGGGAAACCCCAGGTTACCTCATCTTACGTATAAGCAAGAATTACCACCAGGATAGCAGTAAGAATTATTAACCCGAGAAGCCATAGCAACATCTTCGGCTTCTTGTGGGCAATGGCAAGATATATCACCGCAGCCTGAAGTCCAACCAGCCCCCACAAAGGCATCATGATGAGCGATGAGTAAGTGAAGGGTGAATCCGGGTAAATATAGGGGCAATCTCCTAACCTGTCCCATAAAGAACCCACCGCCCACTCCATAATGGTACCGTAAACAGAAGCCACACAAAACAACACCAACCACAGAAGTAACTTTTGTTTAATCGTTATAAACCTCCTCCTTGCTTTTGTGTGATGGAATAGCCCCAAGCTAAGCAATTGTCACTTTTTAGCCACACTATATATAACGGGAACATCTATCCATATTCCCTGGTCTGTACGTAATGGCTCTACTTCCGAAAGATGTTCCGCTCTGAATTTCTCAAGGTCAGCTGGACTAAGACGGTCAAGGCGTAACCTAGCAGCTCCAGAGGACACTTCCTTCCAGTAGTCAGATAAATCCGAGAGATAGAAACCCAATTGCTCTGTGGCAATGGATATATCTATAAATCCGGCGTTTTCAAGTAATATCTGGCAATCCTCGGGGGTATCTGTCTTTATAGCGATACCCTGACTCGGTGATGGCTGACCGTCATATCGCGACAAGCCTTCAAAAAAAAGTTTGGCGAAGGGTTGCATGAACTCAAGTCCGAAACTTGAAAAGGCTAACATACCCCCTACTTTTAAAACACGGTGCCATTCCTGTAAAGCTCTGGGAATGTCCCTGAGAAAGAAAATAGACAAGGAACAAAGAACCGCATCGAAATAAGCATCGTCTAATTCAAGTGCCTCAGCGTCTCCCATTACATATTCGACGTTGCGGAGTCCCGTCGAATGTGTTTTCTTGCTGGCTATATCCAGCATCTTGTCGGCAATATCTACACCAACCACTTTTCCCCCAACACCTACTACTTTTGCTGCTTCTATCGTTGCCCATCCAGTACCACAAGCTACATCGAGGACCCTCTGCCCCTTAGTGAGTTTTGCGTTATCCACGAGTCTCTCGACAGGCCGTTTAAACGTCAGCATATTGTCATAAGTGTCGTATACAAAGTTAAATATCGGAGGAGGCTTTTCTTTATCCATATTCCACACTCCTGCTCTCTATGATGGAATAACCCCAAGCTGTTGAATCATTTATGGGGTAAGAGGCGTGATGCCTAACTGCCGGTATAAGACTAGCTGGTCGTATACCGCCCACTCTTCTACTTCTTTGCCATCCTGCCATTTTGTAATAATTATCATACTCAGTGTCACTTTGTTACCTGTCGGAGCATTACCTAGATATTCTCCTTTGAAGGTGCCTTCCATTGTAATACGAGTTGCCAATTTATCACTTTCGGCAATCATATCTTCAACCTTCCAATGTAGGTCGGGGAAAGCGTTAAATAACATGGCAGTAAAATTAGTACCCTTCTCGCCATACAGTTCATCTACGGGCATATGGTCTATAAAACCAGGTGCGAAAGACTCAGGTACTAAATCAAGATTCTTCTTATTGAATACTTCCTCAATAAGTTGATAGTGTCTAGCCTTGTTATCTTCTTCAATGGACATAGTTCTTCCTTATCATTTAAGAATTCTGGAGTTACCCTTTATCCAGGCTTCAACTACTTTTTCATTTTCGCGACGCAAGATAAAAAAGGCATCAAAATCAATCGTTGCTCCGGCCGGTGCTGAGATAGCCGGATATTCATCAATAAACGTCATCATTTCTCTGATAGATAACACGCAAACATCACCGTCACCGGTAACGTAACCCCATTCCTGGGTGTGTTTTGACGTTAATTTGCGATAGTTCATAATATCCTGTTTGTGGTCTTCGTGTCCCACCATATCCCTGGGGCCACCCCAATGGTAGACGATATTGGGAGCAGCGATTGCTTCAAGTGCATCAAAATTACCCTCTTTAAACGCCTTTTTCTCGGCTTCAATATATTTCTCGGCGAACTCTCTGATTTCCATATGGTATCCTTTCGTTCATTGTGATGGAATAGCCCCAAGCTGCTGCATCAAACAACATCTAATAATTCTTAAAATTACAAAGAATGTAGTGGGGAAAAAACAAGCATATTTATCGTATAGATATGTCCTCCTGATTTACCTCAAAATCAATAAAACATGTAGTGCAGTGAAATATTATTCTGCTCAAGGATTGCCCTGCTTTCTCAATTCTGACTACAGAAGACCACGAACTGTCATTCGGACATTTGGCGACCATTGAATATTTATACTTAGTTTGGGTATCTACGAGTGTTGATTGACCTTGCTCAAACATTCTTTTTACTTTTTCGGTGTTTTTGATAGGTTCCATAATTTGCCTCCTCGTATCCCACACTTTTTAAACGATTCCCAAATGACTAGTTTTGTCATCTATTGGTGTGCACCCAAATGATTTCGATGGTGTGATTTGATCTCTTCTTCAATGGATATGGTAGTTGCTCCTATTCATCTATAAATCGTAACCTGTGGCGCTACCTCTTGCCCATGCTTCAGCAATCTTGCCGTTCTCTAATTGGAAAACAAAGAGATAATCACTGGTTACTTCTTTGCCGGTAGGCGGGGGCATTCCTGGTATTTCACCCGTGAACAAGCCGCGGGCTTTATACAAGAGGGAGAAGACATTACCGTCTCCAGTTACATACTCCCACTCTTGATGAAGGTCGGAAACAGCCTGGCGAGCAATCTGGATATACTGCTTATGCGCTTCCCACCCCTTCGATTCTTGAACTGGAGGTATATGATATGCCACATCGGGAGTCTCTAATGCTTCCAGGGGGTTAAAGTTCCTATTTTTCCAGGCCTCATCCTCAGCCTCGATGAATTTCCGTGCGAATACTTTGATGTCCATTTTGTTTCCTCCTTAAAGCCATGATAATTATATTGGTGTCTCTTTAGTATCAACTGTTATATAGTTGATTATGCAAACGATAACTATTTCCGCTCAGCTAGCAATTCATAAAGACTGGTGCAATCCTCGGGTGGGACTGTCTCTTTTTCCATCTTAACAAGCTTTAAAGCCTCCGATGGGCAGGTCACCACGCAGTTACCGCAACCGATACAGCGGTCGAGGTTAATCGCTGCATATCCTGTTTGCTCGTCGAGTGTGATTGCGTCCATCTGGCATTTCTCAACACATATGCCGCAGCCGTTGCACATCTCAATTTCGACTGTAGCATGAAAGTTATGGGACCAGTTTTCTGCGGGTTTGGGCAACATCTTTTGTCTGGTAAGGATTCCGCAGCAGCAGCCACAGCAGGAGCAGACGAAATCGATTTTCTGGTAGTTGGTCGGTTGCAGGACCAGCCCGTCGTCTTCATTCTGACGGATTATTTCCAGGGCTTCTTCGCGGGTTATCTCTCTGAAAATTCCAGCTTTGATAAAATGCCTGGCCCAATCACCAAAGGCCATACAGGTCTCTAAACGCGATGTTACGCGGCAGGATTGGCCTCTTTGCTTTGCTCCTTCTCGGCACACACATGGGCCAACCACGATCGGTCCTTCCGTACTGTTAATTATTTCCCTGATATGGTCATAAGTAGTCACATGGTGTTCTACCTGGATGCTTTTTTCAACCGGAATTGTCCTCATCTGTGATACCTTGGTGCTGGCATATGCCTTGCCGAATTCGCCACTCACATACTCACGAAAATCTGTCATGAACTGGGGTGTCGCTTTATTCCCGAGTGATTGCCATTCTACGATGCCCACTAACAGAGGTATCGTGAAATAGTGTACGGTCCCATTTTTAACCGTGCTCCCGATGGCTCCGTTTCTTTCCATCTCTTCGAGGAGACTCTTCACTTTTTCAAGAGTTATGCCGCTGCCTTTGACACCTTTAAAGACTTCCAGAGCTAACTGCGGTTTGTAATTCAAGTGAAGAGCCAGGCTTGCTTGTTCCGGACTGAATAAATGTTTCAGGATACGGAGTTCAACCCCGGACTTTGTCGCGGGAAATCCTACGGCCTGTTTATCCAGATGTTTTTGTAAATCACGATAGACTTTATCTTCTGATGCCATTTAGTCTCCTCCTCTTAATAATTATTCTAAAACCGGTAATATAACAGCCGATGGATGAGCTGGATCATGATAGATCATCTGATCAGCTACCTTGAGTGTGGTACCGGTAGCAAGCGGTTCCCCACTGCCGAGGTTCCGGGCAAATAGTGGATGGGCTCCGCTTGAAACCTGAAGTCTTACACGGTGTTCTTTAGAAAATCGGTAAGCTGTAGGCCACATCTCAATGTTAACCTTAATAATACCATCCTTTTCACGTGCAGGCTGACCAGGTCTTAGCCGTAATATGCCATCGCATATATTGATTGATTTGCCTGAAGAATATACATCACATAACCGTACAAAGAAGTCGGTATGCTCCAGGCTGGACTTCACGAATAACTCCGCATTGACAGGACCAATTACCTCCAAATCATCTTTAAGTATTTCACTGGTATAGACAAGCACGTCTGCTCTAGCTTCTAACGAACGATTATCTTTCGCGCCAGCTTTCATGTTCAGAATAGCACCACCGACATTAGGTGTAGGATCAGCGGGATCATAGAGGTACTGATCGGGTTCGGATTCAACCGGTGTATCAATAGATAACCCACCCTGTGAGTGTAAATACCAATTTTGTGGTTTGTATCCGGGAGGAGGCCATTCCGGGAATTCACGCCATTCTTTCGCACCCATTACAAAGAATCGTACCGGAGCTTCTCGTAATTGACTGCGATCACCCAAAATCTGTGCTTTCAGCCAGGCAATAGGCTCTGTTATACCTTCCTTAAACATCATATTCATGCTCATATGTGGCCATGGTCCTATCATTAAATAAGGTTTTCGTCCGGCTTTCTTGAGAGTAATGTAATCCTTCATCATCCAGGGAAGGAAAACATCATACCAACCACCGACAAAACTTACAGGAGCAGTCACTTCAGCGACTTTACCACTGTGATCAATGGATTCCCACCACTCATCACCGGGTTCGATATGTTCAATCCAATCCTGCCAGAATTGGACCTTCTTACCCATCACCAATGAGTCTACGTCACACAGGGGAAGATGCGTGAAAGCAGGTTGAAGTTTTCGACTCGAAAACATTGAGGTGAAAAGGCTTAATGCTGAATTTTCCTGGGTGCAGATCATATTTGCCCAGGTTATGCCGTCCGAAAGGGTAAACGAACCGTTGGGAGATATCTTGCCATGAAAATCCGAAGCTGTAATCTGAGGGACCATCGCTTTTAACTCAGGTCCCGCATTACCAGCAATTGCCCATTGAACGTAACCGAGATAGCTTCCTCCTACGGTAGCAAATTCACCTGAGAACCATTCCTGCTTCTTCATCCATTCTACCGTTGCCAGACCATCATCTTTTTCTGTATGCATAGGATTAAATTCACCACCCGAACCAAAAGTCCCCCGGCAACTCTGGAGTAATACCTGGAAACCTCTCTCAGCAAAAAAACGCCCAGTTAGCCCATTTATATTCGCTCTGCCGTATGGGGTGCGAAATAGTATTGTGGGAAGCTTATTACTCCCACGAGGATAATAACGGTCAGCTAGGAGGATAACCCCATCGTGCATAGGTATCTCTAGGCCACGTTCAACGACAATATCATGGGTTTCAGCGGGAGGCAACTTGCATAATTTTGCTATGATTCTACTTGATATACTCATTACCAACTCCTTCTCATTATATTCATGAAAATAAAAACACCAGTAACCGCAATATTAACGAGTACTGGTGCCCCTATAATTATCCCCGAACATCATCACTACCAGAGATATTCTGTTGTGAACTCAGGTATGTTTATTATACGTATGCAGGTAAGTTTGTCAAACTAATGCCTTCCCGTAAAAGTCGCTAGTCGAAAACGCCCTTTTTCCGCAGCCCGTCCACCTCTTCCTGCGTCATTCCCAGTATCTCCGTGCAGATGTGGTCGGTATGCTCGCCCAGCAGCACGGGACGTTGAACGTCGGGCTCAGCGTTAGAAAGCTTTATCGGGTCGGGGTGATAGTATCGTAGCTTATCCATATAGGGATGTTCTAGCTCTCGGTAGAAGTTGTAGTGGTTAAGCTGCGGGTCTTCATCGAGGTCTTTAGCGTTAGCAACCACGCCTGCACCCACTCCCGCCTTCTGCAGTAACTTTTGTACCTGCTCCGGTGGGTAATTGGCCGTCCATTCCTCCACCCGCCGGTCCAGCTCGTCACTGTCGGCAATCCTGCCCGGAGCCGTTGAGTATTCGGGTTTCTTCGCCCATTCCGGACTGCCGATTGCCTTAACGAAAATCTGCCATTCCTCGTCGTTCATCACCGCGATGGCTACCCAGCGGTCAACGCCCTTACAGCGGTAGACTCCGTGTGGTGCGGCGTAGTCGCACTTGTTCCCTTTCAAAGCCAGTTCCCTGCCGTTCGTCTGGTAGTCGAGAATCAGCGGCGTCATGTAGTTCAGTCCCGCCTCTATCTGGGCATGGTCGATGTACTGCCCCTTGCCGGTACGCCTCTTGTAGTCGAGGGCGGCCATGATAGCCAGCGAGCCGTACATCGGGGAAAGCTGGTCGGTATAATACGTGGACGGCGGCACCGGGGGACGGTCCGGCCAGCCGGTGATGGTGTCCATCATCGTCACCGCCGTCAGTATGCTCCCGAAGCCGGGCTGGTCGGCCATCGGGCCGGTATGTCCGTAGCCGCAGGTGCGGAACATGATAATCTCCGGGTTCACCTGCTTCAATCCCTCGTAGTCCAGCCCCAGCTTGTCCATGACACCGGTCGGGAATCCTTCTCCCACCACGTCCGCCCAGGCCACCAGCTTTTTAAATATCTCTATCGCCTCCGGCTGCTTGAAATTCAGGCTGATGCCCAGTTCCGGGGCGGTATGCGTTATCGAGAAGAAGGCGCTGCGTTCCAGTCCCACCGGCTCCCCCTCTTTATTGGTAGGGGCGAACGGCGCGAAGAGCCTTACGGGGTCGGGCCTGGTGGCGGTCTCCACCCGAATCGTCGTCGCTCCGTAATGGCTGAGGTAATTGAGGGTGTAAATGCCCACCCCCGCCCAGCAGAGCTGTACTATCTTCACTCCTTCGAAGGGTTTCTTCGTCACGCTATTTTTCTCCTCGACTAAATAACCTTTTTATCTTTTAAATCTTGGATTTCAACTGAGGTAAGTCCAAGCTCTTTATAAATCTCGTCGTTATGTTCGCCGATTAAGGGCGCCCTTCGCTTGATGCCCACGTATCCCTGCGTCGTCACCACCGCCCCGCCCGGGTATTTCAGGCTGGTGCCCAGCTCCGGGTGTTCGATATCTTTCCAGAAGTTCCTGGCGTTCAGCTGCGGGTATTTGAGAACGTCCCCGGCGTTGTTGCACGGCCCCAGCTGAAAGCGGTTCTCCGTAGCCAGCGCCAGCAGTTCATCCTTGGTGTGGTTCATGAAAAACTCACCCAGCACCTCCATCAGCTTGTCGGCTTCCCCGCGACTCATGTCCTCCCAGCTTTTGGTTTGCCAATCCCAGTTCTCGAACGACCCTATATCGATGCCGTCTCTCTTGATGTACTCCATCATGCTGAGGTTGTTCCTGGCGGAGGCGGGATTGAGGAGGAGGTTCAGGGCGATGAAGCCATCCTTGCAGGACCAGAGCAGGGGATTGTAGTATGTCGAGCCGTCTTTGAGCGTTACCGCCGCCCGCGCCCGACCGTGCCGCTTGGGTATCTCGCCGAAGAAGGCGTACGGCCCCTCGATTTCCGCCGAGCAGACGATGTCGAGGGCTTGCTGGGTAATTCCCTCGACGTGCTGTCCCTGGCCAATGTGGACCCTCTGGGCGAGGGCAATCATCGTACCGACGGCTCCGTTCATGGCGCCGAGGTAGTGGGTGTGCTCGTAGCTAACGCCCAGCGGCGGGCGGTCGTCGTAGCCAGCGGTGTAAATGAGACCCCCCAGTGCCCGCACCACGATGTCCGGGTCTTTGTAGTCTTTGTATGGTCCTTCCTGCCCGAACCCGCTTATCGAGGTCAGGATAATCCTGGGATTGACTTTGCTGAGATCTTTATAACCGAGTCCGATGCTCTCTAGGTAGCCCACGGCATACGACTCTATAACCACATCCGCCGTTTTTATGAGTTTCAGGAATAGCTCTTTGCCTGTGGGAGTGGTGATGTCCAGCGTGATGCCCTTTTTATTGGAGTTGAAAGCGAACCAGGTCAGGTTTTTCTCGGGGTCGACCTCATCCTTGTAGAAAGGTCCCTTGAGTCGTGATGCGTCACCACCGGGCTTCTCTATTTTTATCACCTCCGCCCCGAAGTCACTCAGCGCACGACCGCATATAAAAGCCTTGTCGTCGGTCAGGTCGAGCACCCGGTAGCAGCTCAGCATAAGCCCCCCTTAGAACTACATAAAATGAATCAAAGAACGCTATGAGGGTTGATTTACCTGATAATTATAGTATGAACGAGGAGAGGGGGGCAAATAAAAGTGAAAAGTTATATTGAATTGATAGTAACTTTATTTACTTTTATTTTGATTTTCTTTGTCTTTCAAATCTATGAGGTGAATAATTCGCTTATCCAAAAAGACCACTTATTTATTTCATATATTGCTTTTTAGACTCAGAATTATTACAGAGACCGCATCGTGATTGAAGTCTTCAGGTCTGATTTAGTGCCTCTCCCCCAGAATGTGCCGCTGGTTGGTAGTGTCATGACAGGGTCGTATGATGTAGCTATGGCGACATGTCGCTCCGATACAGCTATACCCAGGTTTGGATCAAAGCCAAGCCACCCAGCTCCAGGTAAAAAAACCTCGCACCAGGCATGTAGTTCTGGTTTTTTACGGGGATTGAAAGGAAAATGGTAACCGCTGACGAATCGCGCTGCCAGTCCTAATGAGCGGCAGGATACTAAATAGAGCCAAGCAAGGTCACGACATGCCCCTTTCCCTTCTCTAAGTATCTTTTCCGTAGCCCAGGGATTTCCATACTTCCTGTCTGCTTTCTTAAACGTTTTGGAAATATAGGTGACCAATTCACTCAGAAACGGGACTGTTTCGTATTTAGCTTGAACAAGAATTGGTTTAAGGAAGTTACTTAACATTTGGCTGCTTTCTCTTTGATTTGTAGTATAAAGAGCCAGTAAAGTCCTGCCTGGTTCCCGGTAGACAAGGGGCAGTTGGTTCATTTCTGTCTCCGTGATGACGAAATCATAGGGATTGCGTTCATCCGTTATCACCTCGGAGTTGGTGGAGATGTGCAGTTCTTCCTGAGTTCCTTCAAACCATGCCGTAACTAGTGCATTGTTTTCGAGATCGGTATAGTGAGTGACAAAGGATGGTGATGGCATTATCTCTATACTAGATTTAAGGACTTGCTGTCTGGTATCAGGACGTGGTCTGAGACGGATAATCTGCATATCAAGCGTAACTGGAGGTGAGTAGCGGTAAGAAAGAGTATGTTCTATTCTCAAATGCATGATATCAGTCCGTAATGGTGCGGATCCACTCCGAGGGCATACGTGAAACTCCGCGTTTCAATACATTTTGCCACCAGCTACTGATGGGACGGAGTTCCTCAGCTCTAAACCTGCTCTCAACAAGTGAGTATGAGTTCTTCTTATAGTAGACAATATCAATGGGATAATCGACATCGTTAGCGGCAACACGGGTGGAGTCGAAGGCCAGAAAGCTTAATTTAAGGGCTTCTTTCAGGCTCGATTTGTAGGTGAGAACACGGCGTAGTATAGGCTTGCCGAAGGCAGACTCACCGATAATATAAAAAGGGCTATCCTCTGATGCCTCGACCCAGTTACCCTCCGGATAAAGCATGTATAATTTATGCTCTTTATCCTCTTCGAGTTGCCCGCCGATGATACAGGTAAGGTCGAAGCTATAACCTCCGTCCTTCAGCGCCTTCAGGTCTTCTCCTCTTACACGACGTACCTGGTCAGCAAACTCATTTACGGCAGTGTATAATCGTGTAAAATATTTATCTTCAGATTCCAGTACCTCGTTGAAGTAGGTAAGGGCTTTATCGTGGGCGGAGCGTAAGCCACTGGTCATGATGAACATGGAATGGTTTTCTCTCTGAATGACCGTGGTCTTGGGGGCGCTGGAGTATTCAACGCCGCTGGTAACCCTGGTGTCCGATAGACCGACTAATCCTCTGGCAACTTTGATTCCAATACAAAATGTCATCTTGTACCCTTCTTTAAAGTCAATGTCTCCGGCGGCTTCGTCGCGAAAAATGAACTCGAAATTGAGTCTCCAACATTGTTAAGTTTCAACTGGAATATATCAATATATTCGTGCAGACCGGCCTGTATAATCTCGGTCACGTCAGCATATTCAATCTCTGCCCGTAACATACCCAGATGCCTTTCCGCCATCGTGGAATAGCTACCGATGGGAGCCCCGGTGATATCGTGAATGGATGTGTCGCACTCCCGGAGGCAGTATTTAACCGAACGTGGAAAATCCGGATCAAAGAAAAGAAACTGGGTTACGCTTGAAGGAGTGATCTGGTGGTATTGCTTGCGATACATATCCAGCGCGCTGGCGGAGCGCAGGAGCGCTGACCATTGTAATGTATCGTATGCTGTACCCACGTAATCTACCCTGGGTAGTATTACAAAGTATTTTACATCCAGAATCCGCGAAGTTTTATCGGCTCTTTCTAAAAATCGGCCCATCTGAGAGAAATGCCAGCTTTCAGTATGGGCCATCGTGCTTTCTGTTAGACCGGCTAGTAAGAGGCTGTAATTCTTAATCTTGGCGAAGAAGCTGTTCGGGCTCATGAATGTTTCACCAACGGCCATCGGGTTTATCAGGAAAAGATAGAATTCATTGATACACTGCCACATCTCAGTAGAAATAATCTCGCGTACAGTGCGGGCATTCTCTCGGGCTTTGTTGATACAGGATACAATTGAGTTCTCATAGGTTTGATCGAATACCAGGAAATTGACTACGTTTTCCTGGTTGGTTTTATTGTACCGTTCGTGGAACAGATGACTGTCACCGGTAACCCGAATCATTGGTGCCCACTGAAACGAGATATCCATAGGGATATCGAGAATCAGCCTGAAATTCACATCGAGAAAACGGGCGATATTTTCTGCCCTCTCGATATACCTTGACATCCAGAATATGGATTCAGCAACTCTACTCAGCATTTTCCACCGCCGTCACTTCACGAGGTTTTATAATGCTCGGTACGCTTTTAGATTTCCTTTCGGGGGATTGGAGTACCCAGGTATCCTTGCTACCACCTCCCTGGGAGGAGTTGACCACCAGGGAATCTTTGGGAAGAGCTACCCTTGTCAGTCCACCGGGCATGACCCAGATATCCTCGCCGTAAAGAATATAGGGACGGAAATCCACATGCCGGGGTTCAAAATGGTCATCTATTATCGTCGGCACACAAGAAAGGTTCAGCGTTGGTTGGGCGATGTAGTTCCGTGGATTGGAGTTTATCTTTTCAATGAAGTTAATCCGTTGTTCTCTGGTGGAATGAGGCCCAATCAGCATACCGTAGCCACCGGATTCGTTGACCGATTTTACAACTAGTTTTTTTATATTGCGGATAACGTATTGACGTTGCTTTTCATCTACACACAGGTAAGTCGGGACATTGGGTAATATAATGTCCTCATCCATGTAGTACTTAATTATCTCGGGTACGTAGGTGTAGATAGCCTTGTCATCGGCAATCCCTGTCCCGAGACCGTTGGCAAATGCGATACGCCCGGACTGATAGACTTCAGTGATTCCAGGAATACCGAGAACGGAATCCTTGCGGAAACTGAGGGGATCGATAAAATCATCGTCGATACGCCGGTAGATGATATCTACCCTTTCAAAACCGTATATCGTTCTCATATAAACAAATCCATCGATAACCACGAGGTCAGCACCTTCAACGAGTTGGACCCCCATCTGACGGGAGAGAAAAGAGTGTTCAAAATAGGCCGAGTTATAGATACCGGGAGTCAACACCACGATATTTGGCGAATCTACATTTTCCGGTGCCAGATAATTGAGTGTATCATAGAGCATATTTGGGTAATCATCAACGGGATAGACACTCATTCTCTCAAATATTACGGGGAAGGTACGCTTGAGGACTTCCCGGTTCTCCAGCACATAGGACACGCCGGAAGGACATCTAAGGTTATCTTCCAGGACATAGAGTTGGCCGTCAGAGTTTCTAACGATATCCGTACCGGTAATATGGCACCAGATTTCTTTGGGAGGATGGAGTCCCGTACACTGTGGCCGGTAGGATTTTGCTGACATTACAATCTCTTCTGGAATAACCTTATCTTTGATTATTTTTTTCTCATTGTAAATATCGTTAATAAACTGGTTAAGTGCGTAGATTCTCTGTTTCAAACCACGCTCGATGACGTCCCAATCATCGGGGGCAATGATTCGAGGAATTATATCGAAGGGAAATATGCGATCAATTTGTCCTTGTTGTTCTCCGTAGATGGTAAACGTGATTCCCGCTTGAAGCAGGGCTGACTCAGCAGCGCTTTTTCGACGTAATATTTCTTTTTTTGAAAGCTGGTCAATCCTTTTTACAAAAGGTGCCATTGCTGACCGTGGAATTCCATTATCTTTAAAGTATTCATCGTAGTGTGACTCAGTTTGATAACTAGAAAATTTCATTGGTTTATTGCTTGGATGTATTAGTTTCGCTTTAGTAATTTTTTTAATTATAGCTTAAAATTATAATTTGTACTATACGTTCCTTTTGAATATTTTCTGCAACTTAAATTGTTGGTATTATTTTCCCATGTTGCGGGATTATTGATATATTTGTTTTGGTATATAAATAAATCGGGGGTTAACATGAACGGGTTATGTTTACCCTTACCGACATTCCTGGTAATAGTGTTGTCCCTCCTCGTTGTTCAAGCTGGAGCAATAGCTCTTGCCATGACAGGGGTGTTTATATGTGCATATGAATGGCTGGGTAAGATAAGAGCTTTGACTAACGATTTATGGTCGGGGCGCCCGGATTTGAACCGGGGACCTTCTGAACCCCATTCAGAAACACATTCA
>DUFB01000096.1 GCA_011192005.1 Dehalococcoidia bacterium
ACCGGGTTCGATTATGGTTCTTTTTCAGCCATTCAAGTACAGCTCTGATGGTACCGGGCTCGTGGCGGAGTCTATGGCCGGCCCCTTCAATTACCTTCAGTTCCCTGGGCTCTCCGGCCCTTTCAAACAGACGACGGGCATAAATGATGGGAACCACATCATCTTCAGTACCATGAACGAGCAGAAGCGGTCTGGGTGCTATCTTGTCGACATGGTCAACCGGGGTAACCGGCAGGAAATCATCGAGCCAGGCCCGGGCCGACCGGGGAAAATCCGCGTCCCGAATGATACCTATCCGGCGATAACCATCGACAATATCCTGCGGGCTTCCCCGCCCGGAAAAAAGCGAGAAATCAGCCGGGCAGGCACAGGCGGCCACCCCGGATACCCGGTCGTCACGGGACGCTACATATATCGATACCGCCGCCCCACCGCTAAAACCAACCAGATACAGGCCACGGCCTCGATTATTTTCCAGTCCCAGTATATAGCTGACGATAGATTGCAGGTCGCGGGTCCAACCGGGCATGTCGAAGTTACCACCGCTATCTCCCGAACCACGGAAATTGAAAATATACGCGGGATATTGCTGCGCGCAGAAGGTCTCTGCCAGGACCGGATAGCCGCCGTCACCGGGGTCGGGTGGATTACCCGAGGGTACCCCGTGACATAGACAGACGGCCGGATATCCGTTATCTTTTACGGGCAGAAACTCTTGACCTATGATAGCGATACCATCGACTGTAATGGCGAAGTAATCTTTATACACTGACTTTCCTGCCGGAAATACCCGGACTAGATATACCTGCCGACCGATTCAGCGACAACTTTCAGTTCTTTCATCAGCCGGGTAAAATCGGAAGGCGAAAGCGACTGCAAACCGTCGACGAGGGCTTCTTTAGGGTTCGGGTGTACCTCGATGAGAAGTCCGTCAGCTCCGGCGGCCACCGCTGCCTTGGCGATAGCGGGCACCAGCGAATAATGACCGGCGGCATGACTGGGGTCGACAATAACCGGGAGGTGACTGGACTTCTTCAGTACCGGCACCGCCGAGATATCCAGGGAAAACCGCACGCTGTCTTCAAATGTCCGGATACCCCTTTCACAGAGGACGACACTGTTCCCCTCAGCCAGCAGGTAGTCCGCGGCGGTAAGCCACTCGGTAATGGTACAGGAAAATCCCCGCTTCAGGACAACGGGACAGCTACTCCGTCCGGCATTGGTCAGGAGGGCATAATTCTGCATATTACGCGAGCCTATCTGTAATAAATCCGCGTAGCTGGAGACAAGCTTGACGTCCTTGGGCTCTACCACCTCGGTTACCACAGGCATCCCGGTTTCTTTCCTGACTTTGGCTAGCAGTTCCAGCCCCGCCTTCCGCAAACCCTGGAAACTGAATGGTGATGTACGCGGTTTGAAAGCGCCGCCACGCAGGACTCTGGCTCCCGCCTTACGGACGGCTACAGCGGCATCAAAAAGCTGCTTCTCGTTCTCAACGGCGCACGGACCTGCCATAACAATAATACGTTTACCCCCGATTTCCACGTCACCACAGGTAACCTTACTATCCCCGGGCTTGAACTCACGTGATGCCAGCTTGTAGGGCTTCATAATACGGGTAACGCTTTCAACACCGGGCAGCACGGCAAAAATATCGGTGGGAATTTGTCCTGTATTACTGCCGAGAAGTGCCACGACAGTTTTATCAGTACCGAGGTTCAACTGGACATCGAGTCCCAGCGACCTGGCTTTCTCGACTACCGCAGCAACCTCTTCTTTACTGGCGCCCGTTTTCATTTCGACTATCATATTTCTCTATCATCTCCTGGGTAGAGTGCCATATTAATTATCATCACAGGTTATTCCACCCTAGATAATACTAGAGAGGGAAATCACCGTCAAGACACAATGCATCAGTTCTTGCCGACTTTCTTGGCGGCTTTAGCCGCCTGCTTGGCTGCTTTCTTTTCAACCTTCAGGCGGCTTTTCTCCAGTTCCAGCTGTCTTTCAGCTTCATTCTTCGGCGGCTTTTCCCGGGATACAGTCTTTCCCCTACCCGTTATCTTATCGAGGAACATTTTAGCAGGATAACGCCCGAAATAGCCCACAAATCCCGCGGCCAGGGCTATTCCTATCCATTTGAGTACTTCCAGAAACGTGTCCATATTTATGATTATAACGGATGCCAGGAGTTCTCAGGAATTATCACGAGTCAAAGACAGGTATAACAGCTTGAATGCCATTACCTCAACCCAGATTATCATATTAGCCACAAGAAGCCGCTCGGCCAGTCCGAACCATGAATCCGAATCTTCAAGCACTATCACCATTATAACGAGTATAAATCCCAGAAAACCTGCGATAATCGTATACTTATACAAATTTTTCCAGTACGGGTCATTTCTGACACTGGGAGCCATCAGCAGGCAGGTGATAGGGAAAAGCCAGAAGACCACCAAGGCGGTAACATTATGTATTATGCCCTCAGTGGTATCGGAAACGCCGACAGGATCGGTACGGAAAGCACCGAGCAACAGCAAGCCGAAGCCCATGATAACCAGGCAGGCAATACTGAAATGGAATCCCCGCCTGGTACGGATATTATAGAGTAGCCCGGCCGTGAATATCTCGATGAGCAAACCGATAGCCAGAAAACCAATCGTCTGCACCCAACCTAGTTTATACAACGCCAGACTGCTGATGGAATCACGCACCGGGTTATAACCGGGATTAGCCGAGGACGCCATGATATCGGTAATGATAAGCACCACCGGTCCCGCCATACCGGCGAAAGCCAGCGCGCTGTGAACATTCAGTCTTTTGATATAACCTGTTAGATTTGAAAGAGCAAGCATCTCCTGAATCCGCATCCCCGTTATGTAAAAACAAAGCTACGTGTTTATTATACAAGCTGGGTACACAGCAGACAAGAAGCATGGAGGTTTTTAACCCTTGAGTATATCACCTGTAAAATCTACAGTATTATTCTCTGTTGACTTGCCATTTATAAAACGTTAACATTAGTAAGTATCTTTTTTCTGCAAAAAAATTTAGATAAAGGAGTTTATATGAAAAAGGTATCACTTGTGTTTGCGGTACTTGCCGTACTTTCCCTGGTTGTGGTTGGAGCCTGTGGTGGCGATAATGGTACCCAAGAGACCACCAAGCCATCATCCTCACAGACAACCCAGCCTACTTCCGCCCCCCAGAGTACGCAACCGTCAAACGGCGGAGGCGGAGGACTGACCTGGAACGACATGCCCGTATACGGTGGCGCCGACCAGATACAAAGAGGCACCTGGTCAATCCCCGCTGACGAGGGAGATTATTCAAAAGTGGAATGGCGTTACTACGAAACCGGCGATGACCTCGATGACGTAGTAAATTTCTATAAGGACAAGATGCCGGATAACGGATGGACTGAGGTGATGTGGATGGATGCCGGTGATGTAGCCTGGGGCATGTACATGAAAAATAACGAGAAGGACGCCGCTTACGTCTGGATGATGGCCGAGGGCGGGGACACCGTTATTGCTCTGATGAGAGCCACCGAATAGAGTAAATTTATATCAAACAAATATTGAAGCCTGGTTGCTTTTCAAAGAGTGGCCAGGCTTCTTTTTCCTTATTTTTACCCACCCCATCCCCTTAAGATATCTATTCCCACCCGACCGCCCCATGACACCGGCCTGTCAGGCCATTGATAGCCCGACCTCTTCCCCCCTAAAATATTCAAGTGATCAATAAAAAATCCCCCTCCTTTTCAGGAGGGAAGTGCAAAACTTATGTTAACTTGTACACAGTAAAGACGGAATCCTTATATTCAAAATTATTCTGAATCAGATTTAGGATTCTCAATAGGTTGCGAAGCTTTATCGATGATACTATGAAATTCTACTTTACTCACTTTTTTTATTGTTCTCCGACGAGTTGGAATTACACGCCCTTCTCTTTGTTTAATTCGCTCAATTTTCCTATCTATTAGAACACGATGTCTTTGAGTTATGCGTGCCATATTCTAACCCCCGTGATGATCTACGTTGACGCTTGGTTTACTGATTTATATAAATTTTTTATGCTTTCTTTTACGTTTTCAAGTTTTAAATTATCTATCCTATCTCTGATAGCGTTATAAGATGGTGTGAGTATTTTGGGTAATTGTTTATACGCTTCAATTTCTGTCTCGTCAACCTTAACTAATTTACCCTTATTACTAACAAGTGCGATTTGCATATGTTCCCCACTATCATTATCTATTTCCTAGATTTCCCAAATAATATATCCAATTAACCTTTGTGCTGTACTAATACTCATATTACAGTCATGCAATTTACGAAGAAGAATTTCACCAAAAATTGAACCACTTCCTATAGCCGCAAAATTATCCTTATAGTCATAATCTCCATCATCGTAAATTTCAACGAGATGTGATTCATTATCTTTATCTACCCAGCCGGTAATAATTGATATATCCGGATTTTCGCCGTATTTGTTACGATGATCTGATGCAAATTGTGGCAATCGAGTCTCGATAATCTGGTCTAGAAAATCATCAAAATTAGCATTATCCCCTAAGCTCTCACCTAACTTGTCTAATTCCATCCAGGATACGGCATCTTTAGTATGACGCAAGCGACCTGCTACAGCAATTACTAGCGGTCGGTTTCCAAGATTAGCATCTATATATTGACTGAACGGAAACAGGTCCCTAAAAAGAGACGCTATGATTAAACATTGTGTAGGGTATTCTTGATGTTTCGGTCAGGAACAAATATTAATCACCTTGTTGCCTTGTTGACATGTAATATTTCTTGATGGTATTCTTCTGAATAGTTGAAATTACTTTCGTATTATTACTATGTTATCGCTTAAGAAAGCTTCGGCTGTAATAATCGCAGAGGCTCATAATCCCACAATAATTTCACCTGAATGGGTCAGAGACAACTTAGATATTCAAGAGAAACCTATCCATTTCGTTCATACACCCACGCTATCCGTATTTGATTCAAATTCCTATATGATTACAGTAGACCCAAATAGATGGGAGTTAATCACGAAAAAATTAGATGAAGCGAGCCTTGTGTCTTGTGGAGTAATAGTCAAGGAATATACACTTAAATTGCCACATATAACTTATAAATCACTCGGCCTTAACTTTATATGGGAATATTCAGCACGATTAAATAAAGAAAACTTACCAGAGCTAAAATTTCAAATCAATAGTCTTAATCCCTCAAACCTCTTTAGTAAACAAAAAGTCAAATATGGCGGACGTATACAAGTACCCTTTAAAGACTATGTAATGTCTGTTAATATAGATTATAAGGATAAAAAGTTCCTCATATTCAATTATAACTTTAGCTATGCTATAGAAAGCTGGGGTGTTCGTAGGATTGCTAAAGCTACAGAATCATTTTTACCTATGAAAAATATTTCTGAAAAAATAACACTAGATATGTTAGCTAGAAAGGAATGATATGGTAATCCCAGTTGAGCAAGAGTCCATTGGCACTAATGATTCGATTCATGTACCTCGTGGTGAAACTACAGGAACTTATTACCCAGCATATTTTGATTTTCCGTATGTTGCTGAACAAGAAAATATTTGGAAGTCTTATTATGATGTCTATTTAGAACTAGACACTCCACGAATAGTGAAAAGTTATGTGGGACTCGTCCTTAATTACGTGGTTAGGGAATACGATTTAGCTTTCCAAAATCAGAATAGAAATTTATTCTTTACATGGGTTAATTCCTACCAACAAATATTAGATAGATTCCGGTCTGAAGTTGATTCTACTACGGTAATCAGACAAAAGCCAGCACGTAAATCATCACCTGATATTAAATCAACGAGCTTCGAGATAAGGCCGATAGTGGACGTAACCCCAAGAATTGGGCAACGTTATAAAGCAAAATTAAAACAACCCCAAGAAGCCAGATTTGAAGGTAATACAACCAAGATAGACTATTAGGACTCAGGCTATCAGGATACCGATGGAATATCCGTGGTATGAGATTGTTACTGACAGAACTCTCCAACAAGGAGATATTCTCGAAGATTTTATCATCAATGTCGCAATACCAAAGTCTACCGAGATAGAACCACAGATATACAATGTAATAGTAATGAGCCAAAGCTGTGATATAGCGGAAGCTAAATATATAATCTTGTGCCCAATATGGACGAGGCAGGAAATTGAAAAGGATGACCCAGATTTTTTTAAAGCTGGTAAAGTGGGTCACTTAAAGAATTATCGCATTGTAGGTTGGCATCCAATCAATAAATGCGAATTGGCAGGCTTTGAGCACCCTTGGCGAGTAGTGCAATTCTGGAGGATTTTAGAAGTCATAAAGGATGAAGTCGAGGCACATATTAATAGTGTAGGGAAACATTTACGCTTATTATCTCCATATCGAGAAAATCTCTCTCAAGACTTTGCCCGTTTCTTTATGAGAGTTGGTTTACCAAAGCCATTGGAATTATCGTAAGAGATAACCAACATTTGATTCAGATTCTCTATCCTAATAGAAAAACCAAAATAGTTAACATAAGTTCTGCACTTCCCTCTTTCAGGGGAGGGGGACAGTGTTCTGTATTCCCGCTTCCGCGGGAATGACATCATGGCTTGCCGTATTTTTCTCTTATTTCCCGCTTGATGAGCTTGCCCATGGGATTGCGGGGGAGGTCGTCCACGAATACCACCGTGCGGGGTCGTTTGAAGCTGGCGAGCCTTTCGCGGCACCACTCCATGATTTCTTCCTCGGTGGGTTTTTGACCCTTCTTGGGGATAACCACAGCGCGTGGCTCTTCACCCCAAGTCTCGTCGGGAACACCGATAACGGCGACATCCTCGACCTTGGGATGCTCACGGATAGCGTTTTCCAGCTCCTCTGGCGAGATATTTTCGCCAGCGCGGATAATCATATCGCTGGAGCGTCCGGAGAGGAAATAATAGCCGTCCTTGTCAACATAGCCGACGTCGCCCGTATGTACCCAGCCGTCTTTATCAATCGTCTTGGCGGTCTTTTCCTCGTCCTTCCAGTAGCCGCTCATAACCCTGGGCCCGCGGGCGAGAATCTCGCCTACTTCACCGGGTCCGAGCTTTTTGCCATCATCATCGACGACCTTCATCTCGACATCGGACATCGGCTTACCGATTGATGCCAGCCTCTGCAATTTCCTCTCAATCTCCTCTGGCGTGCCGGTAAGCACATGGTCTTCCGGTCCCAGAGCGGTAATTGTAGAAGCGGTCTCCGTCTGCCCGAAGGCGTTTATAAAACTAACTCCGGGAAATTCTTCCAGAGCCTTCCTGATAACGGGGAGGGGCATGGGCGCGGCGCCGTAGGTTATCACCTTGAGACTGGACAGGTCATGTTTTTTAAAGTTGGGGTGGTCGAGAAGCTGCTTGAGCATGGTGGGAACCATCATGGCGCGGTTAGCTTTTTCGGTTTCCACCAGGGTCATCCACTCTTCCGGCTCGAACTGACGCTCCATCACCAGCGTCCGTCCGCCGTAGATAGCCGCCATCATCGCCTGGATACCGGCAACATGATAAAGCGGTACGGTGAGGATATTGCTCTCGGAAGCTTCGGGGTCGGCGGGGGTTACATTCTCCAGCATGTAGCTGCTGAAGCTGTTATGGGAGAGCATAACGCCCTTGGGGAACCCGGTGGTCCCGGCGGTGTACATCAGTATGGTCGTATCATGGTCATCTATTTCCGTGAAAACATCATCTGGCGGGCTGTTTTCGATAATATCTTCGTAGTAAAGCATGTCGTCATGCTTCTGTTCAATGGTAATAAGATGCTTCAGAGATTTGCATTCGGGCTGTATGGACTTTATCATCGGAACGTAGCGCTCGCCGATGATAATAGCGGTGGCTTCGGCGGTGTTGAGCATATAGGCGAGTTCTTTCTCTTTGGCGCGGAAGTTCAGGGGCAGGTAGATACCTCCCATCTTGGCCACGGCAAAATACGTCTCAACGCACTGGTTGCAGTTCACCTGGATTAAAGCCACGCGTTCGCCTTTCTTAACACCAAGTTTCATCAGTCCGTTGGCCAATCGGTTGACCCGTTCGTTAAGCTGGCTGAATGTATAACGCTTGTCTTCAAAAACTACGGCCATCTTATCCGGACAGATTGCCGAAGCAATATTCAAGAAATCAGTAGTATTCACAAATAACCTCCAAAGCAAAATATTGACGCATTAATTCTAACGCAGCCAAGGGTGCAAAATCAAACTCCGGCACGATGGATAACCATATAATAATATCGTTCTCGCCCGGGTTGAAAGCGCTGTTACTTCACAAACTCCATAAACCGTTTCCCATTCTTTCATGTGTTATTGTCCTTACTCTTAACGCTTTGCTACAAAGTCATTTGTCATTGAGACCTCCAGAAAAACGAGGGGTCTCCTCACGTTTCTGACGTATAACGGACAGTGTTTCAAACCCGGTGGCATGGAGACAATCGTGGCGGTATTGAAGATATGTTCTTCTTTTTCATCTCCCAGGCAGATACTTACCTCCGCCCCCAGATCAGTGACATCTTCGGGATTGCCTCCGATGAAGCAAAGTAATTCGTGGAAATCATGGGCATGAGTGAACGGCACTTCATAAGTCGAATTAATGCAATGGTAGCCCAGAGTGGTACCATTGTTGTACTCATTACGATGAGACCATATTGATGTGCCAGTCCATCCCGGTTCGGCTTCTATATAGAAAGGGCCCTGTATTAAGTTCGTCCAGTATTTTTTCCCGTCCTTGGCAACCGGTGCCCCCTCTTTCATAAATCTTGCATCAAAGACGCCTATGCGATCGGGCTTGGAACTCAGTTTATTTTCATACTCCCTGGTTGTGGATATCCTGAGTAATACGAAGGGTCTGGAATACTGTTTAATGGCGATGGGGCCGTGCTTCAACCCTGGAGGGATGGTGACTATCGTGGCGCCGGTGATGGTATGTTCTTCATTTTCGTCGCCCAGACATACGCTGATTTCCGCCCCTAAATCGGTGATATTCTCAGGATTTCCCCCCAGGAAACAGAGCAGTTCCCAGGTATCGTGAGTACGGGAATTTTTTATGGACCAGCCGGCCTGATTGATACAATGATATTCGTAGACTACCCCCGCCTTATCATCATCAGTATGCTTGAATATCGTTGCACCATTAAAATCTTCCTCTGCTTTATAAAAAGGCTCTCGAATCACATGTTTGTCATATTTTCTCTCCGACACCGCTTCTTTCTCCTTTCGTCCCTATTCGTGATATATTACCCTCGTTACATTACCGGGATTGCCCTGAATGACCAGATTTAGTCCTAAAAATCATATCACAGGCACTAGAGCCCGGACTTTTCCTGCACTGTCTGAACTATGGAGGTCATGGTATCGCCGGCCTTTTCGTTGATGACCACCGCCGCGTGGCGGTCCATCGGCGTATTGCTGAGATTGACGATAATCAGCTTTACCCCGGAGCGAACGGCATAGATGGGCATGTAAGCGGCCGGGTAAACGGTGAGGGTGGAACCGATAACAATGAAAAGGTCGGCCGCCATGGAACGATAGCCAGCTTCTTCTAGTACATCCACAGGAAGCTGCTCCTCAAACATGACGATATCAGGCTTGAGCATACCACGGCAGGCAATACAATCCGGGATTTCCTCTCCCTGTTCCAGCCTCCCCTTGATTTCTTCGAACGGATAACGCCGCCCGCATTCCAGGCACCTCGCCCATTTCATATTGCCGTGAAGCTCATATACCATGTCATCCGGGACGCCTGCCTTCTGGTGGAGGTTATCGATATTCTGGGTGATAACGCAGTCCAGCCTGCCCATTTTATACAGATCGGCGATGGCGATATGGGCAGCATTGGGCACGGCCTTATCAGAGAGCAATCCTTCCCGGAAAAGATTCCACTGCATTCGCCGCGAGTCCTTACTGGAGATAAACTTGCTGTAGGTAAAATCGTCAGGGTCGAACCGCTCCCAGATACCACCGGGACTGCGGAAATCGGGGATCCCCGATTCCGTGCTGATACCGGCACCGGTAAACACCACCAGCTTATTACTGCTCAGAATGAGGTCGGCAGCCTCAGCCACAAGCATTTTTAAGTCCGAACCATTCATCCTATTCTGTCCTGTTCTCCACGAGCCGGCGATACAGCGCCTTCTCCAGTTTCAGTCCTTCTTCCAGGGTAAGGTCCATGCCCCGGGTAACCGCCTGCTTAGCAAGCCTGACCGCTCCGGTATCATGGGATTTTATCCGGTCGGCCAGTTTTTCGGCCTCTGGCAGGAGATTATCGCGCGAAACCACGCGGTTGACCAGTCTAATTTTCAGGGCTTCATCGGCGGTAAGCCACCCGCCACTCATCAGCATTTCCAGTGCGGCGGCCCGACCGATGGTCCGCGGCAGAGTCTGGCTGCCACCCGCCGCGGGGATAATACCCAGTCCCGGCTCCGGCAGCCCGAAGCGGGCGTCATCAGACGCCAGGCGGATATCACAGCAGAGAGCCATTTCTATACCGGAGCCCAGCACGTAGCCGTGTAAAGCAGCGATAAACGGTTTATCTATACCAAGGAACCACACCCAGATATCCCTGTCGAAGCGTACCCGCCGGGCGAACACCGGCGGCGGGGCGGTAAGAAACTCGGTAAGGTCTGCCCCGGCACAGAAGGCTTTTTCCCCGGCACCTTTCAGGATAGCGACCTCCACCTCGGGGTCATCACGGATGGCACCCAGCACCTCGTAAAGCTCGTCCCGCATCCTGATATTGTAGGCATTCAACGCCTGAGGGCGGTTGAGGGTGATATATGCGGTGCCTTTACTTTTTTCATAGATGACTACTTCAAAATCTGCCACTATTACTCACCAAGTTATTCCTTAAGTTTACCCAAGTATTTCCCAACAATCAGGCAAATTGCACCGAAAACGAAAGAAGCGATCAACGTCTCATGGTGCCACATCTGACGTATACTGAACCACCTATCATCACTGACCATTTGCTGGTGAATAATTAAAATAATGGCGAAACAGATTAATATAACCGCAAAAATTTCAGGCAAACGTTTTATCAATTTTCCTCCTCAGCAAATAATTATTAGTAGTAGGTTAATTCATAATAACGCCTATTCGCCTTTAAATTCGGGAGACCGTTTCTCGCGGAAGGCATTGACGCCCTCGGTGCGGTCGGCAGTAGTATGGAGGAGAAAATAAAGGTCGGCCTCGAGACGTAAGCCCTGCTCCATGGTCATGTCCATTCCCTTGTTGACAGCTTCCTTGAGATACCTGAGAGCCAGAGTCCCCTTAGCTGCTATCGTTTCCGCCAGCTTCTGCACTTCTACGGCCAGGTCCGGTGGAGGCACGATCTTACTGACCAGCCCCATTTCCAGAGCATTTGCGGCGTTCACCGTTTCGGCAGTCAACAGCATCTCGAGGGCTTTGCCCCTGCCCACGATACGCGGCAAGCGCTGCGTGCCGCCATCCGCCGGTATTAATCCGCCGGCTACCTGGGGCAAACCGAAGCGTGCTTTCTCCGAGGCTATCCTGATATCGCAACTCAAAGCTATCTCCAGCCCCTGCCCCAGGGCATCACCGTTAACGGCAGCTATTACCGGGCATTCAATGGCAGCAATAGCTGAGGCCGGCTGCCGGGCTGGCCCAGCCTCCGAATCACCACCCTTACAGAATATTCCTCCGCTCGCGGTTATAATAACCACGTAAATACCGTTATCCCCGTTTATCTGCAAACAGACATCCGCCAGTTCCCCGGCCATACGCTCATTAATCGCATTGCCAGCACCAGGTCTGTTCAGGGCAACACGAGCGATATGGGCTTCGCTTGAAAAAAGAATATCGGTATAAGACATCGACAAATCCCCCGCAAGACAAGGTCTGAAATAATCTTAGAACTACTCCGCAAACACGTCAAGCCAGGGCAATTTTTACATACGGTTACTACTTGATAATTTTCGGGCTGGATAGTATAGTTTAACAGATGTACCTGCCAACGGTGGAAGCTTTGAAATTGGTCATTACACCCGAAGCGTCCGGACTGCTGACCAGGATCAGCCGAATTCTCGCCGAACAAGGCATTCAGTCTTATCTCGTCGGCGGTTTTGTGCGCGACATGATACTGGGACGCGGCACGGCCGATATCGATATTGCCGTTGACGCCGATGCGCTGGAGGTAGCCTCCGACATGGCCGGAGCGCTGACGGGAAGATACGTGCCCCTCGATAAAGAAAACGGCGTGGGACGGGTGGTACTTTACGACGCCAACGGGGACAAATGGGAAATCGATTTTACGACACTGCAGGGTGATATCAGGGACGATTTAGCACGGCGCGATTTTACCATCGACGCCATGGCTGTAAAACTGAACGGCGAAACAGAAATTACCAGTGATGATATTATCGATCCTTTTCGGGGTCGGGACGATCTGAATAACAGAATGATTAGAGCCGTAAGTGAAAACTCCTTTAAAGACGACCCGGTACGACTGCTGCGGGGCGTGCGTCTGGCGGCGGAACTAAAATTTGCTATCGAAGGTGATACTCAGGGGCTGGTTAGTAATGACAGCAGACTGATTACAACCGTTGCCGGTGAAAGGGTCAGGGAGGAGCTGGTAAGACTGCTAGCCGTTGAAGGCGCCGGTAACTGGCTGGAATACCTGGACGAGTCGGGTTTGCTGACATCCCTGATTCCCGAGATGGTACCGGCTAAAGGCGTCGACCAACCCAGGATTCATGTCTGGGATGTTTTCGACCACTCTATTGAAACGGTAAAAGCCGTCGAGTTCATTCTCCGGGAAAGGGTGCTGGACTATGCCGGCACGGAAATCCTCGAGGCTGTGCCATGGTCGGAGGACCTGATTAAACACTTTAACACAGGAGTCAGCAGCGGCAGCACCCATCGGTCTTTGTTAAAACTGGCGGCGTTGCTCCACGATATCGCCAAACCCGGTACCAAGACTATCGATGAAACCGGCAGGGCGCGCTTCCTGGGGCATCCGCAGGATGGTGCCGCTATGGCCGCTGCTATCATGGAAAGGTTGAGATTCAGCACACGGGAAATCAGGCTGGTGGAACTGCTGGTAAAATATCATCTTAGACCGACCCAGATGAGCCACGAGGGTCTCCCCAGCCAGCGGGCAATCTACCGATATTTCCGCGACACCGGCGATACCGGCATAGATATCCTCTTCCTGTCGCTCGCCGACCACCTGGCCACACGGGGCGCGGAGACTGACATTTTACAATGGCGGGAACACTGCCGCATGGTCGAATACGTCCTTAATAAGTATACTGAAGAAGAAAGATTAACTAAACCTCTGAAATTAATCAACGGGCATGATATTATGCAGTCTTTCGGGATAAACCAGGGGCCGCAGGTTGGCAGGCTACTGGAAGCAGTCAAAGAAGCCCGGGCTGCCGGAGAAGTCAACTCCCGGGAGCAGGCAATCGATTACGTCAGGCGCTTGCTTGAAGAAAAACGACAGCACAATCCGGAGGAAAGAACCCAGGGAAAAACATGACCAGAAAAAACATAATCATCCTTGCTGTAATCCTGCTGATATTCGGGTTTGCTTTGTGGGTACTTTTACCTTTACAGAGTACCGTGGAACTGGTATACCAGGCACAATACTCGGATAACGTCACTCCTGAAGAAAAGACAGCTATAATGGCCGAGGGACTGCTGGCAATGCAACAGAGTATCGATGCCAGCACCGCCGAAGGTACGGTTGAGGAAATGGACAGCGACCGTATTATGGTGGAGCTCTACGGACTTAATAACACCGACTATGCGAAACAATTAATCGGTGATGTCAATAACTTCATGGTTGTTGATGCGGATGTGCACGGAGAGAGACTCGGTCGGGCGGGATTACGGCTCGGCCTCGACCTCCAAGGAGGCCTGCATCTTCTCTATAGAGCCGATTTGTCTGCAGTAGAGCCCGGCAGCGAAGCCGATATTATGAAAGGAATAGAATCCGTCCTCCGGAGTCGTATCGACCCCCTAGGTGTCACCGAACCGGTTATCGTGGTGCAGGGAACAGAACGCATCAGGGTTGACCTTCCCGGACTGAGTATCACCGATAAGGAGAAGGAACGCCTTTCCCGCGTTGCCTTGCTGGAATTCGGAGAGTTGACCACTGATAACGCCTCGGCTAAATGGGTAAACGAACTGGGCATGTGGAAACCAGCAACAGCGGTTATCGACGGAGAGGAAAAGGCGCTGACGAGCCGGTACTTCAACCAGAATACCTACGTGGACATCGACAACATGGGAAACCTGATACTGGCTTTCGAGTGGGACTCGGAGGGGCAGAAAATTTCTCAGGAAGTAACAACCCGACTTCTCGGTCAACAACTGGGTATTTTTGAGGGTGATGTCAGCCTTTACGGCGAGGACGGGCAGCCCATTGCACCCATAGTAAGAGATGTTATAACCTCCAGCGGCGTCATCAATGGCTTGAGTAGAAGTGAAGCTACCAGCCTTTCCCAGCAACTGAATGCCGGTCGTTTGCCGGTATCTCTGGAAATTATCAGCGATGAGACCGTTTCTCCCCTGCTCGGTGCCAGCTTCGTCGAGATGGCCTGGAAAGCCGGCATCATCGGTATAGCCCTGGTGATGCTTTTCATGATACTCTACTACCGCGTCTCTGGATTTCTCGCCAGTCTGGCGCTGGTATACTACGGAGCACTGGTACTGGCGCTTTTCAAACTGATACCGGTAACCTTGACCCTGGCCGGACTGGGTGGCTTTATCCTGTCCATCGGCATGGCGGTGGATGCCAACGTCCTTATCTTCGAGAGGATGAAGGAAGAGCTCAGGATGGGAAGAACGCTGAGCGCCGCGGTCGAGAGTGGCTTCAACCGCGCCTGGTCAGCTATCCGTGACAGCAATATCACGACGATTATAGTGTGTATAATCCTGTTCTGGGTCGGCAGCAGCATCGATTCCGGTGCCCCGGTAAGGGGATTTGCCTTAACGCTCGGCATCGGCGTTCTCGTCAGCATGCTTACGGCTATTATAGTAACAAGGACATTACTGCGCATAGTCATGGCAACCCCTTTAGCCTCCAGGACGGGATTATTCAGTGTAGACAGGGGAAATAAATGACATTAAATATAATCGGTAAAAGATACTGGTTCTTTCTCATCTCCGGGGTCGTCATCGTCATCGGACTGCTTTCCTGGGCCATTTTCGGGCTGAAGACGGGAGTTGAGCTCAGCAGTGGTTCTCTACTGACGGTCAGGTTCGAGCAGGAAGTGCAACAGGAACAACTCGAGGAAGAACTGGTGAATCTCGGGTATACCGATGCTATCGTGCAACAAACTCAACCGACGGGCAACTATCTCATCCGCACCCACCTGTTAAATATGGAGGAGAAAACAGCCCTGGAAGCAGGACTACAGGCGGCACTGGGTACATTCAGCGGAGAAACTTCTTTTATTAACGTGGCTCCTCTGATTGCCGGCGAAACAAGACAGACTGCTGTAATTGCCGTGGTTATAGCCGCCATAGGTATTCTGGCATACGTTACCTGGGCTTTCCGGCGTATGCCCAAACCCCTGCATTACGGTACCTGCGCCATTATAGCCCTGGTGCATGACGCCCTGATTGCCCTGGGGGTTTTCTCCATACTCGGGGCGATAATGGGCTGGCAGATAAACCTGATGTTTATCACCGGCGTTCTAGCGGTAATCGGCTACAGCGTCAACAATACCGTGGTTATCTTCGACAGGATCCGGGAGAACCTGACCAGAGGCATCAGCGGCAACTTCGAGACGGTCGTAAACAACAGCCTGGTAGAAACCCTGGGTCGCTCGCTTAATACGAGCCTGACCACGTTGATAGTCATACTGGCGCTATTATTCTTCGTCGGGGCGACCATCCAGAACTTCGTTGTCGTCCTGATAATCGGCGTCATTGCCGGGACCTTCAGCTCAATTTGCATCGCCCCGTCATTACTGGTGGTCTGGGACAACAACGAATGGGGGAGGTTCATTCCCCGATTCTTTTCATCAAAATCAAAAGCATAGAAGCAGGAAGAGACAGTGTTTTCCGGCAGAAGCGGTGCCGCCAGGTTATCCATACTGATAGTCGTCAGCCTGATAGTGCTCAAGGTAGTTATCGGTATTATTACCGGAAGCCTCAGCATACTGGCCCAGGCAATCGACAGCTTCCTCGATTTGTTTGCGGTTGTCATTACCTTCCTGGCTATCAGGGTAGCTGCCAGACCCGCCGATGAAAGCCACCCTTTCGGTCACGGCAAGGCGGAGAACGTGGCGGCTATTGTACAATCGATATTGATTTTCGTCGCGGGAGGCTCCATCATCTACGCCGCAGTACGCCGCGTCCAGACCGAGGCCGTCCTGGAAATGACCGAGGCCGGTATGGCGGTCATGGCGGTTTCCATCGCCGCCAGTATCTTCTTGTCCCGTTACCTGCTGAGGATAGCGAGTCGCGAAGACTCGATGGCGCTGGAAGCCAACGCCCATAACATCGCCGCCGATGTTTATTCCGCCGCGGCGGTGCTCATCGCACTGCTGGTCGTGCGGTTTACCGACATCACGATTATCGACCCCATCCTGGCGGGACTTGTAGCCCTGTATATCTTTAAAGTGGCTTTCGATGTATTGAGGAAATCATTCGGAGGGCTGGTGGACGTCAAGCTGCCCGAGGACGAGGAAAACGCTATACGGTCGTTTATCACCGAGCATCTCGGCGGGGAAGTGGTGAGTTTTCACAAGCTGCGCACGCGCAAGTCGGGCAGCCAGCGGCATATCGACCTGCACCTGGTCATGCCCAAGCATATCAGCATCGAGGTAGCGCATGATA
>DUFB01000097.1 GCA_011192005.1 Dehalococcoidia bacterium
CGGGGATTTATCGGCGTGGTGTCGAGCGTTGCTGAAGCCGTCGATCTGGCTAATCTCTACGCACCGGAGCACCTCTGCCTGGTGGTGGCTAACCTCGATACGTACGCAGGTCAGGTGGCTAACGCCGGTTGCCTGTTCCTGGGCGAGAATTCCGTCGAGGTTCTTGTCGACTATGTTGCCGGGCCGAGTCACGTCCTCCCCACCGAGGGCACGGCGCGCTTTGGCTCGCCGCTGAATATCCTCGATTTTGTTAAAATAATCAACGTGGTCAATACCGGGGAATCGGATATTCGGAAACTCGGTAAGGCCGCGTCGGTCATCGCCCGTGCCGAGGGGCTTGATGCCCATGCCCGGGCGATTGAAAAAAGAATGAATAAAAAGAAATAGGGGGCATCAGGAGTGAGTTCTGACTCCGGACAGGGAATAGAAAAATACATCCGGTCACACCTCAGGAGTTTTACCGGGTACTCCGCCAGCATATCGCCGGACACGCTGGCCGGGAAGCTTGACGTGCCCGAGAGCGACATTATCAAGATGAACGCCAACGAAAATCCCTACGGCTGTTCCCCGCGGGTACTCCGGGCGCTTGCTGATGGTTCGCGGTTCAGTATCTATCCCGATGACGGACAACAGGAGTTGCGCAAGTTGCTGGCAGGATATGCCGGTGCCCCCGCCGAACGCATCGTGGCCGGACACGGCAGTAACACGCTTATCGATATGCTGGTGCGACTCTTCATCGGGCCGGGCGATGAGGTGATTAACTGTGTTCCCACCTTCGATATTTACCGTTTCAGCACCGAAATCTGCGGCGGTACGATCGTTAGCGTTCCCCGCGACGAAAACTATACAGTCGATGTTCCGGGTGTTATCTCCGCTATCACCACTGACACCAGGCTGATTTTCCTGGCCAGTCCCAATAATCCCACCGGCAACGCCATTCCGCGTGATGATATTATCAAAATCGCTGAAACCGGCGTCCCCCTGGTGCTCGACGAGGCTTATTACGAGTTCTACGGTGAAACCCTGGTGTCTCTCACCGAACGTTATACCAACCTGATGATACTGCGTTCTTTCAGCAAGTGGGCCGGACTGGCTGGCTTGCGTATCGGCTACGGTATCTTTCCGCCGCGCATAGCCGATTATTTGATGGCTATCAAGATTCCCCATAACGTTAGCGTCGTCGGTGAGGTTGCCGTCAGGGAATCGCTGGCCGACCTTGCTTATTTACAGGAGAGAGTTAGTGATATCGTGGTGGAAAGGGAAAGATTATATCAAGAGCTACAGACCATCGACTGGCTGAAGCCTTTCCCGTCGCAGGCTAACTTTGTTTTCTGTAATGTGTTACGGGGCAACGCCAGGGAGGTGTTTTTAGAATTGCAGCGTAAGGGCATTCTGGTGCGTTACTTCGCGATTCCTCTTCTGGAGAACAGCATTCGCATCACGGTCGGCAAACCGGAGCACACTGATGCTCTGCTTGATGCCCTGCGGGAAGTTAGGCCCTGATTGGGGAGTAACATGAGTACCGAGACCAATATCTACCGGCTATTGCAGGAGCATCTGGACAAGTCGCCTGTGGGCTATCCCGCCACGAAGTCCGGGGTGGATATCAGCCTACTGGTACAGCTCTTTACTCCCGAAGAGGCCGAAATAGCCACTCATCTCTCCACGATAAAACTGGAGCCGATTAAGACCATCCACCGCCGTGTGAAAAAGAGTGGTAAGGACATGTCGGTCGATGAACTCCAGAAGAAACTCGACCGCATGGCGCGTAAGGGTACGATTCTGGTCTACCGCGAGAAGTTCCGGGAAAGACGGTACAGGAATACCGGGGTCACCGCCGGCGGTATCGTTGATTTCCAGGTGGACCGGCTTACGAGGGACCTCGTCGATACCTTCCACCGGTATCACCAGGAGCATTTTGCTGAAGCGGAAACCACCGGTCGTATCGGCATACCCCAGCTGCGTACCATTCCGGTGGAGACGAGTATTCGCGTGCCCGGTAAATACAAAGTAAGTACCTTTGATGATGCCCGCTATCTCGTCGAGCACGCCCCCGGCCCTCTCTCGGTGGCTAACTGCGTCTGCCGCCAAACCAAGGACATCCAGGGAGAGAGCTGCCGTTATTCCGATATCCGCGAGACCTGCATCCAGATCGGCCCCGACCATGCCCGCCAGTACGCCGATATGGGGATAGGACGTTATATTACCAAGGGCGAAGCCCTGGCTATCCTGGACCGGGCGCGCCAGGCGGGATTCATCCTCCAGCCGGAGAACTCCCGTAATCCCGAAAATATTTGCTGCTGTTGCGGCGACTGCTGCGGACTCCTCAGCGCTGTCAAGAAGGCACCGCGTCCCGCAGATATGTACGCCAGCAACTACTACACGGAAGTCGATGCTACTCTCTGCAAGGGCTGCGGTACCTGTGTTAAACGCTGCCAGCTTGAGGCAAGGACCCTGGTCGACGGCAAGGCCGTCGTTAACCTCGACCGCTGTATCGGCTGCGGTAATTGCGTCGTCACCTGCGAATCGGGCGCCAGCCGGATGATTCAGAAAGAGCAGAAACTCGTGCCTCCCAAAGATAAAGACACCATGTTCATGAATATCCTGGAGAAGAAGATAGGCAGGTGGGATGTCTTCAAGCTCAAGCTGAAGATGCTCCTTGGTATTAGGGTGTAATTTGTCTCACATTTTTACCACCGCCTTTGTCATTGCGAGGAGTCTCGATGTCATCGAGACGACGTGGCAATCTCTTTTTAAGATCAGTTCTCATCCCTCTGATTGGAAATGGGTTGAGGTAAAATAAGTCAGAAAAAACCATTACCTCTTGACAATCATATATTGTGTGTTATAATATATTACATATATATAATATGTAGTAAAGAAATATTAACAATATTGGAGATATTATGGATTCGCTTACCGAAATACTGGAAAAAGTAGTGCAGCTGCAGAACAGTCGCGGCTATACCGATGAACAAATGGCACAGAAAATCGGCTGCAGTCGTCCACTATATCAGCGTACGCGTACCGGTAAGGTATCGGTAGGCGGTACTTTCCTGCGCGGCGCCATGAAACTCTTGGAATCTGAAACTGATAATCAGCGTTCGGCTGTGGTTAAACGGGAGACCTCTGAGACGAATGTTGCTATGGAACTGAACATCGATGGTACCGGTAAGTATGATATCAGTACCGGGATTAGCATGTTCGACCATCTGATGTCGCAGCTGGCTAAACATGGCATGTTCGATGTAATGCTGAAAGCCACCGGCGATGACCCGCACCACACTGTGGAAGATGTGGCTATCTGCCTGGGTAAAGCATTCGCCGAAGCCCTGGCGGAGAAGCGTGGTATAGCGCGCATGGCGGATGTTTCGGTGCCTATGGACGAGACCCTGGCAGCGGTTGCCCTGGATATCAGCGGCAGGGGATATGCGGTCCTGGACTTATCATTTGCGGGTAATGATATGTTCGGCTTTTCTTCCGACCTCGTCCGGCACTTTCTGGAGTCCTTCGCCTATGAATCGAGGATAACCCTGCATGCACGCATTCTCTATGGCAGCAATGACCACCATAAGGCGGAGGCTCTCTTTAAAGCGCTGGGTAAAGCCCTGAACAAAGCCATCCGGATTGACCCGCGTATCAGCGGCGAGCTGCCCACCACCAAGGGCTATCTGCAGGGTTAGTCGTTGTCTCCCAGGAATGCCAGTTGCCGGCCCGTGATTTTCTCGTAGGCCTGCATGTACCTTTTTGAGGTCGCTTCGACGATATCGTCGGGGAGCACCGGGCCCGGTGGTTCCTTGTTCCAGCCCGATTCTTCCAGCCAGTCGCGTACCGGTTGCTTGTCGAAGCTTGGTTGAGACTTGCCGGGCTCGTAAAGCTCGGCATCCCAGAACCTTGAGGAATCCGGCGTAAGCACTTCGTCGATTAATATCAGCCGGTTGTTATCAATACCGAACTCGAACTTGGTATCGGCGATAATTATCCCGCGTTCCCTGGCGTATTCACGTCCGTAGTTGTAGAGGTCCAGGCTTTTTTCCTCCATCTCATCGGCCAGCGGCTTGCCGATGGCTTTGACGATATCTTCCATGCCAATCGGCTCGTCATGACCCTTGTCCGCTTTGGTGGTCGGCGTGAAGATGGGCTTTTCCAGTTCCTGGCTCTCCACCAGCCCCTCGGGCATCGCGTTACCCGATACCGTGCCGTTTTCCTTGTACTCGGTCCAGGCCGAGCCCGAGATATAGCCGCGCACAACGCATTCCACCGGGATACGTTTTACCTTCTTCACCACCATCGAACGACCCCTCAGGTAGGGCGGGCAGGTGAATTTCTGGTTCTCCGGTAAATAGGAATCAATACAGTGGACATCATCAACGGCTTCGGCCATGTGGTTGGGTATAATGTCGGCCGTTTTCCGGAACCAGAAGGAAGAAAGCCGGTTCAATACGTGTCCCTTGTTGGGGATGCCGTTGGGCAGGACAACGTCAAAAGCGGATATGCGGTCGGTAACGATAACCAGCAGATGGCTGTCGAGGTCGTAGGTATCGCGTACCTTGCCGCGCAGAAAAACGGGCAGTGGCAGGTTTGTTTTCATCAATACTTTTGCATTCTGTGTTTCCATTTTCCACCTTCCATGCTCCTCTATTTCACTTCGTTCCGGCAGGCAATATCCGGGATCCTATATCGACCTCGGTTTGAGCTCGACTTTATCGCTGATGCTGCCCTGCCATTGTGATTTTGTTAAACCTAACCGACGGAATATTTCGTCGACATGCTGTAGATAATACTGGTAGTCGAATATTTTATCAAGTTCTTCGGCGGATATGATATCCTTGACTTCCTTGTCAGCTTTCAGCAGGGTTAGGAAATTGCGGTTGCCTTTCCACGATTTCATCGCGTTTCTCTGGACTAGGCGGTAGCCTTCCTGACGGCTTAGCCCCTTATCGATGAGCGCCAGCATAACCCTCTGCGAGAACACCAGTCCCCGCGTTAGCTCCAGGTTCCTTTTCATCCGGTGCGGGTAGACCTGCAGGCGTTTCATCACCGATGTGAACAGACTAAGTATGTAATCCAGTGCCAGGCAGGAGTCCGGTAACGTCAGACGTTCGTTGGAGGAATGGCTGATATCGCGTTCGTGCCAGAGGGCCATGTTCTCCAGCGATGTTAGTGCGTAGCCCCTTATCAGGCGTGCCAGACCGCATACCCGCTCCGAGAGTTCCGGATTGCGCTTGTGGGGCATCGCCGATGAACCCGTTTGTCTAGTCCCAAAAGGCTCCTCGACCTCCCGTACTTCGGTCTTCTGGAGTGCCCTTATTTCCGTGGCGAATTTTTCCAGGGAGCCCGCTATTATCGCAAGTGTGGTGACGAACTGCGCATGCCGGTCGCGCTGGAGCACTTGGTTTGATACCGGCGCCGGAGAGAGCCTGAGTTTTTTGCATGCTCGGGCTTCCACATCTGGAGTAACCGTAGCGTACGTACCCACTGCCCCGGATATCTTGCCCACGGCGATATTTTTTCTCGCTTCGGTAAGACGCTGCGTATTACGTCTCATTTCCTCCAGCCACACCGCCATCTTCAACCCGAAAGTGGTCGGCTCGGCGTGAATGCCGTGCGTCCGACCTATCGTCAGGGTGTACTTGTGTTCGATGGCTCGCTGCGCCAGGACGGTGGTTAGCTCCTTGACCTCGTTGAGCAGTAAATCGGAGGCTTCGACCAGTTGCAGGCTGGTAGCGGTATCGATGATATCCGATGATGTCAGCCCCAGGTGTATATAGCGCGATTCTTCGCCCAGGCTTTCCGCCACCGCCCCGAGGAAAGCGGTAACGTCATGCCGTGTCTCCTGTAATATCTCTTCCATGCGTTTCAGGTTGCATTTGGCCAGCTTGATTTTCGGTATGGCTTTGCGGGGGATGACGCCCAGTTCCGACCATGCGTCGCAGACCGCTATTTCCACCTCGAGCCATTTGTCATATTTATTTTCGTCTGACCACACCCTTTTCATTTCGGGTCGGGAATAACGCTCAATCATTATCCTCTCCTTTGCCTGACGGTTCCGCTTTTCCGAAAATGGAAACAATAACCCTATATATTACCCTGTTTCGGGAAAAAGTTAAACCTGAAGCTCGCGCCGGTACTGCTCGTAGGCTTCGCGGATTTTTTCGTGTTTGATGCCCAGTATGACGGCCGCCATGTAGGCGGCGTTTTTCACTCCGGGACTGCCGATGGCCATACAAGCTACCGGTATGCCGGGGGGCATCTGTACGATTGAATAGAGGGCGTCCACCCCTTTTAGCTCGCCGCTGGCTACCGGCACGCCGATGACCGGCAGCGTGGTCCAACTGGCCAGCACGCCCGGTAAATGCGCCGCCATCCCCGCCACCGCGATGATTACCTCAATGCCCCGCTCCCGTGCCGATTGTGCGTACTGCTTGGCTTTCTCCGGCGTGCGGTGGGCTGATATTACGTTCACCTCGTATTCGATGCCGAGTTTTTCCAGTATTTCCAGCGCCGGCTGGAGAGTTTCGGCGTCCGACTTTGAACCCATGACTACACCGACCAGTGGCTTGCTCATGTTATCTCTACCTCTTTTTCCCGTTTCTGTTTTCCCACTCTTTCCTGTCATTGCGAGGAGTCCCGATTTCATCGGGGCGACGTGGCACTCTCCTTTTAAGATAAGTCTCCCCTCCGCTCATCCCGAGCCCTTCGAAGAGTGAAAACCTACCCCTTTCCCCCTTCTCTGTGATGCTTTATTTAGTGGCATTCCCACGAAAGCGGGAATCCAGTATTTGTAGTCTACCTCACCTCCTGTGTCCCCCTCTCCTGTCAAGGAGAGGGGGAAGTGTTGGGTTTGAGGGGCGCAGCCCCTCAAACCCCCCGTTTTACATGGGGATTTATCACTCCGACACGGCAATATCTTTACGGTAATAACACCCGTCAAAGAGTATTCTATCGATGTTCTTATAAACTTTCTTCCTGGCTTCGCCCAGGTCTTTGCCCAGGGCGGTAACCGTCATCACCCGGCCGCCGCTGGTGAGTATCTGGCCTCCTTTTCCCTGTGTGGTCCCGGCGTGGAATACCATGATGTCCTTATCCAATTCGTCTAACCCGCTTATCGGTAGTCCCTTCTTGTAACTCCCCGGGTATCCTCCTGAAGCTAAAACCACCCCCACGCAGGCATCCCTGGTCCATTCCAGCTTTATCGTGTCCAGTTTATTCTCCAGTACCGCCAGGATTACTTCCAGCAGGTCAGTCTTCAGCCTGGGTAGCACCACCTGCGTTTCCGGGTCTCCCAGCCGGGCATTGAATTCTATCACTTTAGGCATATTATTGGTAATCATCAGACCCCCGTAGAGAGTTCCCTGGTATGTCCGGCCATCGTCGTTGAGCGCTAGGATAACGGGTTCCATGATAGTCTTCATGATGATGTCGCCCATCAGCTGGTTGTAGAAGGGGGGCGGACTGTAACTGCCCATGCCACCGGTATTCGGGCCCCTGTTGCCGTCGTAAATACGCTTGTAGTCGCAGGCGGGAACCGTCGGCAGCACCCTCTGCCCGTCGGTGAACACGAAGAAGCTCATCTCCCGGCCCATCAGGTGCTCTTCAATGACGACGCTATCCCCCGCCGCCCCGAAGCTCTTGTCTTTCATCACGCTTTCGAGTGTTTTGGTGGCTTCGGTACTGGTCTCGGCGATGATTACCCCTTTACCTGCCGCCAGCCCGTCGGCTTTGATAACGATGGGTGGTCTCTGGCTCTGGATATATTCGATTGCCTTTTCGTATTCGGTGAAGCTGGCGCTTTTTGCGCAGGGTATCCCGTGCCGCTGCATCAGGTCTTTGGCGAACACCTTGCTCGACTCTATGGCGGTGGCTTTCTGCGTGGGACCGAAGATAGCCAGGCCGTTTTCGGTGAACTTATCGACGATGCCCGCCGCTAACGGGTTCTCCGGCCCGACCACCGTCAGGTCGATATTATTTTCCCTGGCGAATTTCGCCAGCCCGTCGGTGTCCTCGGCTTTGATATCGGCTAATTCCGCTTGCTGGGCCATACCCGCGTTACCGGGAGCGGCGTACATTTTGGTTACTTTAGGACTTTGCGCCAGCTTCCAGACGAGGGTGTGTTCCCTGGCGCCGCTGCCGACTACTAGTATTTTTATCTACCTCACCCCCTTTATCCCCCTCTCCTAGCAAGGAGAGGGGGAGGTAATAGTATTGAGGGGCTTCGCCCCTCAAACTCCCCTGGTTTTGTTATTTCGTTTTTTCCTCAGCCCACTTTTCGATTTGCCGCCGGTGGTTGATGAAATCATAAGCCATAGCTTCAAGGCTGTTTTTTATCGTTATCGTCTTCCCCCTTAACTTTACTCCGAAATCAGCCTCCCAATCGGCAGGATCGATAGTATTAAGGAATTCGCTCAACTTCTCGGCAGAAGCGTTAAGCTGGCTAATCAACTCCTTTATATCCCTGGAGTCATATTCTCTTACCAGTACAGCGTTGATCTTGCTGTAGTCTTCCCCCGGATCGATAAAGTAGAAAGGGATTTCTCCATTCATTATCTGCTGGCATCCTTTTATCTTATACAGGTTCCAACCGATGAGGTGCGCCGTTACATCCCGTGGTGTCCAGTCGTCTATTTTCTTGAGGAATAAATTTTCGGGCAAAGTCTCTATACATCTTACGAACTCCCGTACACAGCGGTTAAAATATTTAATCTGCTCTCTGACGTTAATTCCCATCACTCCCACTCTATCGTCGACGGTGGTTTGGAGGTTATATCGTACACGACGCGGTTCACGCCGTCCACTTCGTTGACTATACGGTTGGAGATGCGCGCCAGCAGGTCGTAGGGCAGGCGCGCCCAGTCGGCCGTCATCGCGTCATCGCTGGTTACGGCGCGTACGGCTGCCAGGTAACCGTAGGTGCGGTAGTCTCCCATCACTCCCACCGACCTCACGTCGGTGAGTACACAGAAACTCTGCCACAGCTGGTTGTACATCTTGGCTTTCTTTATCTCGTTCATCAGGATAAAGTCGGCGCTGCGCAATATCTCCAGTTTCTCCCGCGTAACCTCGCCGATGCACCTTATCGCCAGTCCCGGACCGGGGAACGGCTGCCGCCAGACCATTTCCTCCGGCAGTCCCAGTTCTTTACCGACCAGCCGTACCTCATCCTTGAATAAATATCTTAGCGGTTCCAGTAGAGTCAGCACCATCTTGGCGGGCAGTCCGCCGACATTGTGGTGCGATTTTATCTTGGCGGAGGCCGTGCTCACCGACGATACGCTTTCGATGACGTCCGGATAGAGCGTTCCCTGCGCCAGGAAGTCCACCTTGCCGATTCTTTTGGCCTCCTCTTCGAATACCCTGATAAATTCCTCCCCGATTATCTTGCGTTTTTCCTCAGGGTCCACCACTCCCTTAAGTCGGTCGAGGAACCGGTCGGTGGCGTCTTTATACACGATGTTCATGCCCAGGTTGTTCTTAAATACTTTAAGTGTTCTATCGGCTTCCTCGCGACGGAGCAGTCCGTTATTGACGAAGATACAAGTAAGCTGGTCGCCGATGGCGCGATGAATAAGAGTCGCCACTACCGATGAGTCTACCCCGCCCGATAACGCATTGATGACACTGCCGTCCCCGACCTGTTCCCTGATACGCTGTATGCTCTCGTTGACGAAGTTCCCTATCGTCCAGTTCCCCTGGCAGCCGCACACCCTGTAGATGAAGTTCTTGAGTATTGTTTTACCTTCGGGTGTGTGGACAACTTCGGGGTGAAATTGTAGCCCGAAGATGCCTTTACCGTCGCCGATAACGGCGTTGGGCGAATTCTCCGTATAAGCCAGACTGACGAAGTCCGGTGGCAGCTCGTCGATTTTATCCCCGTGGCTCATCCAGACCGGCGTCGATTCGGGCAGTCCGGCAAACAACGGCGAGTCCACCTGGCTGATATGCATCACGGCGTGCCCGTACTCGCGCTTGGTGCCGGGCTTTACCTGCCCTCCGAGTTGCTTGGTAATCACCTGCATCCCGTAGCAGATGCCCAGCACCGGCAGACCGCTTTCGTAGACGTAGGACGGAGCCAGCGGTGCGTTCTGCGCGTAAACACTGGCCGGCCCTCCGGATAAAATAAACCCCCGGGGATTCAGGGGGGCTATCTTTTCCCAGGGAGTATCGTGCGGCAGTAGTTCGCAGTAAACCTGGCTTTCACGTACCCGACGGGCTATCAGCAGGTTGTATTGCGACCCGAAGTCCAGGACGATAATGGCTTCTCGCTTGGCGCCGGACACGGCCTCTTCGGTAACCGTTGGCTGCTCACCCCCGATTTCCTTGGCGATTTCAAGGTAAGTTGACACCTCGATATCGTCGGTGGTGGATATTCGGTGGCTTTCGTCCTGGGGTGATTTCCGGCCCTTTTTAACCATGGTCTATAGAACACAATTTACCATTATGCTATACTATCGTCAAGTACAAAAACTTGTCTCTCAGGCGTGAAATGCTGCCGTTACGCCTGATAATTTTGTGAATATCTCCCCGGGATTATTGCTTATATGTCGGATCATGAATACATTAGCCACAGCCCTTCGGATACTCTGAAACTCGGTGAAAAAATCGGCCGGAATCTGATGGGCGGTAGTGTTATCGCCCTTATCGGCGAGCTTGGCTGCGGTAAGACATTGCTGACGCGGGGTATCTGCGCCGGGCTGGGCGTGCCGCTGCGTCAGGTCAACAGCCCCACCTTTGTCCTGGTCAACGAGTACCGCGGGCGCCTGCCGGTCTTTCACCTGGACATGTACCAGCTCGGCGCGGAAGCCGATGCCGTCGAGCTTGGCATTACCGACTACCTAACACGGGCGGAGGATGGGGTGATGATTATCGAGTGGGCGGAAAAAATAATACCTCTCCTCCCCGATGACCTTTTATATATTAATCTTGAGATTCTTTCGGCACAGAGACGGCGCATTGTGTTTTCTACTGCCGGGAAGCACTTCGATGTCCTTTTCAGGGAGTTACATCAACCATGATAGTGCTGGGTATAGACACCTCCGGGTATACCAATGCCGTGGGCATCGTTGACGGTGATAAAGTACTGGCGGACTTCGCTTACGAGGCAAAAACGGACTCCCTCCAGCGGATTGTCGCCGATATAGATGCTACTCTTAAAGAAGCTGGGCTTGCTCTAAGTGATGTGGAAGGAATCGGCGTGGGACTGGGTCCCGGTTCCTGGACGGGCATACGGGTGGGAGTAACGGTGGGCAAAATGCTGGCTTTCGCGTCCGGCAAGCCCGTCTGTGGCGTGCCCACGCTGGAAGTCCTTGCCTTTACTGCCCGTGATGGGTCGCGTCCGATCTGCTCGATAATTAAGGTCGGTGCTGGCGACGCCGTATATGCCGCCTGTTATCACCCGGAAGGCGACTTTCTCGATAGAATCGGCGATTACTATGTCGGCGATGTTAAAGGATTAACAGGGATGTTAACAGGCTCCACCGTCCTGGCAGGCAAGGACGTCAAGGAATACGCACGTGTAATTCGGAAGGAATCGGGAACTAATGTTAAGGCTGTTGAAGCCGCTCCTGGTGGGGCAGTGGTGGCGTGCCTGGCGGCGCAGCGGTTCGCCCGCGGGGAGAAGGACGACGTACTGTCGCTGACGCCCCTGTATCTGAAGGAGTCCACGGCGAAAGCCTTCGTTAATAAGTACAAACGCGGTCACGCGTAAAGGATTGACAAAATATGCTGGTTCTGGGTATAGAGACATCGTGCGATGAGACGGCGGCGGCACTGGTTGCCGACGGTAAAGATATATTGTCCAATATCGTCGCCACGCAGTTCGACCTGCTGAAGAAATACGGCGGAGTCGTGCCGGAGATTGCCGCCCGCCGGCATACCGAGCTTATCGGCTATACCGTTGAAGAAGCCCTGGATAAAGCGGGTAAGACTCTCGACGATGTAGAAGCTGTTGCGGTCTCCTCGATGCAGGGGCTCATCGGCTGCCTAATGGTCGGTGTGGCGGCAGCCAAGTCCATCAGCTACGCCCGCGGACTCCCCCTCATCGGTGTGCACCATGTGGAAGGGCATATCTTCGCCAACAGATTGAGTAATCCCGACCTGCCTTTTCCCCATGTCTGCCTGACCGTCTCCGGCGGGCATACCCTGCTCCTCTACGTGAAAGAGGAAAGCTCCTACGAGTTGCTGGGCACGACCCTGGACGATGCTGCCGGAGAGGCTTTCGATAAGACTGCCAAGTTCCTCGGTATCCTCTACGCAGACAGGAATACCGGCGGTGGACGGGCGATTGACGAGCTTTCGAGGAAGGGGGACCGTCTGGCGTTCAATTTCCCCAGACCGATGCTGCGGAATAAGACGTACGACTTTAGCTTCAGCGGCTTGAAAACGTCGGTGATAAACATGTTCAAGGATAGAATTGCTGCCGGTAAAAAGCTGCCACTGGCGGATATCGCCGCCAGCTTTCAGGAAGCGGTGGTGGATGTGCTGGTTGTCAAGACACTGCGCGCCGCCGATGAATACGGCATGAAAGCCGTCAGCGTTACTGGGGGCGTTTCCGCCAACAGCCGACTCCGCTCGGCTTTCGAAGATGCCTGTGCAGCCAAGGGCGTCGCCGTCTATTTCCCATCGCTCTCGCTCTGCACCGATAACGCCGCTATGATTGCCGCTGCCGGGCATGCCCGGCTGATGAGAGGAGAGGTCTCCGGTTTACGTCTTAACGTCGTGCCCAATTCGCCCCTCGAGGGATTAGATGAAAGAGACATTAATTAGGGTCGATGCTTTATATCCCGACTCTGCCGTAATCGAGCGTGCCGCCCGTCTCATCGGGAAGGGGGAGGTGGTGGTCTGTCCCACCGATACCGGCTACGCCTTCGCCGCCAATGCCCTCGATACCCGCGCCATCGCCAGGGTTTTCAACCTCAAAGGGCGTGCGTATTCCAATCCCATTCATGTGGCCGTTTATTCCCTTGAAGCGGCGGAAAAGTACGCCCATATCAACGAGGTCACCCGTTATCTCGCCGCCCATTTTCTCCCCGGCGCGCTGACGATGGTCTTGCCCAGAAAGGAAATAATTCCACCGATACTCGTCGCCGGACTCGATACCGTAGGCATCAGGATTCCGGACAACAACGTGATATTGAAGCTTGCTGAAGCTGCGGAAAAACCCCTCACGACTACCAGCGCTAATATCAGCGGTAGTCCCACTCCTTACACCGTCGAAGAAATTGTCCAACAGCTTGGCGATAACCTACGGAAAATAGCTCTGGTCCTCGACCAGGGATTAATCAGAACTCGTGAGGTGTCCACCATCGTTGATTTGTCAGTCAGTCCGCCCCAGCTTGTCCGCCAGGGGCTCGTCAGCTGGCTGGAAATCCACGAGGTTTTAAACAGGTTTAAAAGCCCCGAATGAATGGTATACTAACATCAGGAGGTTGAAAAGGTGAAAATCGCAATCGGCTGTGACCACCGTGGGATTGTTATCAAGGATGCGGTCATCAAATTCATAACCGAGGCCGGCCATACCTATCAGGATTTCGGCTGCTATTCCCGTGACCCCGTCGATTACCCGGATATCGCCCGGCAGGTAGGCAAGGCTATTGCCAAGGGCGATTTCGACCGCGGTATATTGATGTGCGGCACGGGCATCGGGATGTGCATCGCGGCTAATAAAGTTAAGGGAATCCGGGCAGCCCAGTGCTATAATTCCTTCACCGCCACGCGGGCGAGACGTCACAACGATGCTCAAATATGCTGTCTGGCGGCTGAGGAAGGGACGGCTCGCCTGCCCGCCATCCTTGAAGCCTTTCTCACCGCTGAGTTTGAGGGAGACCGTCATATCCCCCGCCTGAAGAAAATACAGGAAATAGAAGAGAAATAGGGATATTATGACGGGATTTCGTGATGAATACCGGCGTAAGCTGATTTCCGCCGAAGAAGCCGCCGGACTGGTGAAGTCGGGCATGTGGATTGACTACGGGGCTATTTGCGGCTTTCCTTCATTGGTTGATGCTAAACTGGCGGCACGCGCCCCTGGGCTCAGGAACGTTAAACTCCGCGCCGAGCATTCGCATACGCAGCTTCCCGGAATCGACCCCGACCAGGAGCATTTCATCCATAACTCCTGGTTTCTCGGCAAGGTAGAGCGGGATTACCAGAAGAACGGAGCCTGCTCCTACATTCCCTTCGGACTGAGCGAGGGACCCCGTATGTACCGCGAGTGGCTCAAGGATGAAGTTGACATAACCTTCATCGAGGTCACTCCGATGGATGAAAACGGTAATTTCAATTTTGGCACGGCAGTAACCCGCCAGAAAGCCGCCTGCGATGTTGCCAGAACGGTGGTGGTTGAGGTTAACGAACACCAGCCCTGGGTCTACGGTGGCTATGATGAGGTCGTCAATATTTCTCAGGTGGATTACATTGTCGAGAACCGCGAGTATAAAATCCCCGAATTTCCCACCCCTGAAACAGCTGAAGAAGACCGGATAATCGCCGGGTTTTTAGCTGAGCAGATTGAAGACGGCGCTACGATCCAGCTGGGCGTTGGCGCCATCCCTGCCACCGTCGGTAAGCTGCTGATTAAGCATGGCTTGAAGGACCTCGGCATCCACAGCGAGATGTTCAACGACAGTATGATGGAGCTCATCGAAGCGGGTGTCATTACCGGAAAAAGAAAAAGCCTAAATCCCGGCAGGGTCGTACACTGCTTTGCCGCCGGTTCGGAGAAGCTATATAAATATATGGATAGAAATCCCGTACTTGCCGGCTTTCCCGTCGACTACACCAACGACCCGTATATAATCGCGCAGAATAAGAAACAGATAGCCATCAACAGCGCCCTTCGCGTGGACTTAAGGGGGCAGGTATGCTCGGAGTCGGTGGGCACGCGCCAGATAAGCGGCACCGGCGGCCAGCTGGAGTTTACCCGCGGGGCTTACCTGTCGGAGGGAGGCAAGGCGTTCATCTGCCTTCACGCCACGCGCCGGGACAGTGATGGTCAATTGATATCCAATATTGTCCCCACCTTACTTCTCGGCGATATGGTCACCGTGCCTGCCTCGGACGTGTCCCACATTGTCACGGAGTACGGCATGGTCAACCTGAAGGGCAAGAGCGTCTGGCAGCGCGTTAAAGCTCTGATATACATCGCCCACCCCGCCTTCCGCGACGACCTGGAAAAAGCCGCCCGCGATGCGAATTTCATTACCAAAGGCACCGTGAATTTAGATTATTGAGGTTTTTCCCTGCTAGATTTATTTAACTTTTCTCAACCAGCCCCTTCATATTCTCGTAATCATATCTTAAAGTAATCCAATCTTTCTTACTTTCACCGAGCAGGGCGTGCGACAGCCCCCTCTCAAATCCCACCCCCTCTCCAAACAAATTCTCTCTGGTTTCATTATATGCTCCGTTTGGAGAGGGGGAAACAGGGGGTGAGGTGATAAACATAAATGTGCGTAAGTAAAAATTACACTCACATCAGCTTGACAATAAACTCGCCCAC
>DUFB01000098.1 GCA_011192005.1 Dehalococcoidia bacterium
AACTCGGCAATATTCAGCCCGTTCCTGACACATGCATCGACGGCGGTGACACACCCCGATCCTGACAGGTTAATAATCCCTACCCGGTTACCGGCGGGTATCGGTAAATGGACGAAGGCTTTGGCAATATCCCAGAGCTGACTGAAGCCGCTTACCCTGATTATTCCCGCCTGCCGGAATGCCGTATCATAGACTCTGTCTTCACCGGCAATCGAGCCGGTGTGACTCACGGAAGCTCCGGCACCGTTTTCAGTTACCGCCGCCTTAATGACTATTATCGGTTTTCCTTTAAAAATATCGCGGCTCAACTCAAGGAAGCGACGACCATTCCTGATACTTTCCAGATACATGGCTATCACTTTCGTGCGCGGGTCTTTACCCGCGTATTCCAGCATGTCACTCTCGTCGACATCGCACTTATTCCCCAGACAGGCGATGATGCTGATACCGATTTCGCGGTTTATCAGTGGTAAATAAACACCGGTAAACAGGCCGGTCTGGCCGATGAAGGCGACCGTGCCACTCTGAATATCGTCACGGGGAAGAAAAGTCTCATTCAACCTGCCGAGGCTGGAATCAAAATTGGCCGAAGGATTGAGCGTTCCAACACTGTTCGGACCCATGACCCTCACTCCGGATTGCCTGGCCAATAACACGATGCGTTCCTGTATATCCGCACCGGCTTCGTCCATCTCACCGAAACCGGCTGATTCAATGATAACGGCTTTCACCCCGATAGCAATACATTCTTGAAAAGCCTGCAGAACCTGAGGAGGTGGCAAAATAATGAGAACCAGTTCCGGTGTTTCGGGAATATGAGTTATGTCAGGATATACCGTTAACCCGAGTATTTGCTCAGCCCGCGGATTTACGGGGTATATTTTCCCCGGGTATTTCAACCGCAGCAGGTTTTCGATGATGTTATAGCCGCCCTTGCCGGGGATCCGGGACGCGCCGATAATAGCCACGCTTCGGGGTTCAAAGAATGGTTTTAAACCATCAGTGCTCATATTTTTCAATCAAAATCCGGCGTTCTTTATTGATAATTCGGTAGTTATATATTATATGTCGTTCCTTGAAATTATCCAATCAACAGGAAAGGCTGGTTTAACGATATTATACACGGTAACGTGTAAGATATCAAGGCTTTTTAATATGTTTTAATGCATCGTAGGTGAAATTCGCCTGCTCGGCAATTATTGTCAGGAGCACGGCGGAAGTCCCGCGGGGCTGGTACATCCCCGTTTCCCACTCACTGATGGTCTGCTGCCGCGTACCCAGCCGCTGGGACATTTCATGCTGGGTTAATCCCAGGTGTTTCCTCAGGGCCTGGACTTTAACACCGTCCCAGTACTTCTGATGAATTTTCGATTCCCCGACCATGTCTGAATATTACACGATTTAGTGTAAGACGTCAAAAACGATTTGCAGTTTATATTAGAACAGGAGTATCATGGGTGAATTCAACCGTAAAACGGATTATTTTAGGTAGAATATGGATAATTTAACCTGTTTTAAATAGCTTAACACCTATAAATGCCCGTATACAACTGTAGATAGAGTTGCGATGAATCGTTATCTAAGGTATTATGTAGATGTTAGCACTCTCTCACCGAGAGTGCTAACCAACGTATGAAGGACAGGCTGTTTCAATAAGAAAGGAGGAATGGTATGGCACCTAAATTGCAGCCTCTGGCTGACCGGGTTCTCGTGAAACCAATCGAAAAAGAAGAAAAAACCAAGTCGGGAATATACCTGCCCGATACAGCCAAGGAAAAACCACAGGAGGGAAAAGTACTTGCTGTTGGCCCTGGTAAAATGTCCGAAGACGGAAAAAGAATAGCTATGGACCTCAAGATCGGTGACATCGTAATTTATGCTAAATACGGCGGTACGGAAATAAAGATTGATGATGATGAACTAATAATTCTCCGCGAAAGCGATATTCTCGCGAAGAAGACAAAATAACAAGGGTAGCCAAGGAGGAATAATATGGCAAAACAGATAATTTTTGGTGAAGAGGTGAGGCATTCTCTGAAAAAAGGAATCGATGCTCTGGCCGATGCGGTAAAAGTAACTCTGGGGCCTAAAGGCCATTGCGTCGCTCTGGACAAGAAATGGGGCGCTCCTTCGGTAATTGACGATGGCGTTACCATTGCCAAGGACATTGAACTCCCCGATCCGTTCGAGAACATGGGGGTTCAACTGGTCAAGGAAGCGGCCAGCAAAACGAATGATGCCTGTGGTGACGGCACCACAACATCGACAATACTGGCTCATGCTATAATTTCGGGCGGTTTCAAGAATATTGCCGCCGGTGCCGATGCCATGGCAATCAAGCGGGGCATCCAGAAAGCCACCGCCGCCATCGTTGAGGAGCTGAAAAAGGCTTCCACCGAGATAAAGGACAAGGAGCAGATTGCCCAGGTAGGCACCATTACAGCCAAGGACCCTGAAATCGGGAAACTGCTGGCGGAGGTTATGGAGAAGGTCGGCAAGGACGGCGTTATCACCGTTGAAGAGTCAAAAGGCACTCAGTACGAGGTCGAGTACGTCGAGGGCATGCAGTTCGACCGCGGCTATATCAGCCCCTACTTCGTGACCAATGCGGAACGCATGGAAACAGTCATCGAAGACCCCTATATACTGATTACGGATAAGAAAATATCGGCAGTAGCCGATATTTTACCGGCCCTGGAGAAGATATTACAGGTCTCCAAGAACTTACTTATTGTCGCTGAGGATGTCGACGGGGAAGCGCTGGCTACCCTGGTGGTAAATAAACTTCGCGGTACCATCAACGTTCTGGCGATTAAGGCCCCGGGATTCGGTGACCGCCGCAAAGCCATGCTGGAAGACCTGGCTATTCTTACCGGCGGCACAGTAATCTCCGAGGACGTCGGGCGTAAACTCGATTCGGTTACCGTCGACGACCTGGGTAGGGCCCGGCGCGTTACTTCTGACAAGGACAATACAACCATTGTCGAGGGCAAAGGCGCCGAGGATGCTATCATGGGTAGAATCAAGCAGATAAGAGCCCAGATAGAAGAAACCACCTCCGACTTCGACCGTGAGAAGCTCGAAGAGCGGCAGGCCAAGCTGGCCGGCGGAGTCGCCGTCGTTAAAGTCGGCGCCGCCACCGAAGTCGAGCTTAAAGAGAAGAAACACCGCGTTGAGGATGCCCTGCAGGCAACCAAAGCGGCCGTCGAGGAAGGCATACTTCCCGGCGGCGGTGTCGGTTTGCTGAGCGCCATTCCCGTACTGAAGAAGCTGAAGGTTACGGGAGACGAGGCTACCGGTGTTGACATCGTCAGAAAAGCCATTAACGAGCCGCTACGATGGATAGCCGATAATGCCGGTCAGGACGGCGCGGTTATCGTCGATAACGTGAAGAAGAGCCCCAAGGGAGTCGGCTACGATGCCGAGGACAACGAGTTTGTGAACATGGTAGAGAAAGGCATTATCGACCCGACCAAGGTGGTCAGGACAGGCCTGGAGAACGCCGCCAGTATCGCCGTGATGGTGCTGGTTACCGAATCACTCGTAGCGGACATCCCCGAGAAGGAACAGACACCGGCAATGCCGGGTGGCGGCGGCATGGGCGGTATGGACTACGGCATGTAAGCCGATTGGAAACTAAAGTATAATCAATAGGGTAGACGGGCTGCGGTGATACCACCGCAGCCCCGTTTTTTCAGTTTCTCAATGAACTCTGCAACCCTCACGAAGATATCCAATCCCGGCCAGTCGCCCTCAAATCACCACGTTGACCGTAGCTAAGAATCTTCAAATAATTTTAATAGAGGTACAACCTGATGACGGGAGTAAACATGAAATCGACGGAAAACTGCGGTGTGTGCGGCCGGGAGCTTATCTACGTAACGGATTAGATAGAGATAAGCTGCGACTTCTGCGGGGACGCCTACCGGGCTCAGATATACTGCCCCGAAGGCCATTATATCTGCGATGACTGTCACAGCCGGCAGGCCCTGGACGTGCTGCGAGGCGTAATAGAATCGACGACCAGCACCAGTCCCGGCGAAATCCTGGAGAAGGTGATATCCCACCCATCGGTGCCGATGCACGGTCCGGAACACCACGCCATCGTACCGGCCGTCATCGTGGCGGCGGTGAAAAACGCCGGCTATCCCGTCCCGGAGGGCGCGGTGGAAAAGGCGATCGAGCGGGGCAGCAAGGTGCCGGGGGTCTGGTGCGGTTTTTTACGGCACCTGCGGCGCGGCGATAGGTGTCGGAGTGGCGGTAAGCGTGCTGACCGGAGCGACACCGCTTACGGGGAAAACGCGGACTCTCGCCAACGAAGCGACATCACTGGCGCTGAACCGAATGCTGGACAGCGGCCCGCGCTGCTGTAAAAGGGCGAGCCGGAAAGCCGTAGAGTCGGCGAAGGACTTCCTGGAGAAGCGTATGGGTATAAAGCTTGACGGAGATAACGGTGTTGCCTGCGGTTATGTTGGGCGGAACCGCGAGTGCATTCGCGAAGAATGCGATTATTTTAGAGGGAACTAGTTTTTCTACCTTACCTATTACCCTATTACCCTACCTGACTTAACCCGGCTTTTCCTCATGAATCGTCAGAATATTCTCACAAAACGGCGCACCAACAAGGAAACCGCCGGGTATTTGTGATAATAATGTGAACCGTCTTCATGCACGTGAACATAAGAGCCGTGCTTGACATGAGACATATGGCAACTTATCATTGTGTATGGATGTCGTCTGGTAGACATCTGGTGCCTATGTGTACTTTATAGGGCATACAGGACAAAGTGAGATATAACCGATGAGTCTGGTCAGACAGGTGTTCCTCAGGAGAAGCGTGCTTTCCGTGCTGCTTACCGTAGCGGTAATAGCGGTGCTGGTCTTTGCGGGTCCGCGCGCCGCCCGGGCGGTGGAAATAGTTGTGACGCCACCTACATCGGGGACTCTAGGTAACGCTGTTTATTTTCAAGTAAAGATAGATGTTGAAAACACCGACTTGCTACCAATATACAAAGTTGATCTGCATATAATAAGAAACGTGGCTACTCCGGGTACTTACATAAGAACGTGCACAGACTTACCCAGGGAAGCCACTGCAACCCCGAAAATCTATCCTGATGCGGCGAAGGGGGAAGTACAAATATCAGCGACGACTGATTTGGGGTGGGGTGTAGCTTCGGATAACCGCTGGGGTTACGGATACATGCACCCGTCAGGGCCAGAAACCCAGGTTTTCGGCACAGGATACGGTTACGGTTATGTCGACGGCGGGTATCAAGGGGAAACATCAATAACCTACAACGTTACTTGGGTTACCCCAGCAGGTTGGCCGGAAGATAATTATAGAATTGAAGTGCTGGTTTACGTCGATAGCGGCAGCGGTACTGCATTAACCCACTCACAAACTTATACATTTAGTCTTAGTGCAGGAGGTGGCGGAGGCGGAGGCGGTGGTGGCGGCGGTACGCCTGAAGGGGTGACTTTCGTTTACGAGTCCATCAACCCTGAAGGCAGGTTCTTCGAGGACGTCACCGCCGTATCACGGGACAAAAAGGTCTCCATATATGTCATGGCGGGGGTGGTTGCCAAAAACTCGCTGGGAATACCGATATCATGGATATCCATACAACCGATGGGGAATAACCCGCCGCTACCGGAAGACTCGGCGATAATAGGGATTCCCTACGATTTTATGCCTCATGGGGCGACATTCAAACCACCGGTAAGAGCTACCATTAAATTTGACCCCACCCTTATACCTGAAGGCATCGATGAAGAGGAACTTGTCATCGCCTTTTATAATTCATCAACCGAAGAATGGGAAGTGCTGGAAAATATAACAGTCGATACGGAAGCAAATACCATCAGCGGCGATATCAGCCACTTTACACCCTTTGCCGTTGTTTACATCCCGGGCGCCGCAGTGCCCGAACCGGAGCCGGAGCCGGAACCCGAGCCCGAGCCAGAGCCGGAACCAGAACCGGATATAACACCGCCGCCAACCACCGAACCCGAGCCAGAGCCGGAACCAGAACCGGAAACTCCGCCAGTAGCAACCACCGAACCCGAGGCGGATACCGAGCCGTCAACAGTACCGTCCGTCGTGGCACCGGTAAAGATATCCGATTCAAAGGGAATTAACCAGTGGGTGCTGGCGGGGAGTGTTTTCGGAGGCGCTGTTTTTATCATCCTGGTGGCAGTATATCTCTTCTGGTACCGCAAGATACTGGAATAGGCTTCGGAGTTGTTCTTAAGGGGACTAAAACAGGGACTTTATTGACGCGGTGTACGGCGGCCTGATAATTCCTTTTTCCGTGATGATGGCGGTGATGCGGCCGTGCGGGGTGACATCGAAGGCGGGATTGGCCGCACGAACGCCTTCAGGCGCGATAGATAACCCCCTGACGTGAGTGACCTCTTCCGGGCCGCGTTCTTCAATGGGAATTTGCCTGCCGGTTTTTATATTACGGTCGATGGTGGTGGTAGGGGCGGCGATATAGAACGGAATCCGGTTTTCACGGGCCAGCACCGCCAGCGTATAGGTGCCGATCTTATTGGCGGTATCGCCGTTGGCGGCGATGCGGTCGGCCCCGGTAATGATGCATTTTATCCTGCCGCTGCTGATGAAATGCCCGGCCATGGAGTCGGTAACCAAAGTGAAGGAAACGCCGGCTTTTTGAAGCTCCCAGGCGGTGAGTCGCGCGCCCTGTAACAGGGGACGGGTTTCATCGACGAAGACATCGATCTTCTTACCCTGCTGCCGCGCCATGATAATGACACCCAGAGCGGTACCCCAGCCGGATGTCGCCAGCGGGCCGGTGTTGCAGTGGGTCAATACCGTCCATCCATCCTCGATTAAGCCAGCGCCGGAAAGGCTTATTTTTTCGGTGGCTGCGGCTTCTTCGGCGTGGATTTTTTGCGCCTCGGCAACGAGGACATCCCTGGTTTTTCCCGCGGTTCCGGCTGTTGCGGCTACCTGCCTCATGCGCTCCAGGGCAAAGAAGAGGTTGCGCGCAGTGGGACGGGTGGCGGCGACAGCTTCGATAATGCCCCTTAACGCGTTACGGAACTTTTTTATATCTGAGGAATCGGTTTTCAGTGCGCCTAGGGCGACGGCGTAAGCCCCGGTAATACCGATAACGGGGGCACCCCGTATTTTCATGTCTTTTATGGCCGCGACGAGGTCCCGGTAGTCATCAGTTTCCAGGTAGATTTCTTGCCGTGGAAGGCGCGTCTGGTCGAGTATCCTGACACGGTCGCCGAGCCACGCGATGGGCTTATAGTTGATTTTAATCTACATCACCCCCTGTGTCCCCCTCACATCATAGAGAGAGGGAGTAAATGGAAGAGGAGCTGCGTCCCTCTCAGACGTCCCTTATAAACCAGGTTGCTTATGAAAGAGCTTGCTTCAGGTTTTTTTATGCTTCTTTTGCCATCGCTCCCGGCTCAGCTCCATAAACAGGAAATTATACCCGTTGCGGTTCGCGGCGGAGTAACGGACGAAGCCGCAATTCCGGAAGCATTTTTGCGCCCTCAGATTCCAGTCGAGGGTTTTGAGATATACTCTGTTGAGCAGCGTAGAACTGAAGATATGGTCGACGAGGGTATTGATAGTATCGGCGCCGTAGCCTTTATCCCAGTAATCGCGGTCGCCAATCATAATACCCACCTGGGCTTCGCTTTTCCTGTCGTCGATAGCATAGCAGGTGCAGTTGCCGATATGTTCACCTTTCAGTGTTTCAATAGCCAGCGGGAAACGGTTGCGCTCGCGCCGGTGAATCGCCTCAATATAATCCAGCAGGTAGACGGCAAAGGATAATTTGAGTACCGGGGCGGCATCCAGCCGGGCAAGCTCTGGGTCCGACTGCCAGGTATAGTCATTACGGACGTCGGTCAACTTTTTCCGGCGCAGCCTGACTTTACTGCCGAAGATATATTTACCTCTGGCGGCTTTCAACGCAGCCAGAGCATTCCTTCTCTTACGTTGCGTCGTATCCGTGTCATGAGAATCAGGCATCTGCCATCAGTCCTCCTCCTCTTCATCCTCCTCGTCACCCCGTTCCCAGATAGGCTCGGTAAAATAGTCTATATATTCTTCCATGGCCTGTGCGGCTACCTGTTTGATTCTCTCGCCAGCCTCGATAGCCATTTTAGCTAAATCGCCAAAATCAAGATGAATTTCCAGCATCGTAGCCAGAATTTTTACAACCGCCAGAGCCGCCATGGGATTGGGCATGCGGCTGGCATAAACAGGGACCTCACCCAGCAGGCAAACGCCGTCCATCCCCCTTTCCTTGGCAACGCCCAGCAGCAGACCGTTGAGTCCGGCAATCTGGAGATTGCTCGACTGTTCCAGGTGGTATTTCCTGAGGTCTCTGGTCATAAGGTGGCTGGTGGCAACACCCCAGACCTTTGGAGGCTCGGTGTGGTGGATGCGGGTTATAGCCGCGGCGCAGGTGTATATCCGCCTGACCTGGAATTTGTCAGCTACATCCAGCACACAGTTAGCCAAATCGTAACCCTTGGTGGACGGCTGGTCGTCCCCGATGAAAAGTATAAGGTCGGAGCCGTCGCCCTCGTTTTTATAGTAGTAGAACTGGCTCTGGGGGAACTGGGGCGACTCCACCACATTATCCTTGACCAGCACGCCGATGGGGTCGAAGAACTGGGAAGCCTCGATGATCCCGAGTTCCTTGAAGGGAAGCTGGTTGTTAAGGTAATTGGCGATAATCATGGCAACGTTCCCGATGCCGGGCCATGCGGCGAGCATATTGGGGGTGCGCAGCCTGGGACGGCCATGGAATTTGATAATATTTTTCATCTTATTTCACCTCTCCGGGGAGTGGTAAATGTGAGAGAGATAGCTCCAGTTGCATAATAGCAGATTAGAGGACAAGATACATAATTTTTTTATTATATTAAATCACCACGTCCAAATACAGGGAATTTTTTCCCATCAGGGAGGGGCTGGGAAGAACCAAAGGACACGCTACTTATGTTACAGGGCGGTCAGGCGGGAGTAGATATGAAACGGGGGTGGGGTATTCTTGAATCAGTTAGCACTAGGATGGTAAAATCTAAAACCCAGAGAACTCTATCGGAGGTAATGAAAATGGCAGTACGTGTAGGCAAAGAAGCACCGAATTTCAGTCTGACGGCGTTCCACGAAGGCGCATCCAAGCAGATAACCCTTACCGATTATCGAGGGAAATGGGTAATGCTCTGCTTTTACCCGGCAGATTTCACCTGCGTCTGACCGACGGAGCTGGCGGCAGTTGCCGCCAAATATAAGGAATTCCAGGAACTGGGAGTAAACGTCCTGGCAATCAGCGTCGACAGCAACTACTCCCATAAGGTCTGGCAGGAAGTGGAACTCACCAAAATGGTACCGGGGGGCATCCCCTACCCCATGCTTTCCGACCCGGGCGGCAAAGTAGGCACGGAATACGGCGTTTACAACGAGGAAAAGGGAGTGGACGTGCGGGGGCGTTTCCTGATAGACCCCGACGGCATCGTCCAGGCTTACGAGGTGCTGACGCCCCCGGTGGGTCGAAACGTAGCCGAAGTCCTGCGTCAGCTGAAAGCCTTCCAGCACCACCTTAAAACCGGCGAGCTTATGCCCTCCGGCTGGCAGCCGGGTAAGCCCACGCTACCGCCCGAAACCGAAACTCTTACACGCGCCGGGCACGTGTGGGAAATTTGGAAAGTGGAACAGGCTTTTTAAGGGGAGAGACAACCCATAATCAAGACATGTAATTTTACACAGGCCAGCTGAGGGATGTTCCGGCATATAATGCAACAATCCAGAAAGGAAAACAGATGACAACAGAAAAAATGGAGTGGATGGTACGCGGAGAAGCATGTGACGCCTGCAATTCACCCCCGGTATGCCCGTACTGGTGGGGGTCACCTGTCCAGGCGCAGCTTCACGGGGGTAAAGACCATGGCGAGGGGGCTTTCACCTTCAACATCAGGGAAGGTTATTACGGTGATGTTGATTTGAGTGGCTTGCTGGTAGGATACGGCATGAATACAGCCGAAGGGGGTACCGCTTCTCAAGATCCCTGGAATGCAATACTGTATATAGATGACAGAGCCGACGATAAACAAGCTAAGGCACTGGAGGATATTTTTAGTGTAAAATGCCACGGGCCCTTTAAGATATTAAAGATAAAAAGGGTAAAAATGACATTTATCAAACAGGCAATCGGGCCAATGGACAGCCCGTGTTACAAGCATACGGTAAAGTGGGAGGGAATTTATCACCTGGAAACGGAGCCCCTGAGAGCAATGAACGGGCAGCAGAGGACCATCAGCGGTATGGCGGATAATGGACTGGTATATGTCTCCAGGTCCGTAGTGAATAAGTATAAAGACACGGACCTTCCGCGTAGCAGCTGGGACGCTCCCGGAAATAGCTCCGGCGCGTTCGAGTTCTATCTGAATCCATCAAAGCTCTACTTTGGCCCGTAATTCGAATCAGTAATTTCAGCAGAGTGGCTGAGTGTATTCTGAAGGAGAATACAACAATTTCAGCCCTATAGATATTCTTTTAAGGTTTTATTACAATCAAGCTATGAAACGTTCGTTGATGGATATTATCGTGTGCCCGGTGTGCAAGGGGGAGTTAAAACTCACGGTAGCGGCGGAGGAGGGCGAAGAGATAATTACCGGCACGATGCACTGCGGTAAGTGCAACGTCGATTATCCTATAGAGGACAGCATACCCAACCTGCTGCCGCCGGAAAATGACTAGTCGGGGCGGTAGGCAACACCCTGCCCGGGGGACTCCCAGGCTTCGACGCAGGCAAGGGTAACGGGGTCGGGGGAGAGTTTTTCCTTAAGCTCGTTATAGATGGTTGCGGCGATGTTCTCGGCGGAGGGATTTACCTTATCGAACGGCGGTACATCATTGAGGCAGGTATGGTCATAGCGCTCCAGAATATGCCTCAGGTGCCGCTTCAGGTCGGTGAAGTCATAGGCAAGGTCGATATCATTAAGCTTTTCAGCCTCAATTCTCACGACCACCCGGTAGCGGTGCCCGTGCACGTTCTCGCACTTGCCCTTATAGCCGCGCAGGTAATGGGCGGCTTCAAAGTGTTTTTCCACAAATATCTCGTACATATTAACTCCTCAATCCTCAAGCTTAAAGACACCCTGCACCTCTTTTATCGCCTCCCTGAGCTCTTTAATCGTCCGGCCGTCACCTGGAAGCACGAGGTCGGGAGCGATTTCCGCCAGGGGCACGAGCACGAAAGCGCGGCGGGCCATGCGGGGGTGGGGAATAACGAGGTCAGGGGTGTTCATAATGATATTGCCGTAGAGGAGAATATCGATATCGATAATCCGGGGCTGTCCGGTCTTACCCACCCTCCCCATTTTGCTCTCGATACCTTTGGCTAAAACGAGCAGACCCTCGGGGGTGAGATAGGTGGTGGCCCCGCAGACCATATTCAGAAAGCGGGGCTGGTCGGGACTGTCCAGGGGCTCGGTATCATACACAGATGAAAGCTTGCCGACCTTCATCCTCTCGGAAAGCATCGTGATAGCCCTGTCCAAGTTAGCCTCGCGGTTACCCAGGTTGGACCCGATGCCCAGGTACACCTTAGCGGGTTCAGTCACTGATAGCCCCCCTTCTGACCACGGCATCACTCATCCGGCAGACGAGGACGGTAGGTCTGACGTCATGGACGCGCACCATATCGGCGCCGTTGGCGATGCCGATAGCGGTGACCGCCAGATTACCTTCGAGTCGCTGGTCGGGCGGCAGGTCGAGCACCAGCCCGATCATGGACTTGCGGGACGTCCCCAGCAGGACAGGCTTTTCCAGTGCTCTCAGTTCTGATAACCGGTTAACGAGCTCGAGGTTCTGCTCCAGGGTCTTGCCGAAGCCGATACCGGGGTCGATGATAATATTTTCAGCGGGAACGCCCGCTTCAACAGCCAGTCTGATGCCATCTTCAAGGTCGGAGATGACCTTAGCCATGATACCAACTTTCGGAGGGGCATCTCGCTGGTTGGCCATGAGAATAATCGGGACACCGGCACCGGCGGCGACCTGTGCCAGGGCGGGGTCTCGCTTAAGTCCCCAGATATCGTTGATAATACCGGCACCGGCCTGCACCGCCTGACGTGCGACCTCCGCCTTGTAGGTATCCACGCTGACAGGAACCGTAAGTTCGGCGGACAGCCGCTCAATCACCGGGATAACCAATCGTAACTCTTCGGCAATATCATCGGGAGAGAGGGGCTTAGTGCCGGGACGGGTGGACTCGCCGCCGACATCGATGACATCGGCACCCTCGGCCACCATGCGTTTCGCCTGAACCACGGCGACCTCTACATCATCGCCGATTCCATCGCCCGAGAAGGAATCGGGACTGAGGTTAACAACACCCATGACATAGGTACGCTCGCCCCAGCGGAACTCGGTTGTTCCGCAGCGTGTAGATGGCAGGCTTTTCGTCATTTTCAATATTCCAGCCATTATTTTAGCACTTATATCACAGGTAATAAAACAGGGTTTTTATGGGTGGTCGTGTGAGAACAGATATCTGAAAAATAGGGGAATTCAAGGTAAATATGCTAATATTAAATTGTCGCAGAATAATTTATGAACGAAGCGAAGATATACCGGGGGATGATAAGGACGGGACGGGGCGGAGCCGTGGGGGAAATGACAAAGCCGGGAGGCCTGGAAACAATCCGACTACTAACCGGGATTTCCGTCATACCGGGGACGCTGAATATCAAGCTGACGGAACCTCTCGACTTAAAGCTACTGGATTACGTGAGGTTCGCCGATGTCGGTGCCGACTTCGACCCCGCCACACAGGGAATTGACTATAACGGAGAAATCGGGGTGTATTACCGACGAGCAACCGTCGCCAGCGAATACCCGGCCTGCCTGGTAATCTTTACATGGGTCAGCGATATGTATACCGACGCCAAACTGGTAAGTACCCATCACCTGCGGACGGTACTCAACATGCAGGACGGGGATATCATTGAATTCACGCTGGATAGCAGGGAATCCTGAATAATCGATAGCGGAACGCAATCATAAAGATCAGAAATATCAAGACATTCAGGTCATTGAAGAACCACGCCTTCCGTCTGTACTACGTTGGTATGGTGGGGCAGTGGTCCTCAATGAACATGCAGATGGTAGCCCGGTCGTTGCTGATCTACCGCATCAGCAACTCGGGGATAGTACTCGGGCTGGCGGCACTGGCTAACGCCTTACCCACGATAATCGGTTCTCTCTGGGGCGGCGCCTTGGCCGACCGGATGCAGAAAAAGACCATCCTCTTCTACAGCATGGTCGGTGCGACAGTGGTCTCACTGGGGGTAGCCTACTCAATAACATCGGGATACCTGAGCGAGGAAGTCCCGCATTCCTGGTGGATACTCATCGTCACCGCCGTAATCCAGGGCGGGGTTATGGGACTGATGATGCCGTCGCGGCAGGCGATTATTTCCGAGATAGTGGAAGACGAAAACGTACTGAACGCGGTGTCGCTGAACACGATGGGCATGAACGTTTTCCGCGTACTGGCGCCGGCGGCAACAGGTTTCCTGATAGAAGCCTCCGGTTTCTCGGCTGTTTACTATATCTCTACCGCCATGTACGGCATGGCGGCGATATGTATGTTTCTCATGCCGAAAACGGCGCAGCAGTTCAGCCAGGGTGGAAGTGCCCTGGCGGATATCGTTGATGGCGTACGCTACGTCAGGAGCCGCCGGACCATGCTCTTCGTGCTGGTAGCGACGCTGTTCGTGATGATATGCGGTCTACCCTTCATGTTCCTCATGCCCATGGTCACCGAGGACATACTGGGAGTGGGCGAAGTAGGACTGGGAATCCTGTTCACCGTGTCCGGAATCGGGGCAATCACCGGCTCTCTCATCCTGGCCTCGATTCCGAGCAGAAAAAGGGGCGTCATCATGCTCGCCGGCGGGATAGTAATGGGACTGGCACTGGTGGGATTCGCCTTTTCTAAATGGTGGTGGTTATCGGTTCTGGTGGTGATATTCGTGGGACTGGGTCAGACGGGGCACCGGGCATCCGGTAACTCTCTGGCGCAGAACTACACCGAGCCGGAATACCGCGGGCGTGTGATGAGCTTCATGATGATGGGGATAGGCTTTTCCAGTCTGGGGACGTTCTTCGCGGGGGTACTGGCCGAGACGTTAGGGATAGAGTGGACCATCGGCGGGCTGGCGCTGATACTGGTGATCTCATCGGTGGCGCTGCTGGTTTTAACGCCGCGGCTGCGCAAACTGGAGTGAATATATAGTTGCGTTGTATAATATCTCTAGTGTTGTATAATAACTCTAGTTAAGATAGGAGGATTACTGAATGGAAGACATGCCCAAAAAACAGATACCTGCCGTGGAGGGATTATTTACAATGCCACCGGAAGAACCTCATCTCAAGGGAAGTAAATGCAATGCATGCGGCGACTACTTTTTCCCACGAGTAGACTCATGTAGAAATCCTCATTGCAGCAAGGACAAGCCGGTAGAAGAAGTTCTGCTCAGCAGGAAGGGGAAACTGTACAGTTTCACGGTCAATCATTATCCACCACCTATATTTCACAAACCCGATCCCTTCGTGCCTTATTCCCTTGGACTGATAGAGCTGCCAGAGGGGATAAGGGTAACCTCGATCATAGGTGAGGAATATAACCAAGACAATTTAAAGGTCGGCATGGAGATGGAGATGATAATCGACAAGCTTTACGAAGACAAAGACGGTAATGAAGTCATCTCATGGCGGTTTTTACCAGTCTCGAGTTAAAAGTCTGGATACAAAAGCGAGGAACAGCATTTATACAGTCAAGGAGGTAAATAGTCAGAAAAAATGAGAAAAATGCAGGAAATAGCGATATTAGGTGTTGGCAGGCATCAGTGGGGGAAATTCCCGGAGAAATCATTCGCCGATTTAGCTGAAGAAGCATGTTTAAAAGCCCTTGAAGACGCCAATATAGACAGGAAAGAAATCGAGTTCGTGAGTGGGGGAGTAGACCCGTACGGAGGCACCGGAGGCATGGCTCTGGGACTACTGGCGGGAAACACAATCTCCAGTCGTCTGGGACTTACGCTACCGGCGACCAGCTGCTATAACGGCTGTGCCACTGGCGGCTGGGCACTGAAAACGGCGCAAGCGTATATATCCGCCGGTTTCTGTGACATGGCTCTTGTCTTTGGCTCGAGTTCACCACCCAAAGGATTTTTCGCCCCCACCGGAAAGGATAATGAATTTGACCCGTCAGACTTTGACTTCCAGCGTTTCCGGCTTTTCGGAAGCACAAACGTTAGCGGTTTTGCCCAGGGAGCGCTGAGGAGAATGCAGCTATACGGGCTGACTGATGACGACCTTGCCGAGATAAAGGTAAGAGCAAGCAAGTATGCACAATACAATCCCTACGCGCGCTATAGAAAGGTTTATACCAAGGAAGAAGTACTGCAATCAC
>DUFB01000099.1 GCA_011192005.1 Dehalococcoidia bacterium
CCGCAGATGGCGCCCATGGCATAGCCGCCGCCCCGCCGGCGCAGTTCGTACATCAGGTTCATTACCAGCCTAGCGCCGCTGGCGGTGTTGGGATGGCCGATGGCGATGGCGCTGCCGTTGATGTTCATTTTTTCCCGAATCGCCTTGTACTTGTTCTTGTCATTATCCACGGCTACCATCATCGATACCAGCGGTACGCAGGCAAACGCCTCGTTGATTTCCATGACCTCCATATCATCGAGGGTCATGTCAGCCTTTTTCAGAATTTTCTTCATGGCGACACCCGGACCTTCGGGCATGCGGCTGGCGTTAATCGCCACCGATACCGAGGCGACAACGGTCGCCAGTACTTCCAGCCCGAGCTCCCCGGCTTTCCCGCGCGTCATTACCAGTAATGCCGTGGCCCCGTCATTCAGGCCAGGGGCATTACCCGCTGTAATAGCACGGGTATTGTAGACCGTATTCAGCTTGGCAAGCCTCTCCATGCTCGTATCGGCGCGGTACTGCTCATCGATGTCCAGTATCTTGGGTTCGCTCTTTGGCTGGGGAATCTCCAGGGGCATTATCTCTTCTTTGAACTTACCCGCGTTCCAGGCATTGCCGTAGTTCTGATGACTGCGGAAGGCCCATTCGTCCATGTCCTCGCGGGTAAATCCGTACTCATGGGCCACGTTATCGCTGTCGACGGAAACCGGATTAAAATCTTTGTAGCCCAGAGCTACCAGCGGGTCTTCCATCTTGACATCGGCCAGACGGTAACCGCCGAAGCGGAGTCCCCTGACGACAAGCGGCGACTGCCCGAATGAGGTCGCGCCACCACAGATAGCCGTCTCGATTTCTCCGGCTTTCATCTCCAGGGCGGCCAGCCTCACCGCGTTCATCGCTGATACGCAGGCCATGTCGAAGGATATGGATACCGTTTCGTGGGGAAGCCCGGCCCGTATCAGCGATTGCCGTCCGGCGACGGGCGTATAGGGATCTCGACAGGCGGAGGTATCCCCGACGCCCCAGAAGACCTCGTCCACGGTCTCGGGAGAAACGTTGACCCTCTTCAGCACTTCCCGCATGGGAATGGCTCCAAGCTCGTAATAATCGTAGTCCCGCAGCGAGCCGCCGAACCTGCCAAACGGCGTCCTTACCGCGCTGACGATGACAACATCGTTCTTATCTACCATATTTTTTCACCTTTCATTAGCTTATTTGATTAAAAACCATCCGGATAATATGACGGTTGAAATATCTACTTCTCGCCGTAATCGTAAAAGCCGCGTCCGGTCTTGCGCCCCAGATCACCGGAGCGCACCATGTTCTTCAAAAGCGGTGCTGGCATCAGCCGTTCGCCGAACTCGGCGTACATCGTTTCCAGCCCGTGCATGACGACGTCGGCTCCGGCCAGGTCACACAACTCCAGGGGGCCCATGGGGTGGTTCAGGCAGAGTTTTACCGCCTTGTCGACCTCCTCAGGCTTGTTGCCGTCCATGACGCAGTAGAAAGCCTCGTTCATCAGCGCGTCCACCAGACGCGAAACGATGAATCCGGCGTAGTCCCTGGCTTCGCAGGGCTCCTTGTCGATGCTCTTAACGTACTCCTTGGCGGCTTCCAGGACGTCCTCGGAGGTATGCCTGCCCGGTATCACCTCGACGCCTTTCATCACCGGTACCGGGTTCATGAAATGTATGCCGATGACCTTTTCCGGTCGGCCAGTGGCGGCAGCGATGGCGCCGATGGGCAGCGACGAGGTATTGGTACCCAGGATAGCATCCTCCTTGCAGATGGCGTCCAGCTGCTTGAAAATACTTGTCTTCAGCTCTAACTCCTCCGGCGCTGCCTCGATTACCAGGTCGGCATCTCTGGCGTCGTTCAAATCGGTGGTGGTCTTGATTTTGGACATCAATTCCGCTTTTTCGTTTTCTTGCAGGGTACCCTTCTTTATCATCCTGTCCAGGCTTTTCTCGATGGTAGCCATGCCCCGGCTGAGAAACTCGTCCTTGATATCGGACATCGTAACGTTATATCCCGCCTGGGCGCTTACCTGGGCTATTCCATTCCCCATCGTCCCCGCACCCACTACAAAAACATTCTTAATTGCCACTTTACAGAACCTCCTTTTGCCATACTTGTCATTATCGGGCTTGACCCGATAATCCAGTCTCCCCTTATCCCCCTGGATTCCCGCTTGAGTTTACCCCGTACTTGATACGGGGCGGGAATAACAATAATACATTATTTATTCTTGAACTCGGCCTTTCTTTTCTCTACAAAAGCCTTCATACCCTCTTTCTGGTCTTCGGTGGCAAAGCAGAGGGCGAAGCACTGTGCCTCGTAGTTGAGGGCATCGGGAAGGCTCATGCTGGCACCGCCGGTCACCGCGGCTTTGGCCAACGCCAGGATAGCGCCGCTCTTGGTCAGTAGCTTTTCCGCCATCGCTCTGGCTTCTTTTTGAAGGTCTTCAACCGGCACCACTTTGTTCACCAGGCCGTAGCTCAACGCGGTGGCGGCGTCAATCATGTCCCCGGTATAAATCAGCTCTTTGGCACGCGTCATCCCGATCAGCCGTGACAGGCGCTGCGTGCCCCCTGCCCCGGGTATCACCCCCACGTTCACTTCGGGCTGCCCGAACCTTGCTTTCTCCGAGGCTATCCGCAGGTCGCAGCACATCGTCAGCTCGCAGCCGCCGCCGAGGGCATAGCCGTTGATGGCGGCAATCACCGGCTTGCTCAGGTAATAAATCCTGTCCGATGCCTGGCGAGCAATCTCCACGAAGCTGACAATCTCCTGGCTGCTTTTCGGCGCCATCTCGGTGATGTCCGAGCCCGCCACGAAAGCCTTCTCGCCGCTGCCGGTGAGGATTATCACGCGCACCTCGTCATCCTTCTCAACCTCCCCGAAAACCTCGTAAAGCTCCGTATATACCTGGCTGTTAAGGGCGTTTAATGACTCGGGGCGGTTGATGGTTACGGTGGCGATACCACCTGCTTTCTCGTAAAGCAAAGTCTGGTAGGTCATGACCGTATCTCCTCTCTGCTCGTTTGGATGGTTCAGACAAAGTATTTGTTTTACTTGATTGCGGCGAAGGGGACTCCGCCGGAGAGAAAAATCCTTTAACAGTTTAAGCTAACAGGCTTAAACGTGTCAAGAAAAACACTCATTATCCGAATTGAACCACGCCCATCAACCTGCTGTTTTATAATACCCGGTATATTGTCAATATACATATAGGGATGTATAATCTATTGACTTAATAAATACATAACATAATACTGATGTAATTATCATGATATCTGATAAAACAAAGAACTGGTTCAGGAAAGCATCGGGAATCTGGCTACTGATTATGGGAATAGTCACAATGGCTTTAGTTTTCTACGGGTTCCCCAGGATTATTCAGGGCTCCGGAATGCTATGGGGTGGTATCTTCTTAAGTGTAATATTAGGATTATTCGGTATATTGCTTATATTGGCAGGAGTATCGATATTATACGAAACGCTATGGGGAATGGCCTTAATTTCCTCCATTATTTTGTGTCTTGCCTTGGTGTTTCTGTCACCCAACATAATTTATCCGGTTATCGGCTATGTTTTCCTGGGTATATCAGTAATATCCACGATTTTCTTATTCGTTGTGAAGAGCGAATTTTAGTGGCTGCTTTTTGCATTCCTGAAATATAGCATGCTATAATTTCCTGCCCATGCCGAACGATTTCTCCGAAATAGCTACTTATTATGACTAACTCTACGTCAAGCCGGAGGAATATCAGATAGAAGCCGAAAAGGCGATAACTCTCATAGGACAGTACCTGCAGAGTCCGGGTAATGACCTCCTCGACCTTGCCTGCGGTACCGGCGGTCACATCCCCTACTGGCTGCGGCATTATAGCGTCACCGGACTGGACCTCAGCCCGGAGATGCTGGCTGTTGCCCGGGAGAAATTCCCGAATATCGAGTTTCACCGCGGCGACATGGCGGACTTCGTTATCGATAAGAAGTTCGATGCTCTGGTCTGCCTGTGGGGCTCTATCGGATTCATGCGTACCCCTGATAACTTGAATAAAGCGCTGGTTAATTTCTCGGCACACCTAAAGTCCGGCGGCGTGCTTCTCCTTACCCCCTGGTCGACTCAGGAGGAGTTTGAGCCCAAGATAGTAGTGGAAGCGACTAAACACTCTGAAGTACGCCTGGCACGTATGGAGAACGTCAGGCTCAAGGCGCCGGGGCTGGTCGAGGTGGATTTCCATCACCTTATCGGCCGCGATGGTAAGGTTACCTATTGTCATCAATCGATGGAGATCGGCCTGTTTTCCCGGCAGCAATACCTGGATGCTATCGCCGGTGCCGGGCTGGAGTTGATGGAATACTGCCGGGCACCCGAAATCCGCATGGGCGCTTTCGTTGGCCGCAAGCCCCTGTTCTCAAATTGACAATCCGTTCACTCGTTGGGTAAACTTATTTACTGTAGTCCATCTGATTTCCACAAAAGGATTTATTCATGCCAGATATTGAGGCAATTGCCAGCGAACTGGCCGTTGAGCTTAAAAAATATCAAGCCGATTACCTCGAAGCCCACCTGGAAGAGGGACAGACCAGCCATATCGCTTACCGGGGGAAGGAACTCGATTCCATCGGGCGTTCCACCGCCGTCGGCGGCAACGTGCGGGCGCTGGTGAAGGGCGGCTGGGGCTTCACCAGCTTCAACAACCTTGAAGGACTCTCCGACCGTATCGCTCAGGCCGTGGAGCAGGCAAGGTCCGCCAGCAGCGGTAAAAGCAGTCTGTTCCCTATGAAGCCGGTCACCGATAACATCCCTGCTGGCGTCGACGTCAATCCCGTTACCATTCCTCTGTCTGAAAAGAAACAACAACTGGATGAATACAAAGAGATTATCTGGCGAACGCCGCAGATACAGACATCTACCATTAATTACTCGGACAGCCGTCGCAAGGTAATTTACCTTAACTCGGCGGGAAGCCATATCGTCCAGGAAAGAGCGGACGTTTCGCTGTTGATACTTGCCATCGCGGCTAAAGATGGCGAGGTTCAGCAGGCTTTTCTCAGCATCGGCAGCCGGGGCGACTTCAATGCCGTGCGGAACCTTCACGATAAGGTGGAAACCAAGGCCAGGCACGCGGTTGAGGCGCTTGCCGCCCCGCAGGCGAAGGGTGGTGAATACACCGTGGTGGTCGACCCCATGCTGGCCGGGGTCTTCGCCCATGAAGCATTCGGACATTTATCCGAGTCCGACTTTGTCTACGAGAACGAGCGACTCCGCGAAATCATGAAGCTGGGCAAGCAGTTCGGCGGTAAGCATCTGAACATCGTCGATTCGGCAGCCCTGCCGGGATATCGGGGTAGCTACAAATACGACGACGAGGGCACCCCCTCGGCTAAGAATTACCTGATTAAAGAAGGTAAGCTGGTCGGCCGACTTCACTCGCGGGAGACCGCCATGAAGATGAACGAGCCGCTTACCGGCAACGCCCGGGCTATCAACTATCGCTATCCGCCCATCGTCCGCATGACCAATACCTATATCGAATCGGGTGAAGTTTCCTTCGAGGACATGATTGCCGATATCAAGGAAGGCATCTACGCCAAGGACTGCTTCGGCGGCACCACCGCCATGGAGATGTTTACCTTTTCCGCCGAGGAAGCCTACATGATTCGCGACGGCAAAATCGCCGAAACACTGCGACCGGTGGTACTTACCGGCAACGTTTTCAACACGCTGGCCAATATCGATGCCATCGGCAACGACCTCTATATCCACGACGGCGCGGGCGGCTGCGGCAAGGGAGAGCAAATGCCCCTGCCCGTATCCACCGGCGGCCCGCATATCCGCATTCAGAAATGCCTGATCGGGGGCAGCTAGATGGAACAAATACTGTCACTGGCTAAAAAGGCCGCCGAAGAAGCCGAAGTCTTTGAAATCTCGTCGGAAGAAACCCGGGTTCGCTTCGAAGCAAACAAGCTCAAGCAGCTCCAGACCAGACAGCAGACCACCGTGGCATTGCGTATTATCAAGAACGGCAAGACCGGTTACGCCACCTCTACCGAAATCGGCGACGGCACCGGACTGGTCAATGCCGCCGTGGAGACGGCTGAGTTCGGTACCACTGCCGCCTTTCAGCTTCCGGGGCCGACCGAATACCCTTCGGTGAATATCTACGATGATGCGGTGAACTCCGTATCCGCTAGAGAAATGGTTGCCCTCGGCGAAGAGATGATAACCGCGCTTACCGGCCATACCCCTGAATTAATTTGCGAGGGTTCGGTGGGCCGCAGCGTTATCAACGTAAGCATTATCAATTCCCGCGGCGGTCAGGCGGCATACCGCAAGAGCTTTTTCGGACTGGACATCGAGGGGAGCCTTATCGAGGACACGGATATACTTTTCGTGGCCGATAGCCAGAACTCCTGTCACCCTCTTGCGGAGACCTCGACCGTCACCACCGAGGTCCTGCGGCAGCTCGACCTGGCAAAAAAGCGGGCTACCGTTCCAAGCAAATCTATGCCGGTGGTCTTCACTCCCAACGGCATCGCCAGCGGCCTGCTGCTGCCCCTGATGTCGGCTTTTAACGGCAAGACCGTCCTCGAAGGCGCCTCGCCTATCGGTAACAAGCAGGGCAAGCTGGTCTTCGATAAGAAATTCAATCTCCACGACGACCCCACCCTAGTTTACCGCCCCGGGAGCCGACCCTGCGACGACGAAGGCGTGTCCAGCCGGCGTACGCCCCTCGCTGAGAACGGTGTCATCGTCGAATTTCTCTACGACCTGCAAACCGGCGCCCTGGCCGGCAAGCAGAGCACCGGCAACGGTAGTCGCAGTCGCGGCGGATTACCGTCTCCATCAGCCACCGCCTTCACCATCGCTCCGGGAGACACCGCCTATGACGACATTATAAAGGACATCAAAGAGGGACTGCTCATTGACTTCCTCATGGGGGCTTCACAAGGTAACGTCCTCGGCGGCGATTTCAGCGGCAATGTCCTCCTCGGCTTCAAGATAGAAAACGGCGAGGTAGTCGGCCGCGTCAAGGACACAATGGTCTCCGGCAATATCTACAGGGCGCTCAAAGATATTACCGCTATCGGCAGCCAGGCGCGGTGGGTCGGCAGTTCCCTGCTTACCCCGCCCATCTACCTCCCCTCCATAGCGGTAGCCAGCAAGGGATAGGCGAGAAAGAGATTGAACCCATCCCACTTTGTCCCCCTTTATAGAGTTATCTATTCCCACCCAGCCGCCCTCGCGGCTTCCGCAGCATGGCCGTTAAGTTTACCCTTCTCCACCACAAAGCATATGAACTAAAATGAAATCTAGATGTTATATCTACCAGCTTGATGGTTTTCTTATCGTACCAATTGAATCGGAAAAAGTATCAGGAAACAACGAATTAGCTAGCACATTGTCATTTATTGATGGAAGATAATTAGTTGCTACCTTCTTCAAATCTATACTAATCTTACAATTCTTATCTTTTCTTGCCCTTGATGTTCGGTTAGGATTAACAACTATTACAGCTTGATTAAGATTACTTGTAACGATTTTTATAGCTAGGGATAGGTCAGAATCATTCGATATCACAATTGATTCATTATTATTTTGTACACTATTATTGTAGACTAACATAGCAGCCAGGTTTACATCTGAACCTTTTTCCTCTGTTCGTTCAACCTGAACCATGACCGGAGTCTTCTTAGATCCAATATATTGAAGAGGGTATTTGGGCATCCATCTCGGCCAACGAACAAAGTGTCCTTTAATTATTTCAAGATTAGGCAATGTTTTTAGAGCCCGCCAATATATCTCCTGCCGCGTAGACGCATTAGGATCATGCCTTGGAGCTCGTATTTTTGCCGTAAAGTAGTAGATTTTGTCAATATGCTTACCAGAAAATAAGTTACTACATAATTTATTCAGATCGAGCCACTTGAAGCTAGTTCCTTTTACAGCACAATAATAGAGATTAAATCCATCAATATATACGTTCGCCATTACTTAATGAGTTTTTAAATTCTTTAAGTCCTTATAAAATGCTGAGGGTGCTCATTTCTGAACACCCTCGCGCCCATCGGCCGAAGCCTCAGGGGTATTAACATATTGTATATTCTATGATACATTATACATATGATATTGGCTTTTGTCAATGTCTTATGTTAATTTTTCGTTCATAACTATATTACTTCTAATTACAATTTGTCAACATCAAAATGTCACGTAAGGAGGTAGCACCACATGCCAGCAATAAAAGCTAAACTCGCCGTAATTGGCGGTACCGGCCTGTATGATATCGAGGGACTTACGGACGTCGATGCGGTGGATATCGATACCCCCTTCGGCTCGCCCAGCGCCAACATCACCGTCGGCAAACTGGGCGGCGTCGGTGTTGCCTTCCTTCCCCGCCACGGCATCGGCCACCATATCTCCCCCTCGGAGGTGCCCTCCCGCGCCAATATCTACGCCCTCAAGAGCCTAGGCGTCGAGTTCATCATCTCCTCCAACTCCTGCGGCAGCTTCAAGGAGGACATCAGGCCGGGGCATCTGCTCGTGCCCGACCAGATAATCGACCGTACCCAGAGGCGTACCAATACCTTCTTCGGCGATGGCATCGTCGCCCACATCCAGTTCGCCGACCCCTTCTGTCCCGTGCTCAGCCGCATTATCTACGAGGCCGCTCAGGAGACGGGCGCTATCGTCCACCAGGGCGGCACCTTTATCGCCATGGAGGGCCCCGCCTTTTCCACCCGCGCCGAGTCGCGCCTCTATCGCGCCTGGGGAGCTGACGTTATCGGCATGACCGTCCTCCCCGAGGCCAGGCTGGCACGCGAGGCGGAAATCTGCTACGCTAGTATTGCCTGCGTTACCGACTACGATAGCTGGCACGAGACCAACGAGACGGTTACCGTCGAGGCAATCCTGACGATAATGAGCAATAATGTCGACAACACTAAAAAGACCGTCAGGCTGGCGGCGACAAGACTACCGTCAAAGCGCGATTGCGGCTGCGCTGACGCCCTCGGGCCAGCCCTGGTCACCAACCCCGCTGTTATCCCCGACGAACAGAAGCGGAAGCTCGCCCTGCTCCTCGGTAAATACGTTAAATAAGTAGAGGTCTATGCCAAACACTGAGTTCAACTTTTTACCCACCATCATCGGCAGCATGCCCCACACCGATCCGGCCAAGGCATGCGCGCTGATAGCCCGCTTTTTAAAGGATATCCCTGCCTGGCCCCAGTTGCCGAAGCGCTCTTTCCTAGAAAACATGTACGTCCAGTACAGCGAGGGTTTCCCCGGCGTCGTCGTGGAAAATAACCGTATTTACGTGGACACGGCTAAAGACTACTCGAAAGCGCTGGAAGACCTTTACGCCGCCTACCTGAAAAACGACGATGATAAGTACCCTTTCGGCCCCGACTACGCCGCCGGGTTCCATGCTTTCCTGGAGCAGACCGGGCTGGACCCGCTGGCGGTCAAGGGGCACATTACCGGACCGCTTTCCTGGGGACTCACGGTCACCGATGAAAGCAAAAGAGCCATTCTGTATAACGAGATTCTCGGCGATGCCGTCCCCAAGTTGCTCAAGCTCAAGGCTGCCTGGCAGGAGAAAGAACTGCAAAAGCTCTCGAAGAACACCATCATCTTCGTCGACGAGCCCTACATGGCTTCCTATGGCTCGTCGGTTGCCGCCGGCCCCTTTTCCTCTCCGGAGAAGGTCGCTGCGATGATTGACGAAGTCTTCGACGGCATCAGGGGACTCAAAGGCTTGCACTGCTGCGGCAATACCGACTGGTCGATATTCTTTAAAACCAAGCTGGATATCCTCAACTTTGATACCTACAACTACGCGGAGTCGCTGACCCTCTACCCCGATGAAGTCAAGTCTTTTATCTCGCGCGGCGGCTGCGTTGCCTGGGGCATCGTTCCCAACAATGTAACATCGGTAGACGGGGAAACGGTCGCCAGTTTGCGGGACCGCCTCGAGGAGGCGATGGTTCCCTTCACCCGCAACGGACTCCGCTTCAAAGACCTGGTAACCCACAGCCTGCTTACCCCCAGCTGCTCCCTGGCATCCCTCACCGAAGAAGGCTCCGAAAAAGCCCTGGAGCTGCTTACCGCTCTCTCCGATGAGATGAGACGCCGCTATAGCTAACCGCACCCCGTTCACGGTATAATATCCACATGGCCAGCCTGGATATGGTCCTCGTCGGCATCATCGTTATCGCCGCCATGGCGATGTTCATCTGGGGCAAAGTACGCATCGATGTCATTGCCCTCTGTGTGCTGGTGTTGCTCTTCGTCCTGGGACTGATCGAGTCGGAGCATGTCCTCTACGGACTGGCTAACCAGGCTACCGTCACCCTTGCCGCCATGTTCATCATCAGCGAAGGCCTGGTGCGTACCGGACTGGTGGAGTGGACCGCCCGTAAACTCGACCATCTTGCCGGGAAGACGGAGCTCCGCCTCATGCTTTTCCTCAGCCTCACCGCCGCTATCCTGTCGGCTTTCATCATCAACGCCGCCATCGTGGCTATTTTTATCCCCGTAGCTATGGTGCTGGCGCGGAGTCGTAAAATCGCCCCCTCCCGTGTACTGATCCCCCTGTCCTACGCCAGCCAGTTCGGCGGTGTCTGTACCATCGTCGGCTCCTCCACCAATCTCATCGTCAACTCTATCGCCGTCAATAACGGCATGGAGCCCTTCGGCTTCTTCGAGTTCCTCCCCCTGGGACTGGCTATGGTCGGCGCGGGTCTCGTCTACCTGGCGGCCGTCGGGCGCTGGCTCCTGCCGGTTCGCAAGGCTGAAGCCGAGCAGGTGGACAAGTACCGACTCATGGACTACCTCGCCGAGCTTCAGGTTACCGAAAAATCCCCGCTCATCGGCCAGACCTGGGAAACGAGCAAGGTCGGCGACGAGACCAGGATAGAACTTGCCAATCTCCTGCGGGAAACGAAAGCAGTCAGCCGTCCCTCCCGCACACGGATAAAACCCGGCGATATCCTTCTGCTGCACGGCAACATCGAGCAAATCCTGCAAATCGAGTCGAAATATCGACTGAAAACCCTCAAGGACGCCCGGGTTAAAGACCAGACTTTGAGTTCTCATAACATGAAGATAAGCGAGGTGCTCATACCCCCCGGCTCCAATCTCATCGGGCGTACGTTGCATGAATCCGCCTTTTTCCGCCGCCACCGCTTGATGATTCTGGCAATCCAGCGGCGGGGTAGGACTATCCGGGAGCGTTTGGCTGACATCAAGCTCAGGGAAAACGATACGGTTCTCCTCCAGGGCGATAAGGATGATATCGCCCATATTATGAACTCGCCCAACGCCATCGTCACCAACGAACTCACCGACCTCTACCTCCGGAGGAACCGGGCTTTCCTCGCGCTGGCCGTGGTCCTGGCGGTGGTCATCCTCACCACGCTGAATGTCATGCCCGTTATGCTGGCCGCTGTCCTCGGCGCGGTGGCGATGGTGGTCACGCAGTGCCTCACTATCGACGAAGCCTATAAAGCCGTCGACTGGAAGATTATTTTCCTCCTGGCTGGTGTTCTCCCGTTAGGGTTGGCGCTGGAGGAAAGCGGTGCTACTCTCTGGCTGGCCGACCACGTCCTGGAGCCCCTGGGCGGTAACGGTTCTGTGGCGTTGCTGGCGGCGCTTTACTTTATCACCGCCCTGCTCACCGAGGCTATGTCCAACAACGCCGCCGCGGCTATACTGGCGCCGATTGCTCTTTCCGCCGCCGCTACTCTGAAAATCGACCCCCGCCCCCTGCTCGTCGCCATTACCTTTGCCGCCTCCACCAGCTTCGCTACGCCTATCGGCTACAAGACCAATACCATGATTTACTCGCCCGGTGGCTACCGCTTCTCGGACTTCACCAGGGTCGGCGTTCCCCTAAACCTTATCTTCTGGGGGCTGGCGGTACTCCTTATACCCCTGATATGGCCATTCTAAGGAACAGGTGAACGACTATGGAATGTAATATTGAAGCCAATAAAGCCAGATGCAACTGCACTTACGAGCCATGCTCGCGGAAAGGGAAGTGTTGCGAGTGCATCAGCTACCATCTGCGGATGAATGAGCTGCCCGCCTGCGCCTTCCCTCCCGATGTCGAGCGTACCTACGACCGCTCCTTTGCCCGTTTTGCGGCGCTGGTCAACGATGGACGATGAAAAAGGCAGACTACAGCAAGATAGCCTCCTTTTTTGATAAAGGACGCCCCCTCCCCGAGCAGAATATCGAGCAGTGGCTCGGTATCATCTGCCGACTGTCGGGGGCGGGGCGGGGCACTCGCCTGCTCGACCTCGGCTGCGGTACCGGCAGGTTTTCCTTTCCCTTCGCCGTCAACCTGGGTTGTCATGTCACCGGGGCTGATTCTTCCCCGGAGATGCTCGCCAGAGCCAGAAAAAAGGACAACGGACGTCTAATAACCTGGGATATTGCTGATGCTCAGTTCCTACCTTATAAAGATGAGTCGTTTGATGTCGTCTTCATGTCCCACCTGCTGCATCACGTCGACAGCCCGCAACGTGTCATCCGTGGGTGCTACCGCGTTCTCGTCCGCGGCGGAGTAATCCTGGTTCGCTATGGAGCCATCGACCAGATTCGCAACGATATCGAGCACACGTTTTTCCCGGAAACGCTGGCTATCGATCAAGATAGAGGCATCTCTTCCGGCATGGTGGAGACCTGGTTGCATGAAGCGGGATTCCTCGACGTTATCTCCGAAGAGATTGTCCAGCGCAGCTTTGCCGACGCCGCCGCGCACCTGAAGGCCGACCTGAATAAATGCACCTCCGTCCTCACCATGATTTCCCCTCAGGCCTATAAAAAAGGGATCGCTGAGCTCAGGAAATATGTCAGGGACCACCCTGACGATCCCTGGCTGTTGTACGACCGCATGACCATTACCGCCGGTTATAAAAGGTAAAAACAATCAAGTTTTTGTAATCGACTGGCAAGAAACTCTGATTTAGGTTATATTATTAGCGATGAATAAAACTAAAAGGGTTGCCTGGCACAAACACCTTAAACAGGCAAAAAGGCGTAAGGAGAAGGCTAAAGCTCAAGCACGGGTTAAAAAATAACCTGTCTCTTTGATAATATATATTTCCGGTGGTGCTTTGATGTCGGAACTACCACCTTTGGTTCAGGCTTTATTCAAATCCGCAGCTTACCCCGACTCGCCCCGTAGCATCGAGCTGGTGCAGACCCAGATATCCTACGTATTCCTGGTTGACGACCTCGTGTACAAGATAAAAAAACCGGTCGATTTCGGCTTTCTGGATTTTACCACCCTAGAAAAGCGTAAGCACTTCTGCGAAAAAGAGGTCGAGCTTAACCGCCGCCTCTGCCCCGATATCTATCTGGGGGTTTTGACGTTAACCGAGGATAACGGCTCCTTTAAAATCGGCGGCCGTGGTGAAGTTGTCGAATACGCCGTCAACATGCGTCTCCTCCCCCGTCGGCTCATGATGGACGTTCTCCTGCCTCAAAACAAAGTCACCCCGGACATGATAAGGCAGGTGGCTGATATTCTCGTTGAGTTCCACCGTCACGCTGCTACCGGTGGTGAGATTAACGCCATCGGGGGCATCGACTCCGTCATTAAAAACACTACGGAGAACTTCGAGCAGACCTCCAATCACGTGGGCACCACCGTTCCCCGGGAGATGTACCAGCGTATCAGGGACTTCAACGAAGGATTTATTAAAGGCAATGCCTCTCTCTTCCGTGAACGCGTGGACAAAGGCAGAATCCGTGATTGCCACGGCGACCTTCACGCTGCCCACATCTGCTTCGGTGATAAAATCTGCATTTACGACTGTATCGAGTTCATCGACCGCTTTCGCTATATTGATGTCGCCAGCGAGATTGCCTTTCTCGCCATGGACCTCGACCGATACGGACGGCAGGACCTGTCCGCTCTCTTCGTTGACAGCTACATCGCCGCAAGCGGGGACAAGGATATTCTCAGGCTGTTGAATTTTTACAAATGCTACCGCGCCTGCGTGCGGGCTAAGATAGGCTGCCAGCAGTACGATGACCCTTATATCCCCGCCGCGGAAAAGGACACGATACTGGCTACCACCCGCGCCTACTTCGAGCTGGCGGAGTCCTATACTCGTTAAGGGGGCTATATATGATTAATGAAACGCTGGTATACATCGGCTCGGCTGTAATCATTGCCTGGGGTGTCGCCCATATTGTCGCCACCGGCCCCATGGTTAAAGGCTTCGGCGATATCTCTCAGGAAAACCGAAGAATCCTCGTCATGGAAATCGTCGCCGAGGGTCTTGCCCTGATATTCCTCGGTGGATTGCCGCTGGCGTTCACCATTCTCTCCGGTCCCCTC